>JBBIVU010000154.1:0-8610 GCA_037439585.1 Roseateles sp. | reverse complement strand
TGCTCTTCCGATCTGGGTCATGGATGGTGAAGAACACCTCCAGCAACTCGCGCAAAGAAACCACGGCAGGGTCGAAGTCGATGCGCACGGCTTCGGCATGCCCGGTGTTGCCGCTGCACACCTGCTCGTAGTTCGGGTTGGGGTGGTGCCCGTTGCAGTAACCGTTTTCCACATGGTGCACGCCGCGCACCCGTTCGTACACGGCCTCCAGGCACCAGAAGCAGCCGCCGGCCAGGGTGATGCGTTCGAGGTTGGTTGTGGGCATGGGGAGCTTTCAGTGGGCGCCGAGCGTGAGTTCGACGTGAGGGCGCCAAGCCGCGTCGCAAGCCGGGCCACACAGTTTGGGGGAGGCGAGGAAGAGCCGCACGTTCGGCGCGCCACGCGCCAGCAGCGCGTCTCGCACGGCCGTGGCGCGGGCGGTGGCGAGTTGGCGCAAAGCCTCCTCGTCCACGGCGCAACCGCCGAGCAGAAAGCCTCGCATCTGAGCCGGTGGCAGGTCCTTGAGCAGACCGAACGCGTTGCGCGGCTTGCTGGGCAGCGGGCTGGCCACGTAGAGGCGCTTGAGTGCCGTCTCTGGCGTGGCTGTGTGCTCGGCCTTCAGCGATTCGGCCAGCTTTTGCTCGCACAGGGACTGCGCGTCAACCTCCTGGCTGGCCCAGCCGGTCAGCGTGAGGCGCACGCCGGGTTTGTCGGCCAGCAGCCGGGCGATGCGGTCGAGCGGGTCGACGGCAGCCAGCTCGGTGCGGCCGGCATGGAAGCTCACTTGCGCCTCCTCTGAGCTTTCCTGGCCACTGAACAGTGCAAACGGCGAGGTCAGCGCCTTACCGATCAGGTTCAGCACCAGCTTCCAGACCACCCCTCCCACGCTGAACTCGGGGTCATTCAGCGAACCACTGACGGGCAGGTTCACGTCAATCACACCGTCGCGGTCTTTCAGCAGCGCCACGGCGAACCGCACGGGCAGCGTGGTCGCGTCCGCACTCTCCACGCGCTCGCCAAAGGTCAGCTGGTTCAGGATGATCTGGTTGCTGGCCACCAACTGGCCCCCGGGTGCCACCTGGTAGCGCAGCTGGGTGGACAGCTTGCCCTGCTCGATGGCGTACCCGGCGTACTTGGCTGCGTAAGGCGACAGCGGGGCGAGCTCGATGTCCGTCGCGTTGGCCGCCACATCCATCGCCAGCGGCGCCCCGGGCTTGATCTGCCCGTCGATTTCGAGCCGGCCGGTGCCGGCGATCCTGCCGCGCAGCGTGAGCGGTGCCATGGCCGCACCGGCTGAGGAAAAGGCACCCAGTGAGCCCTGGAGTTCGCTCAGGCGGGCGCTGTAGTTCGGGCGAACGAAGCGGTCGCTGAAGTCCAGCAGCCCCCGGTTCACGCGCACGCGCTCGACCGCAAATTCCAGGCGCGGCGCGGAAACTGCTGCCGCATTGGCCGCCGCTTCGGCGGGCCCGATGTCTCTCAGGTTGAGACGGCCCTGCTCGTTGATGATGAGCCGCGCGTAGGCATCGTCGAGCTGGGCTTCGCGCACCGCAACGCGCGGTGGCGCCTCCGATGACATGGCGAGTTGGATGCCGTCGAGTTGCAGTTGCTGCCAGCTCAGCAGGTCTTCGCCCACGACACGCCGGCCATCGGCCATGCGGGCCTGAAGCAAGGCCAGCGGCCCCAGCCGCATGTCCCCACGCACGCTCGCCGCCCAGGCCCCTGGCGATGCCAGCCGGGCATCGAAGTCCGCCCGCATGCCCAGCTCGGCCCGTTGAAGCTGCAGCCCCCACGTGGGGTCGAGGTACGCATTCAGCCACTGCAGCGGCAGGGCCTGGGCTTGCAGACGGCCTGCGGCCGCCAGTGGTGCCAGCCCCAGCTGGCCTGTCCATTGCAGGCCGCCGGCGCCCGCCTGGGCTGGCCGGCCGTCCACCTCCAGCGGGGCCAGCTGCGCCGACATCTGCACGGGAACGGGTGCAGCCGCCGGCCAGCGCAATGCCCCCACCTGCAGCCGCAACGGCTCAACCGCCAGAGCCACCGGGGCGACGTCGGCAGGTGTGGCCGCATCGCGCCAGCGCATCGCACCACGTTCCACCGTCAGCTTCGTCCACTGGAACGACCAGGCGGCGCCGGTTGCCGGCGCCGGATTCACCGGTGTCGCGGCGGCATTTGTCCCGCCGGAAGGGGCCCAGGTCGCCAGGTTGAGCCGGCCTCGCACGTCGCGAGCGAGTTCAGCGCGCGGCGCTTCCAGCGTCAACGCCCCGAGCGAGATGCTGCGACCGGCCAGATCCACGCCAGCTTGATCCAGCCGCCCGGCGGCCAGCGCCAGCACCCCGGGTGCACCGGGCAGGTCCAGCCGCAGGTCACGCAATTGCAGGTCCATGAGCGCCAGCTGCACGCGGCCCGTGCTGCCGGCCGCCAAGGGGTCTGTCACGCGCAGCACCCCGCGGGTCGACACCCCGGCCTGCAGCCGCGCGCCCACCGGGAGGGGCAGCCAGGCGGCCAGGCGGCCGACCTGCAAGTTGCTCACCGTGGCGTCCACCTGCAGCAGCTCCGGCGTCAAACGGGCCCGGGCGGTGAGCGTGGATTGGTCGAGGCGCAGGCTTGCGTCGAGCTGGGTCGGCGTCTTCAGCGGCCAGGCGGCAGCCGCCAGCCGGAACTGCATGCCGTTGAACACGAGGCCGTCCGCATCGAACGTCCCCTCCAGGACGTCCACGCCTTGGGTGCTCACCTGCCAGGACATGGCGGGTGCTACGACCGGACCATCGGGTGGCGCAGGCAGCCGGACCAGATGGGGCAACCCCGCCGTGGGGGACTCCAGCACGATGCGACCGAAGCCGAGCTGATGCCGCAACGGCTGCACGTCCATCAGCGGCACCTGCAGCCGCTTGAAGCTGAGCAGTGGCCGGCCGTCGGGCTGGGTGAACACGGCGTCGTGCAGTTCGACCATGCCAGTGAGCCTGGCACTGACAGGCTGCTTGGCATGGGCGGCGAAATCCAGCGCCAGGTTCACATCGAGGCGGCCCTGGCTCAATCGTGCGGGCATGGCAGGAGGCGCATAAGCACCGAAGGGGGCCAGCTCCAGCCCGACGAACTTCAAGGTCAGCCGGGCGCCGGCATCACTGGCAAAGGGCGCTGCTTCGGCGCGGCTGTCAAACGCCACACCGTCCAATGTGCCGCTCAGCTGGGGCGTCACTTTGACGGCGACATCACTCGACAGCGTGGACAGGAAAGGCAAGGCCAGACGCAGGCCGCGGAGCTCGTGGCGGCGTTGCACCGGGCGGTCGTCGAACAACAAGCTGCCTCCCGTCAATTCGACGTTGTGAACCGCAAACCCGGGGGCGGTGTCGTCGGCTGCCGGGGCTGATCCGGGTTGGGCAGTGAAGCGCTCGACGAGGTCGTCCACGTCGTACCGCCCCACTGCTGTGCGCGCGAGGTACAGCGCCGGCTGACGGACCGTGAGCGACTCGACAACAGGCCGCCCGCGCAGCAGCGATCGCAGCGACAGCGCAGCATCCAGCCGCTGCACCTGGAGCAGTGGCGGCTGGCCGGCTCCGGTGCCAGCAATGCTCACGCCCTCCATCACGATGGCAAATCGCCAGGGCTGGACCTGCACAGTCTGCACCCGCACCTGCCGCCCCAGGGCCTCGCTGGCCCACTGCGCACCTCGGCCTTCGAGCCAGCCGGGCAACAGCACCGTCGCCAACGTCAGCACGGCGGCGACCCCCACGGCCAGGGCTGCGAGCATCCAGCAGGCGGTGCGGGCCAGTGTGCGGCGGTGGAACGGAGAACGGAGGATCACGGCGGTCGCATTATTGGCGTCAGCGATGATGCTCAGGTGATTGCGCTCGACTATTCCGGTTTCAAGACCCTGCTGCTCGCGACTGTCCTGCCGCCAGCGCCGTTTTTGCTTCTTGCGGCGTGGGGAGGTTGGCGCCTGAAACGTGGTGGGGAGCGGCGCGGGGCGACCCTGCTGGCCGTCGCTCTGGCGGGCGTCTGGTTGTCTGGCACCGAAGCCGTGGGCGAGTTGCTGAGCCGTGCTGTCGGCCTGCCTGCGGTGCTCCCGCCGGCACAGGTCGATGCCCTGCGGGGGCGCACGGACGGGGCGATCCTGGTGTTGGGGGGCGGCGTGCGGCGGCACGTGCCCGAGTTTGGGGCGGGCGCCCCGAGCACGATCACGGCGGAAAGGCTGGCCTACGGCGTCTGGCTGGCCCGTCGCAGCGGTTGGCCCTTGGGCTTTTCAGGCGGCATCGGCTGGACGGCGACCCAATTGCGCCAGCCTGAAGCCGTGGCAGTCGCTCGGGTGGCCGCTGCGGACTACGGCCTGCCGTTGCGCTGGGCCGAAAGCCAGTCCCGCGACACGCGCGAGAACGCCGCACAGACCCTGCCGATGCTGGCGGCTGCCGGCGTGAAGGAGGTGATCCTGGTGACGCATGACACCCACATGCGCCGCGCGCTGCGCGCCTTCGACGCCGAGGCGGCTCGCCTGGGGATGCACGTGCGACCTGCCCCGGTGGGCAGCCGGACGGATGCCTTGTCCGGCTTCGACGATTGGTGCCCGTCGGTCGAAGGCTTCGCGCGGGTGCGTTACGTCGTCTACGAGACGCTGGCCTGGTGGGCGGGCCGCTGACGCGATCCAAAAAGCAGAAACCCCGCCGGGCTTTGCAGCCGGGCGGGGTGGGTGGCCATGCCACCTTGGGGCTCCACGGCCATCTGCCGCAGGGCTCCTGGCGCGCAAAGATTGCGCCAGAGGAAATGCCTGAAAAGGCATTGGAACAATAGGGGCTGCGGGTCAGGCTTTCAAGAAGATTTTGTTGAACAGGGCCTCGGCCCGGGCCGTCACCTCAGCCGGCAGGCTGATGCCGCGGCCCCACTCCCGGCTGGTTTCACCCGGCCACTTGTTCGTGGCATCCAGCCCCATCTTGCCGCCCAGACCGCTCACGGGCGAGGCGAAATCCAGGTAATCGATGGGCGTGCTGTCCACCAATGTGGTGTCACGCACCGGGTCCATGCGGGTGGTGATGGCCCAGATCACTTCCTGCCAGTTGCGGGTGTCGATGTCGTCATCCACGACGACGATGAACTTGGTGTACATGAACTGGCGCAGGAAACTCCAGATGCCGAACATCAGGCGCTTGGCATGGCCTGGGTAGGCTTTCTTGATGGACACGACCGCCATCCGGTAACTGCAGCCCTCGGGCGGCAGATAGAAATCCACAATTTCCGGGAACTGCTTCTGCAGGATGGGCACGAAGACTTCGTTGAGTGCCACGCCCAGGATGGCGGGCTCGTCGGGCGGCTTGCCCGTGTACGTGGAGTGGTAGATCGGGGCGCGACGTTGCGTCTGGCGGGTGATCTCGAAGACGGGAAACCAGTCCTGCTCGTTGTAGTAACCCGTGTGATCACCAAACGGCCCCTCCAGCGCGTGCAGATAGCCGCCCTTCTCTTTCAAGGGCACGCCATGCTCGCTGGCGCCCGTGAAGCCGGGCACGGCTGTCAGGATGTGGCCCTCAAGCACGATCTCCGCCGAGGCCGGCACCTGAAGGGCCAAGCCGTGCCCCACCCCCGTGTTCACCAGCTCTGTCCTTGAACCACGAAGCAGCCCGGCAAACTGGTACTCCGACAGGCTGTCGGGCACTGGCGTGACGGCCCCCAGGATGGTGGCCGGGTCGGCACCCAGCGCCACAACCATCGGAAACGGCTGGCCGGGGTTGGCCAGCGCAAAGTCCCGGAAATCCAACGCACCGCCCCGGTGAGCCAGCCAGCGCATGATGACCTGACGGGGGCCAATGAGCTGCTGCCGGTAGATGCCGAGGTTCTGACGGGTGCGGGTGGGGCCGCGGGTGACGACGAGACCCCAGGTGATCAGCGGCGCTGCATCCTCCGGCCAGCAGTGCTGGATGGGCAGGCGCGCGAGGTCGATGTCGACGCCGTCGAAACACTCTTCCTGGCAAGGTGCCTTGCGTTGCACGCTGGGTTTCATGTCCCACAGCGCCTTCGCCATTTGCAGGAGTTTGCCTGCGTCCTTCAGGCCTTTGGGGGGCTCTGGCTCTTTCAGATTGGCGAGCACACGCCCCACGTCGCGCAGCTCAGCGAGCGATTGCGCGCCCATGCCCAGCGCCACGCGGCGTGTCGTGCCGAAAAGATTGGTCAAGGCCGGGATCGTGTGGCCACTGGGTGTCTCGAAGAGCAGCGCTGGCCCGCCTGCCCGCAGCACGCGGTCACTCAATGCGGTCATCTCCAGGACAGGCGAGACGTTTTCGCGCACGCGCTTCAGTTCGCCCAGTGCTTCAAGGCCTGCAATGAAGTCCCGCAGGTCGGTGTATTTCATAACCAAAAGTAGTTTTGAAAAGGCTAAACAGCCTTGACGGGTTATCTTCGACCCGTAAAATTCGGGCCTTCGGGTTTTCACTGAACCCAAACCGGTTGGGTCCACCAAGCGCTGTTCGCGATGGGCCAGCACAACCATCTTGAAATTATCACCGTCGTCCATCCCGGATGGCTTGGCAACACCAGGCCGTTGGGGGTGGGCTGTGACACAAGGAGTCGCATGTCGACACGCCAAGACCTGACGAGCCTGGCCCGCCACACGCGGGAGTCTGCCTCGCTGTTCGTGAAGGACATCGGCAACGGCCTGCTCGTGGTCAGCCACAACACGCTTGCCCTGGTCGGGCTGACCGTGGTGTCGGTGCTGCTGGTGTTCACGAGCCAGGCAGGCTTGCGCGAGAAAGTGGAGTACGCAACGCTCGGTTGGCTGAATGCCCGGCAAGAGGCTCGTGCCGAAGCCGAAGGCAACACGCTGCTGGCAGGGGCAGAGCCTGATGCCATCGCCCGCGCCACCGCCACCGACCCGCGCGAGCTCAGCCGCCAGCAGGCTGCCGTGGCGCACTGGCTGGCACGCCGCTACAGCGTGGCCCCCGAGCCCATCAGCCGCCTGGTGCAGGAAGCCTGGATCGTCGGACAGCGGGCCAAGGTAGAACCCACATTGATCCTGGCCATCATGGCCATCGAATCACGCTTCAATCCATTTGCGCAGAGTGCCGTCGGCGCGCAAGGCCTCATGCAGGTCATGACCCGCGTTCACGATGACAAGTACGAAGCCTTCGGCGGCACACTCGCCGCCTTCGACCCGGTGACGAACCTGCGGGTCGGCGTCCAGGTGCTCAAGGAATGCATCCAGCGCGCAGGCAGCCTGGAGGAAGGGCTGCGCTATTACGTCGGAGCAGCCAACTTGGCAGAAGATACCGGCTACGCCGCCCGGGTGCTGGCCGAGCATGACCTGCTGAAGGGGGTGGTGTCCGGCCGCGGTGTGCCGGCCGTGTTGCCGACACCTGCCCGCCCGCTTCGCGAGGCGGCGTCCAGTCCGGCTGCCGAAACCGCTCGAGTTGCCCTCCTGCGCTGAGCACTGCACTACACTGCGAACTCACGCGACTGGCGATCAGGGTCACGAGCTGACCTGAGGTGGGCCACCACCGGGGAGCGTGAGGCGGCGTCCAAGCCGCTTTCAGCCGTTCGCCTGGGCAGCCCTTGCGTCTCGCGTGCCGAGACGCCTTGGGATTCATCGCCTGACCATCGGAACACCAGCCATGTTTGACCGCACCACCTCCACCCTCGCCCTGGTCGACCCCGAGCTCTGGACCGCCGTCCAGAACGAGACCCGCCGCCAGGAAGACCACATCGAGCTGATCGCCAGCGAAAACTACACCTCGCCGGCTGTCATGCAAGCCCAGGGCAGCCAGCTGACCAACAAGTATGCCGAGGGCTACCCGGGCAAGCGCTACTACGGCGGGTGTGAGTATGTCGACGTGGCCGAGCAACTGGCCATCGACCGTGTGAAACAGCTGTTCGGTGCCGAGTTCGCCAACGTGCAGCCCAACTCGGGCTCGCAGGCCAACCAGGGTGTGTTTTTCGCGCTGCTCCAGCCGGGCGACACCATCATGGGCATGAGCCTGGCCGAAGGCGGCCACCTGACGCACGGCATGCCGCTGAACATGAGCGGCAAGTGGTTCAACGTCATCAGCTACGGCCTGGACGCCAACGAAGCCATCGACTACGACGCGATGGAAGCCCTGGCCCGTGAGAAGAAGCCCAAGCTCATCATCGCCGGCGCTTCCGCTTATTCGCTGCGCATCGACTTCGAGCGCTTCGGCCGCATCGCCAAGGAGATCGGCGCCTACTTCATGGTCGACATGGCCCACTACGCCGGCCTGATTGCCGCGGGTGTCTACCCGAACCCGCTTCCCCATGCCGACGTCGTCACGTCCACCACGCACAAAAGCCTGCGTGGCCCGCGCGGCGGCATCATCCTGACGAACAAGGAAGACATCGCCAAGAAGATCAACTCGGCGATCTTCCCCGGCATCCAGGGCGGCCCGCTGATGCATGTCATCGCCGGCAAGGCCGTGGCCTTCAAGGAAGCGCTGACGCCCGAGTTCAAGGCCTACCAGCAGCAGGTCGTCGCCAACGCCAAGGTCCTGGCCGAGACGCTGATCGAGCGCGGCCTGCGCATCGTCTCCGGCGGCACCGAGAGCCACGTCATGCTGGTGGACCTGCGCCCCAAGAACCTGACCGGCAAGGAAGCCGAGGCCATCCTGGGTGCCGCCCACATGACCTGCAACAAGAACGGCATCCCGA
>JBBIVU010000153.1:0-8680 GCA_037439585.1 Roseateles sp. | reverse complement strand
CCGAGAGCAACGTGCAAGACATGCTGCGCGAGGTGCGCATGGCCCTGCTGGAAGCCGACGTGGCCCTGCCGGTGGTGCGCGACTTCATCGCCCGCGTGAAGGAGAAGGCGCTGGGCCAGGAGGTGGTGGGGTCGCTGAACCCGGGCCAGGTGCTGGTCTCGGTCGTGCACAAGGAGCTCGCCGCGACGATGGGCGAAGGCGTGGCCGACATCAACCTGGCCGCCCAGCCGCCCGCCGTCATCCTGATGGCTGGCCTTCAGGGCGCCGGCAAGACGACAACGACGGCCAAACTCACCAAGCACCTCATCGAGAAGCGCAAGAAGAAGGTGCTGACGGTCTCTGCTGACGTCTACCGCCCCGCCGCCATCGAACAGCTGAAAACGGTCACCAAGCAGGCCGGCGGCGAGTGGTTCCCGTCTGAACCCAATCAGAAGCCGCGCGACATCGCGCTGGCCGCACTGGATCACGCCAAGCGCCACTTCTTCGACGTGCTGCTGGTGGACACCGCCGGCCGCCTGGCCATCGACGAAGCGCTGATGGCCGAGATCAAGGAACTGCACGCCACGCTGAACCCGGTCGAGACGCTGTTCGTCGTCGATGCCATGCAGGGCCAGGACGCGATCAACACTGCGAAGGCTTTCAAGGAGGCCCTGCCGCTGACCGGCGTCATCCTGACCAAGCTCGATGGCGACTCCCGCGGCGGTGCGGCGCTGTCGGTGCGCCAGATCACGGGCGCGCCCATCAAGTTCGCCGGTGTGTCCGAGAAGATCGACGGCCTGGAAGTGTTCGATGCCGACCGCCATGCGGGCCGCGTGCTGGGCATGGGCGACATCGTGGCCCTAGTCGAACAGGTCACGCAGAGCGTGGACCTCGCCTCGGCCCAGGCCATGGCCGAGAAGCTCAAGAGCGGCAGCGGCTTCGACCTGAACGACTTCCTGCAGCAGATCGCCCAGATGAAGAAGATGGGCGGCCTGGGTGGCCTGATGGACAAGCTGCCTCAGAACATGATGGGTGGCAAACAGCCGGGCCAGGCCGACATGGACCGGGCTGAGCGCGACATGAAGCGCATGGAAGGCATTTTGCGCGCCATGACCGCCAAGGAGCGGGCCCAGCCCGCGCTGCTGATGGACGGCAAGAGCAAGGCCAGCCGCAAGCGCCGCATCGCCACCGGTGCGGGCGTGCAGATCCAGGACGTGAACCGCCTGCTCAACCAGTTCGACCAGATGCAGAGCATGATGAAAAAGATGAAGGGCGGCGGCCTGTTCAAAATGATGAAGAAGCTCGGCGGCATGAAGGGCATGGGCGGCCTGATGGGCTGAGGCACGCCCTGCACGGCCTGCCCCAGGGCCAAGCGTGATCACGCTTGGCACCGAAATCAACGGACCGCCGGGCAGGGTGCGCAAGCGTCATTGCCGGCGGCGCGTGCAGGGCACCACGACATCGAGCGCCTCTGGAACCGACGCTGGCCGTCGAAGGACGGCAGACGGCTGCACACCCTGGCCCTGCTCGTCCCAAGCCTCGGGGCGCCGGCCTGGCCCCCCCCACGCGCCCGGGGGTCCGGGCGCTTACTCCAGCAAGGCCCGCGCGAACTCGCGGGCGCTGAAGGTCTCCAGGTCCTCGAGCTTCTCCCCCACGCCAATGAAGTAGACCGGCACAGGCCGCTCGCGTGCGATGGCTGCCAGCACACCGCCCTTGGCCGTGCCGTCCAGCTTGGTGACGATCAAGCCCGTCAGGCCCAGAGCCTCGTCGAAAGCCTTGACCTGGTTGAGCGCGTTCTGGCCGGTGTTGCCGTCCACCACCAGCAGCACTTCATGCGGCGCGCCATCCTGGGCCTTGTGGATGACGCGCTTGATCTTCTTCAGTTCCTCCATCAGGTGGACTTGCGTCGGCAGGCGTCCCGCCGTGTCGGCAATCACCACATCGACCCCGCGGGCACGTCCTGCATTCACGGCGTCGAAGGACACGGCCGCTGGGTCGCCCCCCTCTTGGCTGATGATCTCAACCTGGGCTCGATCGGCCCACACCCCCAGTTGCTCACGGGCCGCAGCACGGAAGGTGTCTGCCGCCGCCAGCAGCACGCGCCGGTCGGCCTCGGCCAGGTGGCGCGTGAGCTTGCCGATGCTGGTGGTCTTGCCGGCACCGTTCACACCCACCACCATCATCACGGTCGGCGTGTGGCGTCCCACCTCCAGCCCCTTTTGCAGTGGGCCCAGCAGCTCGGCAAGCGCATCCACCAGAAAGCCTCTCACAGCCTGAGGTTCGGTCGCGCGGGCCTCCCTCACGCGGCGCTTCAGGTCATCGAGCAGGAAGTGCGTGGCCTTGACGCCCGTGTCGGCCAGCAGCAAGGCCTCTTCCAGTTCCTCATACAGCTGATCGTCGATCTTGGTGCCGGTGAACACGCTGGCAATGCTGCTTCCCGTCTTGCGCAAGCCGGCACGCAAGCGCTCCATCCAACCCTGGCGTGGCGGCGGAGCGGGCGCCACCGTTTGCACCTGGGGCACCGGAGCAAGGGCCACAGCGGCAGGCGACACCGGCACCGGCACGGAAAGCTTTGTTGCGGTGACAGGTGGCAGCGCCGTGCTCGGCGCCAAGGCGGGCACTGGCCCCGCCTCCGGCTCCGGCCGCCCCGCAGTTTTGGCAGCCCAACCTTCCGGCAAAAGGGTCGGCGCCTCGGCGGCGGGCGAGGTCGGCGGAGGGGCCTTCTTGAAGAAACTGAACATAGACACGCATTTTCGCCTGCCGCGACGATCACACCCGCAGCCCCAAGCCTTCGCCGCGAAGCCGCCGGCACCGACGCCACATACCGACAGGGCTCGCTCGCGACATGCCGCCCCGAGCGGGGCTCACCACTGCACGCCACTTCAGCCAACCGCGCAGCACGCTGAGAAAAAGTTTCTCTCCACTTGCCAACTGCAAAATTTTGGCTTTAGAATAGAGAGCTCAGGCGCTTTAGCTCAGTTGGTTAGAGCGATGGAATCATAATCCACAGGTCCGGGGTTCGAGTCCCTGAAGCGCCACCAAAAAGTAGAAAACGGCCCGAGAACCCCTCGGGCCGTTTTCATTTCCGCGGCAGTCATGCACAGTGGCGGCTGCTCGCAGCCACTGGACATGCCATGTACCGCTGTGTTCTTCCCGCCCTCGGGGCCGTGCTCGCTGTCAGTTGCGTGACCGCACAGGCACAAACGCACCGCTTCTTCACATCCAGCACCTTGCGTGGCGAACTCGTCGTCACGCAGCACCCCGACGTGCTGCTCAACGGCAAGCCTGCCCGCCTGGCACCTGGCAGCCGTGTGAAGGGAGACAACAACCTGCTCGTGCAACCTGCAGGCCTCACCGGCCAGAAGCTGGTCGTGCACTACACGGTGGAGAACAGCGGCCTGATCATGGACGTTTGGGTGCTCAACGCCGCCGAACTGGCGAACAAGCCCTGGCCCACGACGGCCGCCGAAGCGGCAGCTTGGCAGTTCAACCCAGGCAACCAGACGTGGGTGAAGCCATGAGCAACAAGGACACGACCAAGAAGGTCTACATCAAGACCTTCGGCTGCCAGATGAACGAGTACGACTCGGACAAGATGGCTGACGTGATGGGCGCCGCCCAAGGCTACACACCCACCGACGACCCCGAGCAGGCCGACCTCATCCTGTTCAACACCTGCTCGGTGCGCGAGAAGGCGCAGGAGAAGGTCTTCAGCGACCTGGGGCGCGTGAAGCACCTCAAGGCCAAGGGCGTGATGATCGGCGTCGGCGGCTGCGTGGCGAGCCAGGAAGGCGCAGCCATCATCGAGCGCGCGCCGTACGTCGACGTCGTCTTCGGCCCGCAGACGCTGCACCGCCTGCCACAGATGCTCGAAGCCCGGCGCGAGCAGCGCCGCCCGCAGGTGGACATTTCCTTCCCTGAGATCGAGAAGTTCGACCACCTGCCGCCGGCCAAGGTGGAGGGCGCCTCGGCTTTTGTGTCCATCATGGAAGGCTGCTCCAAGTACTGCAGCTACTGCGTGGTGCCCTACACCCGCGGCGAAGAGGTCTCGCGGCCCTTCGACGACGTGCTGACCGAGATCGCCGGCCTGGCCGACCAGGGCGTCATGGAGATCAACCTGCTGGGCCAGAACGTCAATGCCTACCGCGGCAGGATGGGTGACACCGCCGAGTTCGCCGACCTGGCCCTGCTGCTGGAATACGCGGCCGAGATCCCCGGCATCCAGCGCCTGCGCTTCACCACCAGCCACCCCAACGAGTTCAGCCCGCGCCTCATCGAGGCCTACGGCAAGATCCCTCAGCTCGTGAACCACCTGCACCTGCCCGTGCAGCATGGCAGCGACCGCATCCTGATGGCCATGAAGCGCGGCTACACGGCGCTGGAGTTCAAGAGCATCGTGCGCAAGCTGCGCACCATTCGGCCGGACCTGCGCCTGGCCAGTGACTTCATCGTCGGCTTCCCCGGTGAAACCGATGACGACCATGCCAAGCTGATGAAGCTGGTGCACGACGTTGGCTTCGACGCCTCGTTCAGCTTCATCTTCAGCCCCCGCCCCGGCACGCCGGCGGCGGCGCTGGAGGACACGACGCCCTACGAGATCAAGGTGAAGCGCCTGCAGGAGCTGCAGGCCGCCATCGAGGCGCATGCGCTGACGATCTCGCAAGGCATGGTCGGCCGTGTGGAGAAGGTGCTGGTCACCGGCAATGCCCGCAAGGACGCCTCCGAGCTGATGGGCCGCACCGAGTGCAACCGCATCGTCAATTTCCCCGGCTCGCAGCGGTTGATGAACCAGCTGGTGGACGTGCGCATCACGACGGCGTTCGCGCACTCGTTGCGTGGCGAGGTCGTGACAACGGAAGCAACCCTTACCGCCGGAAGCTGAGCAGCCACCACTGCGGCAAAGCCACGCCCATCAGCAGCAAGGCATAGCCCGTCATGCGCCCATCGTGGCCCCACAGCACGAGCGAAATCACCGCAGCGGCCAGGCCACCGGTCGCTCCCCAACCCCAAAGTCGCAGCCACCGCACGGCCCTCGCCTCGCGCCACCAAGCCAGCTTGATTGCCCCCGCCAGCAGCGCTGCCAGCCCCCAAGCGGGGGCGAACAGGTTGGCAAAGTGCCAGAAAGCGTCGATTGGGCTCATCGGGGTCGATCGGTGTCAGGGGTCTGAAAAGCCGGGGATCCTACAATCCACTCCATGTCGGTCTTCGCTCTCGGCCTGAACCACAACACCGCCCCGCTGGATCTGCGCGGGCGATTCGCGTTCACGCTGGAGCAACTGGCGCCTTCGCTCACCGGCCTGCGCCAGAAACTCTCCGGTGCCCCCGAGGCCGCCATCTTGTCCACCTGCAACCGCACCGAGGTGTATGTGGCTGCGCCGCAGGCCGAGGTACAGCCTGCGATCGCCTGGCTGGCCCAGACAGGAGGGGTCGAGGCCGGAGCACTGCGTGAGCACGCCTATGTGATGCAGGGCAGCGCTGCCGCGCGCCACGCCTTCCGCGTCGCCAGCGGGCTCGATTCGATGGTGCTGGGCGAGCCGCAAATCCTCGGCCAGATGAAGCAGGCCGTGAAGGAGGCGGAAGCCGCCGGTGCACTGGGCACCACCCTGCATCAGCTGTTCCAGCGCAGCTTCTCGGTGGCCAAGGAGGTGCGCAGCTCCACCGAGATCGGTGCCCATTCCATCAGCATGGCGGCGGCCGCCGTGCGTCTGGCCGGGCAATTGTTCGAGGACTTGGCCAAGACCCGCGTGCTCTTCGTCGGAGCTGGCGAGATGATCGAGCTGACGGCGACCCACTTCGCTGCTCGCACGCCGCGCCACATGGCTGTTGCCAACCGGACCCTGGATCGCGGCGAAAAGCTGGCCGGCCGTTTCGGCGCTGAGGCGCTGCGGCTGAGCGACCTGACCGAGCGCCTGCACGAGTTCGACATCGTCGTCTCCTGCACGGCCTCCAGCCTGCCGCTGATCGGCCTGGGTGCTGTGGAACGCGCGCTCAAGAAGCGCAAGCACCGCCCCATGTTCATGGTCGACCTGGCGGTACCACGTGACATCGAACCCGAGGTCGCCCAGCTCGGCGACGTCTACCTCTACACCGTCGACGAACTCGCCCGGCAGGTGCAGACCGCTGGCGAGAAGCGCCAGGCGGCGGTCGAACAGGCCGAGGCCATCGTGGAGACCGGTGTGCAAAGCTTCATGCACTGGTTGGACCAGCGGCACACCGTACCCCTCATCCAGGCCCTGCATGCCCAGGCCGACGACTGGCGCGCGCTGGAGATTTCCCGTGCCCGCAAGCTTCTGGCCAAGGGGGCGGATGTGAACGAGGTGCTGGATGCCCTCTCCAAGGGCCTCACACAAAAGCTTCTGCACGGTACGCTTGCCGAGCTGCATGCGAGCGAAGGCGAGCAGCGCCTGCAGTTGGCGCAGACCGTCTCACGGCTTTTCCTGCGCGGCAAGCAGTCTTAGCGGCGTCCAAAGCCGCCCGGCGCCTGCGTTGCGCCGCCCCTGACTGCCTCCCTTACTCGCTCCCCATGAAAGACTCCCTGCGCCAGCAGTTCGAGCGGCTCGGGTTCCGACTCGCCGAACTCGATGCCCTCCTCGCCGACGGCAGCATCGCCAGCGACATGAAGCGCTACCGCGCGCTGACGAAGGAGCAGGCCGAAGTCTCCGGCCTCGTCGAGCGCTACCGCCGCTACCAGGCCCACGAGGCCGACCTCGCTGCCGCGCGCGAGCTGCTCGGCGACCCGGAGATGGCCGAGATGGCTCGCGAGGAGATCGCCGCCAATGAAGCGGCGCTGGCTGCGCTGGACCATGAACTGCAGCTCGCCCTCATTCCCAAAGACCCTGACGACGAACGCAACGCCTTCCTCGAAATCCGCGCCGGCACGGGCGGCGATGAATCGGCGCTGTTCGCGGGCGACCTGGCGCGCATGTACCTGCGCTTTGCCGAGGGCCAGGGCTGGCGCACCGAGATCCTGTCGGAGAACGTGTCGGATCTGGGCGGGTACAAGGAGCTGGTGGTGCGCGTGGAAGGCGATGGCGTCTACGGCAGGCTGAAGTTCGAGTCCGGCGGCCACCGCGTGCAGCGCGTGCCGGCCACCGAGACCCAGGGCCGCATCCACACCAGCGCCTGCACCGTGGCCGTGATGCCCGAGCCGGACGAGGCCGAGGCCATCACGCTCAACCCGGCTGACCTGCGCATCGACACCTTCCGCGCCAGCGGTGCCGGCGGCCAGCACATCAACAAGACCGACTCCGCCGTGCGCGTCGTCCACCTGCCCACCGGCATCGTGGCCGAGTGCCAGGACGGCCGCAGCCAGCACAGCAACAAGGCCAAGGCGCTGCAGGTGCTGCAGGCCCGCATCCAGGAGAAGGAACGCAGCGAGCGCGCGGCCAAGGAGGCGGCCACCCGCAAGGGCCTGATCGGCACCGGCGATCGCAGCGACCGCATCCGCACCTACAACTTCCCGCAGGGTCGGCTGACCGACCACCGCATCAACCTGACGCTCTACAAGCTGGGCCAGATCATGGACGGCGACCTCGACGACGTCATCCAGGGGCTGCTCGCCGCCCAGGCCGCCGAGCAACTGGCCGAGCTGGAAGCCGGGCGCGCATGACCGGCGGCATGACGGTGGATGAGGCCCTGCGCCTGGCCCGCCAACTCGGCATCGAGCGAGGCGACGCGCAGACCTTGCTGAGTCACCTCACCGGCCAGAACCGCACCTGGCTGGTTATCCACGGTGATGCACCGGTGCCCGGGGCCAAGGCCGCACTGCGTCGCCTGGCCGACGGAATGCCCCTGGCCCACCTGACCGGCTGGCAACCCTTCCACGGCGTGACGCTCCAGGTGACGCCGGCCACGCTGATCCCACGGCCTGACACCGAAACGCTGGTCGACTGGGCGCTGGAACTGCTGGCGTCCCTGCCCGCCCAGCCGGCAGTGGTGGACCTCGGCACCGGCAGCGGCGCCATCGCGCTGGCGATCAAGGCGGCATGCCCGCGCGCGCAGGTCACGGCCGTCGACTTCAGCCCCGACGCGCTCGCCGTGGCCCGCGCCAATGGCGAGCGCCTGGGCCTGACCGTGGAATGGGCGCACGGCAGTTGGTTCGAGCCACTGGCTGGCCGGCGTTTCGACCTCGTCGTCAGCAATCCGCCCTACATCGCAGGTGATGACCCGCATCTGACGGCGCTGCGCCACGAACCGCTCACCGCACTGACACCTGGCGGTGATGGCTTGTCGGACCTGCACACGCTGATCGCCGAGGCACCACAGCACCTCAACCCGGGCGGCTGGCTGCTGCTGGAGCATGGCTGGAATCAGGCGGATGCCGTCGCACAACATCTCGACGGCGTCGGGTTTGCCGAGATCCGCCTGCGACTCGACCGTGGTCATCGCCCCCGCGCAAGCGGTGGCTGCTGGCCTCGCTGAACTCATGGCGGGCGCGCTCCGCTCGCCAATCTACGAACACAAGCCACGTTTGCGTTACGTTTTACCGCCAGTTCTTACGCCTCCAGAAACGCTCGAGGCGTAGCATCGAATTCCGGTGCTTCCCATCGCACCGCGCAGGAGACGAACATGACCCGCCTCGCCAGCGCCGCAGTACTGAGCCTCACTGCCTTGCTCGCCGTCCCGGCACTCGCACAAGATGACGCCTCCCCGCGGTGGCGGGCGAGACTGCAGCTCAGCAGTGCCGAAGTGGGGGGGGGGG
>JBBIVU010000152.1:0-8729 GCA_037439585.1 Roseateles sp. | reverse complement strand
CAACCATGCTTCAGCCATCCGGACCCACATGGAGCCGCCCAGCGGGATGAGGTCGTCGTTGAAGTCGTAGCTGGGGTTGTGCAGCGTGCAGGGCCCCAGGCCGTGGCCGCCGGTGCGGTGCTCGCCGTCACCGTTGCCGATGAGGAAGTAGCAGCCGGGCTTGTCCAGCAGGTAGTAGCTGAAGTCCTCGGCGCCCATGGTCGGCTCGAACTCCTGCACGTTCTCCGCGCCCACCATGTCGGTCAGCACGCCACGAACGAACTCGGTCTCGGCCGGGTGGTTGATGGTGGGTGGGTAGTTGCGGCGGAACTCGAACTCGGCCGTCAGCTCGAAGGCGCCGGCCAGCTGCTCGGTCATGTCCTTCATGCGGCGCTCCAGCAGGTCCAGCAGCTCCAGCGTGAAGGTGCGCACCGTGCCTTCCATCACCACCGAGTCGGGCACCACGTTGGTGGCCTCGCCGGCATGGATCATGGTGACCGAGATCACACCCGGGTCCAGCGGGCGCTTGTTGCGGCTGATGATGGTCTGGAAGGCCGTGACGAGCTGGCAGGCCGCCGGCACCGGGTCCACGCCCAGGTGCGGCATGGCGGCGTGCGAGCCCTTGCCTTTGAGGGTGATCTTGAACTCGTTGCTGCTGGCGAACACCGGGCCGCTCTTCAGCGCGAACTGGCCGGCCTTCATGCCGGGCCAGTTGTGGGCGCCGAACATGGCTTCCATCGGGAACTTCTCGAACAGGCCGTCCTTGATCATCTCGCGTGCGCCGCCGCCGCCTTCCTCGGCGGGCTGGAAGACGAGGTAGACCGTGCCGTCGAAGTTGCGGTTCGTCGCCAGGTGCTTGGCGGCGGCCAGCAGCATGGCCGTGTGGCCGTCGTGGCCGCAGGCGTGCATGCGGCCGAGGTAACTGCTGGCATGGGGGAACTGGTTGCGCTCGGTCATGGGCAGCGCGTCGATGTCGGCGCGCAGGCCGACGGCACGGTCCGACGTGCCGTTCTTGACGATGCCGACCACGCCGGTGGTGCCCAGGCCGCGGTGGATGGGGATGCCCCAGTCGGTCAGCGCCTGGGCGATGACGTCGGCGGTGCGTTCCTCGTGGAAGCAGAGTTCGGGGTGCTTGTGCAGGTCGCGGCGGATGGCCGTGATCTCGGCCGCGTCGGCCAGGATGGTGTCGATGAGCTTCATGAGAGGGTGACTTCAGGCTCCGTGAAGGCGCCGAGTTTAGGATTGCGGCCGTGAACCTGCGCCGCCACGTCCGGAGCTGGCTGTTTTGGCTGGCCTTGCTGCTCCCCATCGCCCAGGCGATGGCGGGTGCGCACGCGCTGTCGCACGTCACGGGTGACCGGCAGGGTGACAGCATCGCCCACTTGGTGCACTGCGACCTGTGCCTGACCGCTGCCGACCTCGGCACCGGGGCGCCGGCTGCCGAGCCAATGGCCTGGGATGCCGGTCCCGCCACGCACGCCGCGCCCTTGTTGGCCCGGGGCGGCTCGCCACGCGCTGTCAGTCTGGGCCTGCCGCCCGCCCGGGCTCCCCCCGCTTCCGCCTGAACTCCAAGCCTTGCCGCACCCGGACGCCCGGGTGCGGGCTCTTGCGTCGTTTCACGGAAGCTTTCTCATGCGTTCCTTCGCCCTGGCGCCGCTCTCGGCCGCCTGCCTCATTGCCTCCGCCGCCCATGCCGAGCCGGCCGAATCCCTCGACAAGGTCGTCGTCACCGGCAACCCGCTGAAAAGCCAGGTGCTGGCCCAGCCCAGTGATGCCCTCGGCGGCGACCAGCTCGTGCTGACCCGTGCCGCCAACCTCGGCGACACGCTGCAAGGTCTGCCCGGCGTGGCTGCCACCCATTTCGGCCCCAATGCCAGCCGGCCCAGCATCCGTGGCCTGGACGGCGACCGGGTGCGCATCCTCAGCAACTCCGGCGCCTCGGTGGACGCGTCCAACCTGAGCTTTGACCATGGCGTGGCCATCGACCCGCTGGTGATCGACAAGGTCGAGGTGCTGCGTGGTGCAGCGGCGCTGCTGTACGGCGGCAACGCGGTGGGGGGCGTCGTCAACACGCTGGACAACCGCATCCCGCGCACGCCGATCCGGGGCCTCAGCGGTGCGGCCGAGGCGCGCCTGGGTGGCGCCTCGAGCGAGAAGAGCGGTGCCGTCGTGCTGGACGGCGGCAGCGGCCCGGCGCATGCGGGCTGGGGCTGGCACCTGGACCTGGCCGGCCGCGATGCCGGCAACCAGGCGACGCCGCGCTTCGACAGCGAGGGGGAGAGCCGCTCCAGCGTGCGCAACTCAGCCGCGCAAAGCCATGGCGGCGCAGTGGGGGGCTCGGTGTTCTTTCAGGGGGGCTTCGCCGGGGTGTCGGTGGACGACTTCCACACCCGCTACGGCACCACCGCAGAGGCCCACGTGGCCATCCGCATGCAGCGCCAGCGCCTGGCCACGGCGGGCGAATGGGCCACGGCTGACGGCCCCATTCACCGTGTGAACTGGCAGCTCAGCCGCAACCGCTATGAGCATGTGGAGATGCAGGGCGACGTGCCGGGCACGACCTTCAAGAGCGTGGGCACCGATGGCCGGGTGGAGGTGGAGCATGCCGCGCTCGGTGCTTTCAAGGGCCTGGTGGGGCTGCAGGCCGAGTCGCTGGACTTCTCCGCGCTGGGCGAGGAGGCTTTCGTGCCCAGCACCCGAACCCGCAACAACGGCGTGTTCGTGCTGGAGCAGGCACGGCTGGGCGGTGTGGACTGGTCGGCCGGTGCGCGGACCGAGCGCGTGACCGTGAGCTCGGAGGGGGGGGGGCGTTTCGGTGCCACCCAGCAGCGCCGCTTCAGTCCCGGGAGCCTGGCGCTCAGCGCCGTCCGCGCGCTGTCATCGGCCTGGAGCTTGAGTGCCAACCTCAACCGCACCGAGCGGGCGCCGGCCTACTACGAGCTGTTTGCCAACGGCCTGCACCTGGCCAGCGCCGCCTATGAGCGGGGCGATGCCGGCCTGGGCCTGGAGCACTCCAGGGGCATGGACCTGGGCCTGAAATGGGAGGGCGATGGCAGCCACGTGCATGTCAACGTCTACGAGACCCGCTTTGCCAACTACATTGCGCTGCAGGCGACCGGGGCGATGGCGGCCAACGGCACCGAGAGCGTGCCGGTCTACGCGTTCGCCGCCGTGCCGGCGCGCTTGCGCGGCGTGGAGTTCGAGGGTCGCTGGCAGGTGCGCCCGTCCGTGGCACTGCTGAGCCAGCTGGATGCCGTGCGAGGCGACAACCGCGCCAGCGGCGAACCCCTGCCGCGCCTGGCGCCGATGCGCGCGATGCTGGGGTTGGAGGCGAGGCAGGGGGATTGGTCGGGCAAGCTGGAGTGGCGCGGTGCTGCCCGCCAGACGCGCGTCGCCGGGTTCGACCAGCCGACCGCCGGCTACGGGACGCTGCGCCTGTCCCTGGTGCGCCAGTTGCACTGGGATCAGACCGATGCGCTCTGGTATCTGAAGCTGGACAACCTCGCCAACAAGCTGGCCTACAACGCCACGGCCGTGCCCACCATCCGTGGCCTCTCGCCCCAGGCGGGCCGCTCGGCCAGCACCGGGTTGCAAGTGCGCTTCTGACGCCCTCCGCCGAGGCCCCGTGTAAACCTTGGTGCCTCGGCGCCCTTCGGGCGGGCATGCTGCACCCAAGAAGTGCTCACGCGCACCACAAACCGCCGCCTGGGGTGGGCGCGGAACTTGCGTCGTGGGCAGCGAAGAGGAGCAACGATGCAGACCGCTTTTGACGAGATGAACGCCGCAGGGGCCTCCGGTGGCCTGACCCGCGCGCACTACGAGGCCTACGCCCGCTGGCTGGCCGACCAGCCCGAGAGCCTGATGCGCGAGAGGCGCGAGCAGGCCGAGCTGATCTTCCGCCGCGTGGGCATCACTTTTGCCGTCTATGGCGACAAGGATTCCGGTGAGGGCACCGAGCGCCTCATCCCCTTCGACCTGATCCCGCGCGTCATCCCGCACGCCGAGTGGACCAGCATGCAGGCCGGTCTGGCCCAGCGCGTGACGGCGCTGAACCGCTTCATCCACGACGTCTATCACGGCCAGGAGATTCTCAAGGCCGGCCTCGTGCCCGCCGACGAGATCCTGAACAACGCCCAGTTCCGCAAGGAGATGATGGGCGTGGACGTGCCGGGCGGCGTCTACAGCCACATCGCTGGCGTCGACATCGTGCGCGCTGGCCATGCCGACGGCAGCGGCCACTACTACGTGCTGGAAGACAACCTGCGTGTGCCCTCCGGCGTGAGCTACATGCTGGAGAACCGCAAGATGATGATGCGGCTCTTCCCCGAGCTGTTCGTCAACCACCGGATCGCACCGGTGGCGCATTACCCCGACCTGCTGCTGGACACGCTGCGCAGCGTGGCGCCCTCGGGCGTGGCCGACCCCACCGTGGTGGTGCTGACGCCCGGCATGTACAACTCGGCCTACTTCGAGCATGCCTTCCTGGCCCAGCAGATGGGTGTGGAGCTGGTGGAGGGGCAGGACCTGTTCGTGGACGGCGGCTTCGTCTACATGCGCACCACGCGCGGCCCCAAGCGCGTGGACGTGATCTACCGCCGGCTGGACGACGACTTCCTCGACCCCAAGGTGTTCCGCGCCGATTCGCAGCTGGGCTGCGCGGGCCTGGTGGACGCCTACAAGGCCGGCAAGGTGACGCTGTCCAACGCCATCGGCACGGGCATCGCAGACGACAAGTCCATCTACCCCTACGTGCCGAAGATGATCGAGTTCTACCTCGGCGAGAAACCCATCCTGCAGAACGTGCCCACCTACGTGTGTCGCGAGAAGGAGGACCTGGCCTACACGCTGGCCCACCTGCCGGAGCTGGTGGTGAAGGAGGTGCACGGCGCGGGTGGCTACGGCATGCTGGTGGGGCCGGCCGCCACCCAGGCCGAGATCGAAGCCTTCCGCGCCCAGCTGGTGGCCAACCCGAGCAACTACATCGCGCAGCCCACGCTGTCGCTGTCCACCTGCCCGACCTATGTCGAAAAGGGCATCGCGCCCCGTCACATTGATCTGCGACCCTTCGTGCTGTCGGGTTCCAGCGTGCGCATGGTGCCCGGCGGCTTGACGCGTGTGGCGCTGAAGGAAGGATCGTTGGTGGTGAACAGCAGCCAGGGTGGCGGCACCAAGGACACCTGGGTGCTGGAAGACTGAAGGGACGACAGAGCATGCTTTCTAGAACCGCTGACCACCTCTTCTGGCTGAGCCGCTACATCGAGCGGGCGGAGAACACTGCCCGGATGCTGGACATCGCCTACCAGACCTCGCTGCAGCCGCAGTCGGCCGACGAGTCGGAGCAGACCTGGCGCAGCCTGGTGTCCATCTCCGAACTGAACAGCCTCTACGGCGCCAAGTACCCGGACATCAATGGCCGCAATGTCATGGAGTTCATGGTGGCCGACGAGAGCAACCTCTCGTCCATCTTCAACTGCCTGCGCGCGGCGCGCGAGAACGCCCGGGCGGTGCGCGGCGCGCTGACGACCGAGGTCTGGGAGACCATGAACCAGACCTGGCTGGAGTTCCGCCGCCTGCTGCGCGAAGGGGCGCTGGCACGCGACCCGTCGCAGCTGTTCGAGTGGGTCAAGTACCGCAGCCACCTGTCGCGCGGTGTGACGGTGGGCACCATGCTGCAGGACGAGGCCTTCCACTTCATCCGCATCGGCTCCTTCCTGGAGCGGGCCGACAACACGGCGCGCCTGCTGGACGTGAAGTTCTATCGGCAGGAACAGACCCAGGGCGAGCACGACGCCGCACGCGACTTCTACTACTGGTCCGCCGTGCTGCGCTCCGTGTCGGGCTTCGAGATCTACCGCAAGGTGTACAGCAACGTGATCCAGCCGGAGAAGGTGGCAGAGCTGCTCATCCTGCGGCCCGACATGCCGCGGTCGCTGTCGCACTGCGTGACGCGCATGCAGGCCAACTTGAAGCGTGTGGCCAACGGGCACTCGGCGGAAACGCTGCGGCGTGTGGGCCGGCTGGAGGCCGGTTTGGCCTTCGGGCGCATCGATGAGATCCTGGCGGACGGGCTGCATCCTTTCCTGGATGGCTTCCTGGCGGAAGTGGCGGAGCTGGGCGTGAGGATCAGCGAGGACTTCCTGGTGCCTTCAGCGTGACATCCGCACCGGAGTGGCTTCGCGTGCAGCCTTTCCACTCGTGGCAGCGTGCCGGGGAGACACCCCGGCACGGGCCTTGGCATCCATCCAATTTCAGGAACGAGCATTGCGCCTGCGCGCGGTGACCCACCCATGAGCATCCACGTCGCCCTCAAACACGTCACCCGCTACAAATACGACCGCCCGGTCAACCTCGGCCCGCAGGTCATCCGCCTGCGCCCCGCGCCGCACTGCCGCACGCCGGTGCTGTCGTACTCGCTCAGCATCGCGCCCAAGACGCACTTCATCAACTGGCAGCAGGACCCCTTCGCCAACTACCTGGCGCGCCTGGTCTTCCCTGAGAAGACGACCGAGTTCACCGTCACTGTCGACCTGGTGGCCGAGATGTCGGTCTACAACCCGTTCGACTTCTTTCTGGAACCTCACGCCCAGACTTTCCCCTTCGCCTATGACGAGGCACAGCAGATCGAGCTGGCGCCTTACCTTCAGGTTGAGCCGCTCACACCACTGCTCGCCGCCTACCTGAAGGGCATCCCCCGCACCGAGCGGGCCACCATCGACTTCATCGTCGACCTCAACCAGCGCGTGCAGCAGAGCGTCTCCTACCTGATCCGCCTGGAGCCCGGCGTGCAGACGCCCGAGGAAACGCTGGAAAAGGCCTCAGGGTCCTGCCGCGACTCTGGTTGGTTGCTGGTGCAGATCGCGCGCCACCTGGGCCTGGCGGCCCGCTTCGTGTCGGGCTACCTGATCCAGCTGGCGCCCGACGAGAAGGCGTTGGACGGCCCCAGCGGCACCGAGGTCGACTTCACCGACCTGCATGCATGGTGCGAGGTCTACCTGCCGGGTGCCGGCTGGATCGGCCTGGACCCGACCTCGGGCCTGCTGGCCGGCGAAGGCCACATCCCGCTGGCGGCCACGCCCACGCCGGGCAGTGCGGCGCCCATCAGCGGTGGTGTGGACGAGAGCGAGGTCGAGTTCGACCATGAGATGAGCGTCACGCGCATCTACGAGTCGCCGCGCGTGACCAAGCCGTACACCGAGGCGCAGTGGGGCGAGGTGCTCCAGCTTGGCGAGCAGGTGGACCGCGAACTGGTGGCCGGTGATGTGCGGCTGACCATGGGGGGCGAGCCCACCTTTGTCGCCGTGGAGGACCGCGACGCGCCCGAATGGAACACCGAGGCCTTGGGTCCCACCAAGCGCGTCTACGCCCAGCAGCTCACCCACCGCCTGCGCGACGAATACGGCCAGGGCGGCTTCCTGCACTTCGGCCAGGGCAAGTGGTACCCGGGCGAACAGCTGCCGCGCTGGGCCTTGTCCATCTACTGGCGCACCGACGGCCAGCCCTGCTGGCGCAACCCCGACTGGTTCGCCGACGAGCGCGAGCCGCACCGCTACACCAGCGAAGATGCCGAGGTCTTCATGAAGGCGCTCACGCGCCGCCTGGGCCTGCCGGACACGCACGTGCAGCCTGGCTATGAGGACACCTGGTACTACCTCTGGCGCGAACGCCGCCTGCCGGTGAACGTGGACCCGTTCGACTCGCGGCTGGATGACGAGATGGAGCGTGCCCGCCTGCGCCGCATTTTCGAGCAGGGCCTGGCCCGCGTGGTGGGCTACGTGCTGCCGTTGCGGCACTGCGGTGAAGCGCCCGCCCTGGCCGGCACGCCGTGGCAAACGGGCCCCTGGTTCCTGCGTGACGAGCGCCTGTACCTGCACCCTGGCGACTCGCCCATGGGCTGGCGCCTGCCGCTGGACTCGCTGCCCTGGGTCAGCCAGGGCGACTACCCCTACCTGATCGAGCAGGATCCCTTCGCCCCGCGCGGCATGCTGCCCGCGGCGGCGGCCTTGCGCGTGCAGGTGCAGGGCGTGACGTCGGCGGGGCCTGTGCCCGGGCTGCGGCATGGGGAGCGGGCGGATGGAGGGCCAGCATCGTCGGGCCCGGCGTCCCAGCCCGGCCGGTTCGAAAGCGCGGCCTCCCTCACCCGCACCGCACTGTGCGTGGAGGCCCGCGATCCGCGGCGCGCCAACGGGCCGGCAGCTGAGAGCAAGGGTCGCGCGAGCGGCGTGCTCTACGTCTTCATGCCCCCGCTGGAGAAGCTGGAGCACTACCTCGAACTGCTCGCCGCGGTCGAGACCGCCTGCGAGGACACGGGCTACAAGGTCGTGCTGGAGGGCTATCCGCCGCCGCGCGACCCGCGCCTGAAGCTGCTGCAGGTCACGCCCGACCCCGGTGTCATCGAGGTCAACATCCACCCGGCCCACAACTGGGGCGAACTGGTCCAGCACACCGAGTTCCTGTACGAGGCCGCGCGCCTCACCCGCCTGTCGAGTGAGAAGTTCATGATGGACGGGCGCCACACGGGCACCGGTGGCGGCAACCACTTCGTGCTGGGCGGCGCCACGCCAGCCGACTCGCCCTTCCTGCGACGGCCCTCGCTGCTGGCCTCGCTGCTGGCCTACTGGCACAACCACCCCAGCCTGAGTTACCTCTTCAGTGGCCTGTTCATCGGCCCCACCAGCCAGTCGCCGCGCGTGGACGAGGCCCGCAACGATCAGCTGCGCGAACTGGAGATCGCGCTGGGCGAGATCTTCAAG
>JBBIVU010000151.1:0-8740 GCA_037439585.1 Roseateles sp. | reverse complement strand
CCATCCTGGATGCGCTGATGGTGGCCGCCGCGCAGCAGATGGGCTGCACCGTCTTCCTGACCGAAGATCTGCCGCATGACCAGCGCATCGACAAGCTGCGCATCGTCAATCCCTTCATCGTCGGCCCGGCATTGCTGGACGACCCGACCCCCGAGTCCCCATGAGTCGTTTCTGGAGCGAAGTCGTCCACGGCCTCACGCCCTATGTGCCGGGTGAGCAGCCCCGCATCGAGGGCCTGGTCAAGCTCAACACCAACGAATGCCCCTACCCGCCCAGCGAGGCGGCGCAGCAGGCCATGGCCGCCGCGGTGGGCGAGTCGCTGCGGCTCTACCCCGACCCCGAGGCCCGTGCGCTGAAGGAGGCCATCGCCCGCCACCACGGTGTGCCGGCGGCGCAGGTCTTCGTGGGCAACGGCTCCGACGAGGTGCTGGCCCATGCCTTCCACGCGCTGCTGCGCCACCCGGCGCCGCTGCTGTTCCCGGACGTCAGCTACAGCTTCTACCCGGTCTACGCCAGGCTGTACGGCATCACGGCGCGCGAGGTGCCGCTGGCCGACGACTTCAGCCTGCGCGTGGACGACCTGCTGGCGGCCGGCCCCAACGGCGGCATCATCTTCCCCAACCCGAACGCGCCCACCGGCATCGCGATGCCGCGCGCCGAGATCGAGCGCCTGCTGGCCGCCAACACCGGCTCGGTGGTGGTGGTGGACGAGGCCTACGCCGAGTACGGCGCCGACAGCGCCATCCCGCTGGTCGCCCGCCACGAGCAGCTGCTGGTGGTGCGCACGCTGTCCAAGTCGCATGCGCTGGCCGGCCTGCGCGTGGGCTATGCCATCGGCCAGGCGCCGCTCATCGAGGCGCTGACGCGGGTCAAGGACAGCTTCAACTCCTACCCGCTGGACCGCGTCGCGCTGGCCGGCAGCGTCGCGGCGCTGGACGACACCGCCTGGCTGGCCCGCACGCGCCAGCGCGTCATCGCCACCCGCGACCGCATGACGGCCGCGCTGCAGGCCCGCGGCGCCCGCGTGCTGCCCTCGGCGGCCAACTTCATCTTCGCCAGCTTCCCCGGCCGAGACGCGGCCGACCTGCTGGCCCAGCTGCGCGGCCACAAGGTGCTGGTGCGCCACTTCCGCCGCCCGGCCCGCATCGCCGCCTTCCTGCGCATCAGCGTCGGCACCGAGGCCGAAACCGATGCCCTGCTCGCTGCCCTCGACGCCATCCTTGCCTGAGACGCCACCATGAGAATCGCCGAAGTCACCCGCAACACCCGCGAGACGCGCATCACCGTGCGCATCAACCTCGACGGCACCGGCCAGTCCAAGCTGCACACCGGCATCGGCTTCTTCGACCACATGCTGGACCAGATCGCCCGCCACGGCCTGATCGACCTGGACATCCACTGCGAGGGCGACCTGCACATCGACGGCCACCACACGGTGGAAGATGTGGGCATCACCTTGGGCATGGCCGTGGCCCAGGCCGTGGGTGACAAAGCCGGTCTCACGCGCTACGGCCACAGCTACGTGCCGCTGGACGAGGCGTTGTCGCGCGTGGTGATCGACCTGTCCGGCCGTCCCGGCCTGCACATGGACTGCAAGTTCACGGCCGGCAGCATCGGCGCCTTCGACACGCAGCTGACCTTCGAGTTCTTCCAGGGCTTTGCCAACGCGGCGCTGGCCACCATCCACATCGACAACCTGAAGGGCCACAACGCCCACCACCAGGCCGAGACCATGTTCAAGGCCTTCGGCCGCGCACTGCGCATGGCGACCACCCTCGACCCGCGCTCGGCCGGCGTGATCCCGTCGACGAAGGGATCGCTGTGACCAAGACCGTCGTCGTCGTCGACTACGGCATGGGCAACCTGCGCTCGGTGTCGCAGGCGGTGATCCACGCCGCTGAGGGCCAGGGCTTCGAGGTGGCCATCAGCGCCGACCCCGCCGTCATCCGCGCCGCCGACCGCGTCGTACTGCCCGGCCAGGGTGCCATGCGCGACTGCATGGCCGAACTGGCCGCCTCCGGTGCCAAGGAGGCCGTGCTTGAAGCTGCCGCCGCCAAGCCCCTGCTGGGCGTGTGCGTGGGCATGCAGATGCTGCTGGACCACAGCGAGGAGCAGGACACGCCGGGCCTCGGGCTCATCCCGGGCCGCGTGCAGCGCTTTCGCCTGGAAGGCAGGCTGCAGGAGGACGGCAGCCGCTTCAAGGTGCCCCAGATGGGCTGGAACCGCGTGCACCAGCCGCGTGCGCATCCGGTGTGGGATGGCATCCCGGATGAAAGCTGGTTCTACTTCGTGCACAGCTTCTACGCGACCACCGCGTTGCCCGAGCACTGCGCCGGCGAGACCGACTACGGCCTGCGCTTTACCTGTGCGGTAGCGCGGGATAACATTTTTGCGACTCAATTCCACCCTGAGAAAAGTGCCGCGCTGGGCCTTGCCCTGTATCGCAACTTCCTGCACTGGAAGCCCTGATCGGCTCTCACCGATCCGCACCTTCTCGTCCCCCTCCCTTTCCCTCCAGCCCTTCAGTCCCCAGCCATGCTGCTGATCCCTGCCATCGACCTGAAAGACGGTCGCTGCGTCCGCCTCAAGCAAGGCGACATGAACGACTCCACCACCTTCGGCGAAGACCCCGCCGCGATGGCCCGCCGCTGGGTGGATGCCGGCGCGCGGCGCCTGCACCTGGTGGACTTGAATGGCGCCTTCGCGGGCAAGCCGGTCAACGAGCCGGCCATCAAGGCCATCATCAAGGAGGTGGGCGACGAGATCCCCATCCAGCTTGGCGGCGGCATCCGCGACCTCGACACCATCGAGCGCTACCTGGACGACGGCCTGAGCTACGTCATCATCGGCACGGCCGCGGTGAAGAACCCCGGCTTCCTGAAGGACGCCTGCAGCGCCTTCGGTGGCCACATCATCGTGGGCCTGGACGCCAAGGACGGCAAGGTCGCCACCGACGGCTGGAGCAAGCTGACCGGCCACGAGGTCGTCGACCTCGCGAAGAAGTTCGAGGACTACGGCGTCGAAGGCGTCATCTACACCGACATCGGCCGCGACGGCATGCTGACCGGCATCAACATCGAGGCCACCGTCAAGCTGGCCCAGGCGCTGACCATCCCCGTCATCGCTTCGGGCGGCCTGTCCAACATCACCGACATCGAGCGCCTGTGCGCCGTGTTCGGCGACGGTGTGGAGGGCGTCATCTGCGGTCGCTCCATCTACACCGGCGACCTCGACTTCGCGGCAGGCCAGGCGCGTGCCGACGAGCTGATGGCTGCGCTCGGCTGATGCTGGCCAAACGCATCATTCCCTGCCTGGACGTGACCGCCGGTCGCGTCGTCAAGGGCGTCAACTTCGTCGGCCTGCGGGACGCGGGCGACCCGGTGGACATCGCCGCTCGCTACAACGAGCAGGGCGCCGATGAACTCACCTTCCTCGACATCACCGCCACCAGCGACGGCCGCGACCTGATCCTGCACATCATCGAAGACGTGGCCTCCAAGGTCTTCATCCCGCTGACGGTGGGCGGCGGCGTGCGCGCTGTGGCCGACGTCCGCCGGCTGCTGAACGCGGGGGCCGACAAGGTGTCGTTCAACTCCGCGGCCGTGGCCGATCCCGAGTTGATCCGCGCCGCCAGCGACAAGTACGGCGCGCAGTGCATCGTCGTCGCCATCGACGCCAAGCGCCGGGCGGATGGCTCCGGCTGGGACGTCTACACCCACGGCGGCCGCAAGAACGTGGGCCTGGACGCCGTGGCCTGGGCCAGGCAGATGGCCGAGTACGGCGCAGGCGAGATCCTGCTGACCAGCATGGACCGCGACGGCACCAAGAGCGGCTTCGATCTGGCGCTCACACGGGCCGTGAGCGACGCCGTGCCGGTGCCTGTCATCGCCTCCGGCGGCGTGGGTTCGCTGGACGACCTGGCCGATGGCGTGACGCTGGGCGGTGCCGACGCGGTGCTGGCCGCCAGCATCTTTCACTTTGGCCAGCACACGGTGGGCGAGGCCAAGGCCCTGATGGCCGCGCGCGGCATTCCGGTTCGCCAGTGAGCGGCCGCTGCCGCAGACAATGCGGCCATGGGTGAAATCCGAATCATTGGCGGGCAGTGGAAGCGCTCCAAGCTGCCCGTGGCTGACGCGCCGGGCCTGAGGCCCACGTCCGACCGCATCCGCGAGACGCTGTTCAACTGGCTGGGCCAGACGCTGACCGGCTGGCGCGTGCTGGATGCGTTTGCGGGCAGCGGCGCTTTGGGCTTCGAGGCCGCATCGCGCGACGCGGCTGAGGTGGTGCTGGTGGAGCGGGACGCCAAGCTGGCCGCCGGCCTGCGCGCCAGCGTTCAGCGGCTGAAGGCCACGACGATGAAGGTCCACGCTGCGGATGCGCTGGCCTGGATGCGCGCCGCGCCCCGGGCCAGCTTCGAACTCATCCTGCTCGACCCGCCGTTCGCCGCCGACCTGTTCGATGCCGCACTGGCTGCCGCCGTGCCGCTGCTGGCCGAGGGCGGGCTGATCTACGTCGAAGCGCCGCACGACATCACCCCGCCGGCTGGCTTCACCGTGTGGCGCCAGGGGCGTGCGGGCGCGGTGCACTACCACCTGCTGCGCCGCGAGGACAATCCGAGCCCATGACGACCCGCACGACCATCACCGCCGTCTACCCCGGCACCTTCGACCCCATCACGCTGGGCCACGAAGACCTGATGCGCCGCGCCGCCGGCATGTTCGAGCGCCTGGTGCTGGCCGTGGCGGTGGGCCACCACAAGAAGACCATGTTCACGCTCGATGAGCGGCTGGCCATGGCGCAGGAGGTGGCCGCCCAGTGCTGCCCGCAAGGCAACGTCGAGGTCATCGCTTTCGACGGCCTGCTGCGCGACTTCGTGCGCGCCCACGACGGCCGCGTCGTCGTGCGCGGCCTGCGCACGGGTGGCGACTTCGAGTACGAGTTCCAGATGGCCGGCATGAACCGCAAGCTCATGCCCGAGGTCGAGACCATCTTCCTGACCCCCGGCGAGCACCACCAGTACACCTCCAGCACCTTCGTGCGCGAGATTGCGACGCTGGGTGGCGAGGTGGCCGAGTTCGTGTCGCCCGGCGTGCTGGCGCGGCTGAACGCCAAGCACAAGGAGGCTTGACGATGGCGCTGATGATCACGGACACGGGAGGCGGGAATCGGCAAGGCATGCCTTGCCCCGCCGAGCGCGGCGCGCGCATGCAGGCGCGTGCCGTATTCGTCCGGCAGCCCGATGGAGTCGCAACATGGCGTTGATGATCACGGACGAATGCATCAACTGCGATGTCTGCGAGCCCGCCTGCCCGAACAACGCCATCTCCATGGGCGCCGAGTTCTACGAGATTGCGCCGGCCAAGTGCACCGAGTGCGTCGGCCACTTCGACGAGCCGCAGTGCGTGATGCTCTGCCCCGTGGCCTGCATCCCGGTCAACCCGGCACACATCGAGAGCCCCGAGACGCTGCTGCAGAAGTACCAGCGCCTCACGGCCACGGCCTGACCCGGCCTCAGTTCGGGAACACCGCCTGCAGCAGCTGCGCCAGCTTGGCCCCGGCGAGGGTGAGCTGCTGGCGCTTGATGGCATCGGCCCGGGCGCTGTAGCCGCTGGGCAGCACCACCGTCCAGTGCGGGCCCTGCTTGGGCGAGAACTGGAGCCCGTCAAACGCCATGCCGGCCTGGTCCAGCGACTGCGAGGCCCAGCGGGCGGGCCAATCCAGCGGATTGCCCTGGTTGGGGTGCACCTTGCGTGCCTCGGCCAGCCAGGCGGCATCCACGCGTGTGGGCTTGAACTTGTCCGGCACGCCGTCCCACAGCGTGTGCAGCTTGAGCGGGCCGAAGCCGGCCGTGACGGGGCCGGCCGGCCCGCTGGCCGGTGCGGGTGCCGGCGTGGCCGGAGCTGGTGGCTTGGGCACGCTCACCACCCACAGGCTGTTGCCGCCCACGGTAAAGGTGGCCACATCGAGGCCGGTCTTGTCGGGGTCCATGCGCTGGCCCTGGGCGTCCAGGTAGATGGAGCCCACGTGCAGCGGTTGGTGCAGGTCGCCCACGAGGTGGGTCAGCACGATGAGCGCCTCGCGCGGGCTCTTGAAGTGCGGCGGGCCTTCGGCCGGCTTCCCCTGCAGCACCAGGATGGCGGTGCGGATGGCGCCGGCCACGTCGTCGCCCCGCGTGCCCACGAAGCCCAGCAGGTAGCGGCTGCGCTGCAGGGCCACGTCGGCGTAGTGTGTCTGGCGGTGGCAGCTGTCCTCGTCCATGCCGAGGTGGCACTGCTTGTCGTTGCGCCGCACGTAGTCGGCCATCTCGGCGATGCGGTCGGGCGTTTCCAGCGGCGCGCACTCGGCGTACTTGCCAGGTGAGGGGTAGGTGTAGCCGTGGCTGGGCGAGACGCCCTTGGCGCAGTCGGCCCACAGCGCGGCCACGGGCAGGGTCATGTCGCCCAGCAGCGCCGCCACGCGGGCCTCGGCGGGTGTGCCTTTGAGCAGGCCGGCGGCGAGGGTGGCCACGGTCTGGTGGCCGTCGGCGCCCCAGGCGTGGGCGATCACGGGCAGGGCCAGGGAGGCGGCAAGCAGCAGGCGGCGCATCGGAATCCTCGTCAATCGATCAGGCCCGCCAGTCTGCCCGCTTGAAAGTGCAGGTCCATGAAATCCGCCAGGCCGTCGAACACCGCCTCCAGCGGCCGGCCGGCCTGGCCGAACAGGGCCTTCAGCACGGCGGGCTGCTCGAACAGGCCGTGGGCGTAGACGCCCAGCACGTGGCCCGCCTGCCAGCCCACTGCTTCGCCGGCCGCGTTGCGCAGCGCCACGCGCGGCGGCGGCAGGCCGGCGTGGGGTTGCGTGCGGCCGTGGCGGATCTCGTAGCCGCGGGCCTGCACGCCGGCCAGGGCCTGCCAGCCGCCGTCCAGGTCGCCCGCGAATCGGAACTCGGCGCTGCGCAGCAGCTTCTCGGGCTCGAACACCGTCACCAGCGGCAGCAGGCCCAGGCCGGGGGCGTTGCCGTCCAGGCCGTGCGGGTCGATGAGGGCTTCGCCCAGCATCTGCAGGCCACCGCAGATGCCCAGGATGCGGCCCCGGTGGCTGTTGATGGCCAGGTCCAGCTTCTGCGCGCGCAGCCAGGCCAGGTCGGCAGCCGTGGCCTTGGAGCCGGGCAGGATGATCCAGTCCGCCCCGGCCACGTCCTTGGGCTCGCGGGCCCAGCTCAGGCGCACGCCGGGCAGCTGGCGCAGGGGCTGGAATTCGTCGAGGTTGGACAGGCGCGGGTAGGCGATGACGGCGATGTGCAGGCCGCTGCCGGTGGCGCGGTCATCAAACACACCGTCTTCTTCCGGCAGGCCGTGGCCGCGCCACATGGGCAGCGTGGCGATGGTGGGCACGCCGGTGAGGTGCTGCAGCTGCTCGGGGCCGGGGGCCAGCAGGCCGGCATCGCCCCGGAAGCGGTTGAGCACGAAGCCGCGCACCTGGGCGCGCACGTCGGCGGGCATGAGCTGGTGGGTGCCGTAGAGGTGGGCGAAGGCACCGCCACGGTCGATGTCCGTCACCAGCAGGCAGGCGGCGTTGGCGTCGCGCGCCGTGCCCAGGTTGACGTAGTCGCTGGGCGCGAGGTTGATTTCGGCCGGCGAGCCGGCGCCCTCGATGACGACCACGTCGTTCTCGCCCATCAGCTCGTGCAGCGCCGCACGGGCGCGGGGGCGCAGCAGCGCGCTGCGCTCGCGCCAGGGCACGCGGGACAGCGCCGCGTCCACCTCGCCCAGCACCACCACCTGGCTCTGCGTGTCGGCCTCAGGCTTAAGCAGCACGGGGTTCATGCGCACCTCGGGCACGCGGCGCGCGGCCAGGGCCTGGAAGTACTGGGCGCTGCCGATCTCGCCCATCGTTCCATTCAAGCCGGGCACGACGCGGGCGTTGTTGCTCATGTTCTGCGCCTTGAACGGCGCCACCTTCAGGCCCTGCCGCGCGTACCAGCGGCACAGCGCCGTGGCCAGCCAGCTCTTGCCCGCGCCGCTGGTGGTGCCCAGCACCATCACGGCCTTCGCCTTGCTCATGGGGTGTCTCCTTGGATCTCGATCAGCGCCTGCCGCAGCGCCTGCTGGGCCGCCGGTGGCTGGGTGGACACGCGCACCCAGCCGGGCAGGCCGAAGCTGGTGGCGTCGCGCACAGCCAGGCCGTGTGCGCGCAGCCGGGCCGCCGTGTCGGGTTGCGGCGGGTGGGCCAGCCAGAAGTTGGTGGCACCGGGCTGTTGCTGCCAGCCCAGGCCGGCCAGCAGGTCACGCTGCGGGGCCGTCCAGCCGCGCAGCGTGGCGCGGGCTTCGCTGAGCCAGGCTTGCGTGGCGGCGGTGGGCCAGTGTGTGAGCAGCGCCACGCCCTCGGCCGCCAGCACCCAGCTCGGCGCCAGCGACAGGGCCAGCGCCCAGACCTCGTCCGCCGCCGGGGCCACGAGGTAGCCCGCGCGCACGCCGGTGAGGCCCAGCGCCTTGTTGGGGCAGACCAGCTGCCACGCCCCCGGCGGCAGCGCGGGCGCGTCGCCGTGCAGGCGCAAGGGCTCGTAGGCGCGGTCCACCACCACGAGGTGCTCGCCCAGCGCCGGCCACGCGGCCACGCTGGTGCCGGTGGGGTTGCAGGGCTCGCAGATCCACACCAGGGCCGGGGCGCTGGGGCGGAGGTCGGCCGGCGCGGCGTAGGGGCGCACGGCAAGGCCCAGGGCCTGGGCGGCCAGCGCGTAGTCGCCAAAGCCCGGCTGCGG
>JBBIVU010000150.1:0-8927 GCA_037439585.1 Roseateles sp. | reverse complement strand
CCACGGCACCTGAGGTCTGTTTCTACACCGACGACCACTACGCAAGCTTCAAGCGCATCCGCGCCGAAGCAGTGCGGTGATCGCCCAGGGTTTCGCAGTTTTGTGACTTGAAAGGAGGATCGCGACCATGCTTTTGCAGACCGTCCGTCCCAATATCGTGCAGGCCATACGGGCCTACCGGGTCGAGGACTTGATGCAGGCCGCCCAAGAAGCGGGCCAGCATTTCCTGTACGCCAACCTGTCGGAGGCGCAGTCCAAGCAGGACGTGCTCGATGGCATCGCGCAGGCCTTTCTCTTCCCTGCTCACTTCGGCAAGAACCTGGACGCCCTGCATGACTGCATGACCGACCTCGTCCACAAGGCGGGCAGCCAGCCCGGCTTCGTGGTGGTGCTGGAGCAGTTGCCCGACAACGTGCGCTTCGACCGCGAAGCCCGCGAGCAATTGCTCGATGTTTTCCGCGACACGGCTGACTACTGGGCCGACAGGAAGATCCCCTTCCGGTGTTTCTATTCTTTTCAGTAGCCCGCTCCCAAGAAAACGGGTCATGGGAGCGGGCTGCTGAGGTGGCCCCGGTGGTTGAAAAGCCTGCGCCGAAAAGCGCAAAGTCGACAATTGGCAACCCCAACTTCGGCACCAACATGCCGATGATGTGCAGTGCCTTCGACACCTCGATGTGGTTGAACGCCGCTTGATGCGACGTTGAACACGCCAAAAAGAACGGGACCCGCGGGTCCCGTTTTTCATGTGCCCTGCGAGGGTGGTGGTGGCACTTCCAGCGCCAGGGCTACGAACTCGGCGACTGGCACCTCCTCGGCACGGCGCTGCAGGTCGAAGTGGCCCGAATAGCCGCGCTCAGACAGCCAGCGGCCCAGGCTGTGCCGGAGCAGCTTGCGGCGCTGCGAGAAGGCACTGGCCACGAGCTCACCCAGCAGCTTGGGGTCCAGGGTCGGAGGCGCCGCCAGCGGCAACATGCGCACGATGGCGGAATCCACGCGCGGCGGCGGGTCGAAGGCCTCAGGCGGCACATCGAGCACCGACTCGATGTCATAGCGCCACTGCAGCATCACGCTCAGGCGGCCGTAGTCCTTGCCACCGGGCCCGGCGGCCATGCGGTCCACGACCTCCTTCTGCAGCATGAAGTGCTGGTCCACCACATCATCCACAGCCCCCAGCAGGTGGAAAAGGATGGGCGTCGAGATGTTGTACGGCAGGTTGCCCACCACGCGCAGCTTGGCGCCCTTGGCGGCAGCCAGGGCCTTGAAGTCCACCTTGAGCACGTCGCTCTCGATGACGTCCACGTCATCTCGGGTGCGCAAGCGCGCCGCAAGGTCGCGGTCCAGTTCGATGACAGTGAGCGGCGCTGAATCCTTGGGGATGCGTGCCAGCAGCGGCAGCGTCATCGCACCCAGGCCAGGGCCGATTTCAACGAGCGTCTCGCCCGCCTGCGGGTCGATCAGGTCGACGATGGCTTCGATCAGCGCCTTGTCGGTCAGGAAGTGCTGCCCGAAGCGCTTGCGCGGGATGTGGGCGCCGGTCAGTCGAGCCATTCCCGGACCTCGACGAACGCCTTCGTGCGCAGATCCTTGACCCACTCCTGGTAAGCCTCATCGTACTTTTGCTCACGCAAGGCCCCCCGGGCCTGATCGCGCAGCTGCTTGATCTCGACCTCGACGGTGCGCCGCTCCAGCACCTGGATCAGGTGCATGCCGAAACGCGACACAACAGGCCCGGAGATGCCTTTCAAGGGTAAGGCGTTCATCGCCTCCTCGAACTCCGGCACGAAGCCGCCAGCGCCCATCCAGCCCAGGTCGCCGCCTTCGGGTGCACTGCCGTCTTCGGAGTTGGCCTTGGCGATGTCCTCGAACCTGGCCTGGCCAGACTCGATTTGCCGCTTGAATTCGGCCAGCCGACGCGAGGCCACCTCGGCCGTCAGCTGGGCAGACGGACGCAGCAGCACATGGCGGGCATGGGTCTGCAGGCTCTGTGTCAGCGAGGCCCCGCCCTGACGCTCCACAACCTTCAGGATGTGAAAACCGGCCCCGCTGCGCAGCAGTTCCGACACGACGTCACCGCTCTTGAGGCCCTTGACCGCGCCGACAAAGATATCAGGCAACCGGTCTGCCGGGCGCAGGCCGATCTCACCACCACGGGCCTTGTTGCTGTCCTCGGAAACCTCGCGGGCAACCTTGGCGAATTCTTCGCCCGCCTTGATGCGCGCGAGTGCCGCTTCGGCACGGGCACGCCGCTCGGCCACGACGGCCTCGGCGGCCCCTTCGGGCACCGGCACCAGCACCTGAGCGAGATTGATCATGCCGCCGCTGGCAAGGTCCGCCCGCTTCTTCTCGAGATAAGCATCGACCTCGGCGTCGGTGATCTTGATGCGGCCTTGCACCTCGCGCTCGCGCACGCGCTCGGTCATCATCTGGTCGCGGAGGTTCTCGCGGAAGCTCTTGTAATCGGTGCCGTCGAGCTTGAGGCGCTCGCGCAGCTGTTCCATGGTGAGCTTGTTCTGCGCGGCCACATTGGCCACGACACGATCCAGTTCGGCTTCGTCGACACGCTGGCCGTTTTCGCGGGCGTAAGTGACGAGCACACGGTCCTCGATGAGGGCCTCCAGCGCCTGCTTGCGCAGGCCTGCCGTCTCGGGCATCACCTCGCCACGCTGGCGAGCCTCCTGACGGAGCTTCTCGGTGCGCAGCACGACCTCGCTGGCGGCAACGACATCCTGGTTGACGACAGCAGCGATGTAGTCCCCGGGCTGCAGCGTGGGTGTCTGCGCCGAGGCCTGGAAGGCGGCCAGAGCCAGCGTCACAGCAAGGATGGGGGGAGCGAGGCGATGCATCATGGTTGGAAATCTGAACTCGGCGAGCGGTCGGAGCTCAGCCTTCGGTAACCGGGCACATTGTCCTTCAAGACCTTGAGGGCGTTCGAGCCGAGCTGCGACAGGCCGACCAGCTCCAGTTGCAGCATCAGCTGCGTCTTGGTTTCAGCCCGCCCGGTGGACAGGCGCTCGACGCCCCAGCGCATCACCCAGCAGCCGGCGTCGTACTCGAAACCGGCCACCGAATCCGTGAGGCGCTTGTCACGCAGCGAGTACTGCACGCGCCCAGCGCTGTACCAGGCACCACTGCAGGACGTGCCACCGGCCCCGCGCGCAGTGACAGGTGCACCGTAGATGGGCCATTGCCAGGCCACCTCGACCTGCTCGCTCTGCGCACGCGCGAAGCGGTAAGCGACGCTGACCGTCTTGAAGATCCCGGGCGAGTAACGCGCGCGCAGCACCGAACGCACGGAGCGGTCAGTCTCGGGATTGAACTCCATGGTGCCACTCGCCCACCACTTTTCGTCCAGGTGGGCGGCTGCCGCCAGCAGCAGGTCGGAGAAGCGCTGCGTGACGGGCTGGCCATCGGGCGTGATGCGCTGGTCGCGGAACAGGAAGCGCTGCACGACGCCCAGGCGCAGGATCTCCTCGCCCTGGCTTGCGCTGACCCAGCGGCTTGTCGCGCCGACGCTGAGCGCGTGCAGGTCCGACACCCGGTCCACCCCCGAGAAGGGGTTGTCGGTGTAGATGGAGTCGAAGTTGAAGTCCTTGGGCGCCGAGTCAAAGTTCGGCAGATTGGCCTGGTCGCGGAAGGGCGTGTTCACGTAAAACAGGCGTGGCTCCAGGCTCTGGCGGTAATCACGGCCGAACAGCGTCGTGTCCCGCTCGAACACCCAGCCATGGTCGATGCTCAGCGTCGGGATCAGGCGGCTCATGCGCGTGCGACCGTCAGGCTGCGGGCGATCCAGGTCGTAGGCAGCAGCGTTGAAGGAGGCGCGCGGAATGAACCACCAGGCCTCGCCGCCCAGCGGGGCGGCCACATGGCCCAGCGCATGCAGGCGCTGGCCCCCACGCGCCTGGCCTGCCAGAGCTGAACCGGGCAGGTCGAAGCGGTTGTATTCCAGTTCCAGCCCGCCTTCCAGACGCGCCTTGCGGCCCCAGGGGCGGAAGCTGTCCAGCACCGCCTCGTCGGCCGCCGTCGTCACCCGGACGCCGATCTGCGGGCTGCGCTGGTAGGGTGAATCGAACTGCGCCAGCGCATCGGCGCCCTGCAGCGTCTGCCAGCGCTGCACTCGGGCATAGGTGTCGATGACACCCCAGGACAGTTCGCGCTGGCGGTTCAGCGCGAAGTCGCTGGCCAGCAGCCGCTGCGTCTGGCTTTCAACGCGGCGCGACATGTCCTTCCAGTAGTCGTCATCGGACACGCGCTCGCTCTTGAGGCGGTAACGCCAGTCTCCCAGCCGGCCATCGTTGTTGAGCTTGAGGCTCCAGCGCGACCGACCGAAGACACGGTCACCCGGCAGCAGGTCCACGTTGATGCGCCCAGCGTGCCCTGGCTCAAGGTAGCGGAACTCGCTGTCCAGGCCCACGCCACGCTTGGTCATGACGAAAGGCGTAAACGTTGCATCCCGCTGCGGCGCGATGTTCCAGTAGTACGGCACACCCGCCTCGAAGCCACTGCGGTTGTCCAGGAAGATGTTGGGCGGCAGCCAACCCGACTTGCGTGCCGAACTGAGCGGGAAGCTCATGGAAGGTGCGGCCAGCAGAGGCACCCCGAGAAATCGCAGCACCGCACCTTCGGCCTCGCCCTCGTTGGCGGCCAGATCCATGCGCAGCTGCCGGGCCGTGATCTGCCAGGCAGGCTCCTGGTTTTCCACCGCCGGGCAACTGCTGTAGCTGCCGTCCAGGGCGCTCATGTGCTCGCTGTCCTGGAACTTCAGCACCCGGGCCTTGCCAGAGCCGCCGGTGAGCGCCAGGAAGAAGGCCGGGGTCAGGAATTCGCCCTCGAAACGGCTCACGTACATCTGCAGCAGCGGGCCGGTGAAGACGTTGCCGTTGTGATGGATGCGGACGTTGCCCTCGGCGCGGGCCAGGTCGTCGGTCACACGGTAGTTCAGCTTGTCGGCATCCAGCACCAACTCACCGTAGCGCAGCTCGACACCCTGGGTCCCCTCGGCCTGCTGGTCCATCTGGGCCGACAGCTGCCCTGCAGAAATGACCAGCGCTGGCTTGGCCGTGCCCGCCTTGAACGGCGCACCAAGCACGCGGCTGCTGCGCAGCGGCAATGCACTGTCGGGCGTGGACGGCTGGGCCGATGCATCAACCCAGGCGCACAAGGCCAGGGTGATCAGGGCAGGCAGCATGGGGGCTTGGGGGAGACGGAACGGGCGCGGCACGGGCAAGAAAAGGCTCGGAGTCGGTGAGGATGCCGGGGCCGGCGGTTCTTAGAATTTGATTATCCACGAGGGCTTTCACCCGATGACGCTGCCACCTTCCGCCCTGATCCAGGACCTGCTTGCCCATCCCGACGAAGCCGACCGGCTGATGCGAACAGCCTGCGCCGAACTCTTGGCCCACCCTGCCCCGCCCTTGGCGCCCAGCGAGGTGGCCCTGCGCGCTGGCCTGGCGCGCGTGGCTGACACGGGGCTGGAGGTCGTCCTCCAGCGGCTGGTGGACGACGCCCCCCGGGGCGCGGTGACCGACGGCATCGCCGCGCTGCTGCGCCCAGCCGCGCTGGCCTGGGACGAAGCGCAGGAGCTCGACTGGGCCGTGCGCCACTGGCAGGCCTGCCGTGCGGCCGGGCACCTGGATGAAGCACTGGCTGCCGATTTCGGGGAGTACTGGCGTCGCCTGGAGTGGAGCGCACTGCGCCAGCACCTGGCGCAGCTGGCCGTCCTGGACGAGCGCCTTCCCGATGCGCGGCGTCTGCTGGCCCACATCGTCAAGACCGCGTCGCGCTATGTCGCGCTCGGGCCGTTGAAGCGGGCGCTGGAAGTGCGCTTCCCGGAGTTCTTCGACCTGGGCTTCAGCCTGCGGTAGGCCCCGTCGGCCCGAACGCGGGGTCAGGGGCAGGTGGCACAGCCTGCCGCCACCAGCCAGGGGTCGCGGTCCTCGCCCCCGAAGACCTGCACCAGGAAGTCGAGGAACGCCCGCGTGCGAGCCGGCACGTACTTGCGCGTGGGCATGCCGGCCCACAACGTCGTGCCGAACAGCCGCCATTGCGGCATCACGCGCTCCAGGGCCTGCTCCAACAGGGCGTCTTCCACCATGAAGCTGGGCAGCCCGGCCACGCCCAGACCGTGCAGCGCGGCGGCGTAGTTGGTGTCCATGTGCGTGGTGGACAGCGCGGCGCGCGAGGGCACGATGGGCAGGGTGATCTCCTCAGAGCCATCGCCGCGTTGCAGCGTCAGGCCGCGCATCAGCGCCGCCGTGGGCGGCAGCAGGGCGTCGTGCTGCTTCAGGTCGTGCGGATGCTGGGGGCGGCCGCGCTGATCCAGGTACTCGGGCGAGGCGCACATGATGAATTCGCTGCGCGCCAGGCGGCGGGCGATGAAGTCGCCGTCCGGCACCTCACGGGTGAGGAAGATGGTCAGATCGAAGCTGTCATCCACCGTTTCCACCGGCCCAGGCGACGTGATTTCCAACGTCACCAGCGGGTACTCGCGGTGGAACTTGGGCAGGTGCTTGGCCAGCTGGTGCACGGCGATGGCCGGTGGGCTGAGCACCCGCAGCAGGCCGCGCACCTCCTGCGTGGCGGAGGCGGCCAACGCGGCGGCTTCCTCCACATCCGCCAGGATGCGCCGGGCGCGCTCCAGGTAGGCGTCGCCGATCTCGGTGAGCGACAACCGACGCGTCGTGCGGTTCAGCAGCCGGGTGCCCAGGTGTTCTTCCAGCTCGGCCACCAGCCGCGTGACCACGGCCGGTGCCAGGTCCAGCGCCCGCGCGGCACCGGCAAAACTGCCCTCGTCGATGACGCGAACGAAGACCTTGATGGCGCGCAGCTGGTCCATCGGGCCTCGGTCAGGGGTGCGCGGCCATGACCTGAGCCACGGCCGCCGTCAGGCGCTTGCCGTACGGCACGTGCAGGAATTCGTTGGGGCCGTGGGCATTGCTCTTGGGGCCCAGAACGCCACACACCATCATCTGCGCCTTCGGGAAGCCCTTCTGCAGCATGCTCATCAGCGGGATGGTGCCACCCTGTCCGATGTAGCCCACCGGAGCGTTGAAATGCGCCTGGCTGGCATCGTTGAGCGCCTGGCTGAGCCAGGGCGACAGGTCGGGCGTGTTCCAGCCCGTGGCACCGAACGCCCCGGCACGGCCATCGGGGGTGAAAGTGACCTTGGCGTTGTAGGGCGCGTTGTCTTCCAGCAAGGCCTTGAGCTTGAGGGCCGCCTCGTTGCCGTCAATCAGCGGCGGCAAGCGCAGGCTGAGCTTGAAGGCGGTGTACGGGCGCAGCACGTTGCCGGCGTTCTTCAGCTCGGGGAAGCCGTCCGCACCCACGACCGACAGCGTCGGTCGCCAGGTGCGGTTGAGCAGCACCTCGACCGGATCGGTCGTCACCGGCAGCACGGGGCCGCCGTCGGCGCCGCAGGCCCAGGGCATGCGCTTGTAGACCTCGTCCTTCAGGATGGCGGCCGTGGCCTGGGCTTGTTCCAGCCGGGCGCCGGGGATCTCGCAGTGGAAGCTCTCCGGCAGCAGGCGGCCGGTCTTGCTGTCTTCCAGGCGGTCGAGCACCTGGCGCAGGATGCGGAAGCTCGACGGCACGCAGCCCGAGGCGTCGCCGCTGTGGATGCCTTCGGTCAGCACCTCCACCTTCAGCACGCCCGACACCATGCCTCGCAGCGAGGTGGTCAGCCACAGCTGCTCGTAGTTGCCGGCACCAGAGTCCAGGCACACGACCAGGGACACATTGCCCAGGCGGGGCTTGAGGATGTCGATGTAGGCGGGCAGGTCGTAGGAACCGCTCTCCTCGCAGGTCTCGATGATGCCCACGCAGCGCGGGCGCGGGATGCCCTGGGCGTCCAGCGCCATGATGGCCGTCAGCGACGCATAGACCGCGTAGCCATCATCCGCGCCGCCGCGGCCGTAGAGCAGGCCGTTCTCGTACTTGGGCGTCCAGGGGCCGAGGTCGCTGCGCCAGCCGCTGAACTCCGGCTGCTTGTCCAGGTGGCCGTAGAGCACGATGGTGTCGTCGCTGCCGGACTTGGTCGACGGCACCTCGAAGAAGATCACCGGCGTGCGGCCCGGGATGCGCACCACCTCCAGCGTCAGGCCCGCCACCTTCTTGGCCTCGACCCAGGCGGCAGCCTTCGTCAGCACCTTCTCGATGTGGCCATGGGCGGCCCAGTCGGCATCGAACATCGGGCTCTTGGCCGGGACGGCGATGTAGTCGGTCAGCGCGGGAACGATTTCTTCGTCCCAGAGCGTCGAGGCGAATTGGCCCAACGCGGCGGCCTCGTCGGCTTGCAGGGGCAGGTGGGGATCTCGTGCGTTCATGGCGGTCTCCGGGTTGCACTTGTGGCGCAGACAATCAGTTTAGGCGCTCCCATAATGGCTTGAACGCCCGCCTGCCCATGCGCCTGACCCGACTCTTCCTCTTCACCACTGGCCTGCTGCTCAGCCTGGTGACGGCCATGCTGCTGCGTGCTGTCTGGGGGGACTGGCGCAGCGTGGCAGCGGCCGAGCTCGGGCTGGCCGCGATGGAGCGCGCCTACCTCGGCATGAAGGTCGCGGAGAAAGCCTCGGCCGAACGCGGCCCCACCATCCCCGTGCTGAACGACACCGAGCCTCCCGACCCGACCAAACGGGCACGGTTGGAGGACTTCCGCCACGCCACCGACACCGCTTTCACGGAAGCGCTGACGGCACTGAGCAACGAAACGGATGGCGCCGCGGTGTCGGCCCGCGCGCAGCTGGAGCAAGCCCGCGCCGAGCTGGCCCGCGCCCGGACCGAGGTGGATCGCGTGGCGGCCCTGCCCCACGCCCAGCGCAGCGCGCCAGGCCAGCGGCTCACGCGCGCGCCCATCGACCAGATGTTCGCCGTCATCGACACCGTGCTGGGCGCTGTCACCACGTTGTCGGCCTCGGCCGAGGCGGTCTACCCCG
>JBBIVU010000149.1:0-8938 GCA_037439585.1 Roseateles sp. | reverse complement strand
CCCGGCGGCGCGAAGGGGGGGAAGTGGATTCGCGGCTACGGCCGCAGGGGGGTCAGGACAGGCTCACTTGCACGTTGAGCTTGCGGCGCATGACGACGTACACCGCGAGGGGCAGCAGCAGGGCGGATGCGGGGCCGCCGACTGCAGGGAGCGCGAACCGGGCGCCCTGGGTCAGGATCGTAGAAAACACACTGGATCTCCTTGGAATAGGGAAGCGGTCCGCACGGGAATCGTGCAGACCAAGGAGATGAAATTGCATTGACGTTGGACTTTGACTCGGGGCGCTAACGGCATACGGCAGCGCTTGACTCATGTGCCGCCGGCCCAATGGTGGCCTGCTGGCAATCCCATCGCGTGATTCGCCGAACGAGTCAGTCGTCGTCGTCCTCTTGCTGCGCCTGGCCCTGTCTTTGGCAATCCCAGCAGAGTCCGCTGAAAAGGTAGACGTAGTCCTCGCCCTCAGGCAGTCGATCGATGTAGGTCGTGCAGCAGCATCCGGGGCATTGGTAGTGGTACGCGGGCATGTTTCGAGTTCTCCTAGCGATTCAGTCTTCAGACATGCCGAAAATATCGGCCTCGAACTCAGGTTCGTACTCGTGAGGCTCACCGCGTTGGACCACTTCGAGTAGTTCCCCGGTGTCGTACATCCTTCGGCCAATCCTCTTGAAAGCCACCTGTGCAGCGACTGGCACCGACAGTGATACGTCGTTTCCGAAAGCTTGGACGTTGCCTAGCACTTCGAATCGCAGTAGCTCCGGAAGTGCGTCGATGTCGTCGAGGCAACGAGCCGAGATCGCCCAGTGGCCGTCGCCCATCCCGATGGTCTGCTTGATCGCCTGAATCTGAGGGTGATTGGCATCCTCGAAGGTCACGCGGGCGGCACCCCCCATGTCTCGTGCTTCGATGAGCCATGTGCCGCCAGACACGCCGCTAGGCTTAAGTGCCATCCAGGCCTCTCGCCACTGCGGCTCGGTGATTGGAATTCCAAGGCAGTGAGCGCGTTGCAGCCCCGCCGCTTCGTCGAAGCAGACGTAGTGAGCTCCTCGGTCTAAGACCTGGAGGTCGGCTTCACGAAAGGAGGCGTATGACGCATGCCCAAGGCATGCAGCCAAGAGCTGATGAACTTGGCCGAGCTTGATGCGGTGAATTTTGGGGAGCGCGGTGTAGAGCACACCACTCCAGCGAGCGAACTTCTCCATGGCTGTCCTGTTGCTGCAGCGAACGAAGAGCGTTTAACGTCCGCCGCGAGTGACACCATGCGACGTGTTCGTGCTGAACCTTGGGAAGTCCGTTTAAGTCGCTCAAAACTTGGGCTGGATGCCCGGGCGAGTCGACGCCTAGACGAATTCTGACAGCAAAGCACCGAAGGCGGCAACTTTGGCGCCGACTTGCAGACCTTCAGCTTGGCTGGCCCCAGAGCGCGTGCCGTTGCCCAAGCTGCAAGGCTTGCGCGCTCCCCGGAACGGAGCCTGGCTCCAGCAGAACGATCTGTGGCGAGCGGCCCGGCAGTCGGCGTACCGAGATCAATCGGGCCTGCTCCAGCCGCCGGAGGCCGTCGTAGCACGCATCGCGGCTAAGGTTGCCGAAGGTCAGCATGCGTCGTGTCAAGTTGACGATGGGGCTGGTCCGGCGAGTGCACAGCCTCTGCAACAGCAGCGCCAAGTGCAGAGTCTTTCCGCCGGGTAGGGCGGCAGCGGCGCCAAGCCAATCCAGTCGAACATGGTCGGCCTGGGGCCTTGGCAAAACAGTAGAGGCGGGCTGCATCTGGTGACTCCTGTCGTGGGTGACACATCGGGCTGTTGCTGCCCGGTGTCAAACCTGCAGTGGATCAACCCCCATTGGACAAATGACACCGACGACCACCTCCCGGTGGGGCTGCACACAATGTTGCCTGTGAGTGCGGGACAGAGATGGACCGCGGCCCGGAGTTTGCGAACTTCGAACAAGAAGTGATCGAGGCCACTGGCGCGTGTTCGCTTACGAGGCGACGCGGCGGAAGTCAGGCCGATTGCCCATCGCGATCTCGCCCGTCGCGCTGACGCGACGACCAGTGCCGTTGGACGCTGTTGGGACCAGGACCAGAAGTGGACCAGACAAAAAAGAACGCCTCAGCGAGAAGCTCGCTAAGGCGTTGCGTATGTGGCTCCCCGACCTGGGCTCGAACCAGGGACCTACGGATTAACAGTCCGGCGCTCTACCGACTGAGCTATCGAGGAATTGTTGGTGATGTCGGCACGCCAAGCGGTTGCAGCGTGCGTCTTGAGTCTTGCGACCTGGTTTCTGTGGCTCCCCGACCTGGGCTCGAACCAGGGACCTACGGATTAACAGTCCGGCGCTCTACCGACTGAGCTATCGAGGAACAGAGCCTGCCATTATAGGCAGTTTTTCGAGGGTCTTACAAGCGGACTTCGACGCTCGCGCGGAAAGTGCGTGGCGCGACGGGGTAGAGGTAGCTGTGCTCGAACTGCCAGGGGGCTTCGCGCCAGGCGCGCTTGTTGGTGAGGTTGTCCACCGCCGCGCGCCAGATCCAGGTTTGGCCGCCGTGCGACTGCAGGTAGCGCAGGCTGGCGTCGGCCACGGTCCAGGCGGGCACTGCGATGCTGTTGTCGGGCGTGGCGAAGCGGCTGCCTTCGTGCTGCAGGCCGACCTGGGCTTGCAGGCCGGGCAGGAGATCCTGGCGCAGCTGGGCCTTTAGAGTGGTCTGGGGGACGTTGGGGGGCACGAGGCCGTTGAGGCTGCCGTCAGCACTGCCTTCGCGCCGTGCGCGCAGGCGCATGGCACTAGTGAACAGGCCGCCGCCGCTCCACTTCAGGTCGGCGCTGGCCTCGATGCCGCGGTGGTGCGCAGTGCCGTCGGTGCGGTGTTCACAGCTGTTTTTGTCGCTGCATTCCTTGAAGCCGGGCAGCAGGATGTCGCTGCTGACGGGGCGGCGGATGTCGAAGGCCGTGAGCGATCCCTCCACGCGCTGCGTGCCGGTTTTCAGGCCCAGCTCGGTTTGCCTGCTTTTCAGTGCCGGCAGGGCCTGCCCGGCGTTGACGTAGCGCGAACGGTTGGCCGTGACCTCGCTCTCCACGCCCTGGCCCCAGCTGGCGTAGACCAGCCAGTCGGCTGCAATGGCGTGGCTGAGGGCCAGCCACGGGGTGCTGACGCCCTGCGAATAGTCGGTGCGGCGGCTGCCGTCCGTGCGCACGCTCTGCCGGTGCAGCCGGGTGTGGCGCAGGCCCAGCCAGGCGGTGGTGTCGGCCGTGAGCGCCACGCGGTCGCGCAGGTAGAGCTCGTTGCTGCGCTCGTCGCGGTTGGTGTTCTCGTCGGTCAGGTCGGGGGCTGCCGGGGTGACGGCCGTGCCGTTGATGTTGCCGGTGCCTGCGTAGTTGTAGGCCTGGCGCTGGAAGCGGCTCTTGAACTGGCTGGAGAGGCCGCCGATGGTCAGCTCGTGGCGCAGTCCGGCGAGTTGCACCGGGCCGCTGGCGGACACGTCCAGCGCCGTGGTGTCGCGGTGCTCGTTTTCGCTGCGGTAGTCGTAAAGGTCATAGCTGCCGTCGGGGCAGAAGCGGTCGGCGTAGTAGCTGCCGTCGGCGGCGCTGCAGCCGTAGGCGTAGGCCAGGCGGTCGTCGGTGCGCAGGCGCTGGATGCCCAGGTTCGCTTGAGCGCGCCAGCCTGCGTCCAGCTTCTGCTGCACGCGGACGGAGGCATGCGTGTTGTCGAAGACGACGGGCAGGCTCCAGGGCTGGTTGTTGAGATTGAGGTTGGGGTCGACCTGTTGAGGGTCCGGCACACGGTTGCCGAGCAGGCTGAAACCTTGCTGGCTGGGCTGGCTCTGGTGGTTCACCTCCAGCTCGGCCTCCAGCAGCGTGTCGGGGGTGATGCGCCAGTCGGTGGCCAAAGCGGCCGTGTGCGAGTGGCCCTTGCTGCTGCGCAGGGTGGGGTCGAGCTGTGCCGCCGCCAGGTTGACGCGCAGGCCGAACTCGCGGTTGGTGCCCAGGCGTTGCGAGTGGTCGACGCTGGCCTGGACCGTGCCGCCCTGGATGGCGCCGAGCACCAGCGACGTTGCATCCTCGGCCAGCGGTCGCTTCACGACGAGGTTCACCAGGCCTGCCGGTGCGCTGGTGCCCGCCTGCATGCCGGAGCTGCCTTTGAGCACCTCGACGGCGGCCTTGTTGGCCAGGGACAGCGAGGTTTCGCCGCTGATGGGCAGGCCGTCACGACGCAGGTTGAAGCGGTTGTCCAGCTCGAAGCCGCGCACCTTGACCGTGCTCCAGTAGCCGGTGGCGTTGTAGCTGTCGGACACCGAGGCATCAAGCTTGGTGATGCCGGCGAGTTGGGTCACGCCGATGTCGGCCAGGCGGTCGGCCGACAGGCTCAGTGCCTGCATGGGCAGCTTGGCGGGCGGGTCGCTGAAGCCAGCGAGGCCAGGCGCCACTTCGGTGGCCTTGCCGGTCACGCTGACAGCAGGCAGCGTCTGGGCCGAGACGGTGGGCGCCGCGAACTGGGCGATGAGCAGCGCCGTGGCGGCGCCGAGGAGGGAGCGGGTGGGATGTGCCATCGATGTGCAAAGCGATGGCAGGTCGGCAAACACCGAAGACGCCAGCCCCCGGGAGACGCGAGAGAAAGGGGGATGCGGTTTCGGCTGCTTCCCTGCGCGAGGATTACCTCAATCAGGTTCAAAGGGACTGTCTCAGTCGAACCGGCCGTGGCCAGATCAACACCCCTAGCGAAGTGCTGCCGGCACGAGGCTGGCAGCGATCCGGATTCTAAAAGCAAACCACCCGCCGGCGGCAGGTGGTTGTCTAGACAAGTGTGGCGTTTCCGTCGGTGGCACCGACGGGCGCGACGCCCAGCCGCTGGTGGAGCTTGGGGCTGGTGGTGGTGTATTGCAGGTGCACGGGCTGCCCTGGGAACACGCGCTCTGCAGCCGCAAACGCGGCCAGCGTGGCTTCGTGGAAGCCGCACAGCAGCAGCTTGCGCTTGCCGGGGTAGGTGTTGATGTCGCCCACGGCAAAGATGCCGGGCTCAGACGTTTCGTAGCGGGCCGTGTCCACCGTCAGCAGCTTGCGCTCCAGTGCCAGGCCCCAGTCGGCCACCGGGCCGAGGCGCGGGCTCAGGCCCAGCTGCGCGAGGATCTGCGTGCAGGGCAGGGTGTGCGTTTGGGCGTTGCCGTCCAGGACGTCGAGGCCCGTCAGGCGGCCGTCGTGCACGTGCAGCGCCAGTGGCTGTGCGGCCACCACGCACAGGCGTTGCTGCTCGCGCAGCGTGGCCAGTCGGGCCAGCAGCTCGGTCCGGGCCTTGAAGGCATCGCGCCGGTGCATCAGCGTGACACGGGCTGCCAGCCCGGCCTCGGCGAGTTCGACAGCGCTCTGCACGGCAGCGTCCTCGCCGCCCAGCACCAGCACGTGCTCGCCCGCGGGCACCAGCGTGTCGCGGCGGTAGTGCAGCTGCCGGCCTTCCAGCGCGTCGGCGCCTTTGACGCTCAGCTTGCGCGGCTGGAAGGCACCCACGCCGGCGGCGATGAAGACCGTCTTGGCCAGGAACACCTGGCCTGCCGAGGTTTCTGCCCTCAGGCGTCCATCGGCTTCGCGCTGCAGGGCCCGCACTTCCTGGCCCAGGTGGAAGCCGGGCGCGAAGGGGCGGACCTGCTGCTGCAGCCGCTCCACCAGTTCGCGGCCGCTGCACACGGGCAGGCCGGGGATGTCGTAGATGGGCTTGTCGGCGTAGAGCTCAACGCATTGGCCGCCCACGTGGGGCAGCGCGTCGACCACTTGGGCGGCGATGCCGAGCAGCCCCAGCTCGAAGACCTGGAACAGGCCCACCGGGCCCGCGCCGATGACGAGGGCGTCGGTCTCGATCACTGCCGGGAGGGCCGGGTTACTTGATCAACTCGGCCAGCTTGCCGGTCTTGTCTTTCCACTCTTCGGCGTCGGGCAGCGCGGGCTTGCGCTTGGTGATGCTCGGCCACTTCTTGGCCAGGTCCGCGTTCAGTTTGATCATGTGGACCTGATCGCCGGGCACGTCCTCCTCCGGGAGGATGGCGTTGACCGGGCATTCCGGGATGCAGACAGCGCAGTCGATGCATTCGTCCGGGTCGATGGTCAGGAAGTTCGGGCCTTCGCGGAAGCAGTCGACCGGGCAGACGTCGACGCAGTCGGTGTATTTGCAGCGGATGCAGGCTTCGGTGACGACGTGGGTCATGGGCAGCTCGGGGAGGTGAGGGGCGCCTGGGTGGGCAATGTTTCGGGCGAATCGGCAATTTTAGTCGGCGCCGGGAGGGCATGCTGACCGCACACGGCGCTGGCGCCTGTTCCGACGGTGACAACGGTGGGGCGGCCCCGGTGCAGCAGGCTGGCGGCGGCGAGGTCGGCCAGGGGGTGTTCGCTGGTGATGGCGTCGGCGCAGCCCGCGCGGCTGACAACCAGCGTGGGCGTGGCTGCCGGCCAGCCTGCGGCCAGCAGTTGCCGGCCCAGCGCGGCGAGCTGGCGGCCGGCCATGTAGAAGACTTCGGTGTCGGCCGAGCGGGCGGCGCGCAGCTCTCCCAGCTCGGTCATGGCCGTGGTGAGGCTGACCGAGCGGCCCCGGCCGCGCCGGGTGAGCGGGCGCTGCGCCTGGGCGGCGGCAGCCAGCGCTGCGGTCACGCCGGGCACCACGTCGCTGGCAATGCCGGCTTCAGCCAGCGCCTGCAGCTCCTCCTCCAGGCGGCCGAAGACGCTGGCGTCGCCGCCTTTCAGGCGCACGACCAGGGTGTGCTCCTGCGCGGCCTTCACCAGCAGCGCGTTGATCTCGGTCTGTTTGGCGGAATGCTCGAAGCCGCGCTTGCCCACCTGAATCCAGTGGGCTTGGGGGGCGAGGTCTTGCAGGGCAGGGTCGGCCAGTGCATCGGCCAGCACAACCTCGGCCTGACCCAGTGCGCGGGCGCCGCGCAGCGTGATCAGGTCGGCTGCGCCGGGGCCGGCACTGACGAAGATGACCTTGCCCTGGGCCATCACCAGCCTTCTTCCGTGGTGGCGGTTGGCACGTCCACCAGCAGCGCGCCGCTGGTGCGGTGGCTGGCCGGGTCGACGACGATCAGCGCACCGCCGACGCGGTTGTCCTTGAAGGGCTCGACCGGCAGCTCGTGCTGCACTTCCATCTGCACGCGGCCGATGGTGTTGACGGGCAGTTCGTGCGCGTCCTGCGGCGTCAGCGTGTGGATGTCCAGCACCGAATCGATGGCCGAGATGCGTGCCTGCACCCAGCGGTTGCCGTGGCGCACCCAGTACTTGCGGCCGGGCTTGGCGGCTTCGGTGTCCAGCCAGGCCAGCGTGGCCGGGAAGGTCTTGGTCTGCGTGGCTGAGCCGGGCGTGACGATCCAGTCGCCGCGGCTCACGTCCAGCTGGCGGTCCAGCACCAGGCCGGCCGAATCGCCGGCTTCGGCGCTGGCGACGGTTTCGCCGGCCAGGCGCACCTCGGCGACGACGGCGGTCTGCTTGGACGGCAGCACTTCTATGGTGTCGCCGGCCTTCACGGCGCCATGGGCGATGCGGCCCCACAGCACGCGCGGCTGGAAACCGGTGCCTTCGCTCTGATGCGCGTTCTTCTGCACGTACTGCACGGGCAGGCTCAGCGGCGCGTCGGCACGCTCGCTCAGCGTGGGCAGGCGCTCCAGCACCTGCAGCAGGCTCTCGCCGTTCCACCAGGGCGCGTCCAGCGGCTGGGTCACGTTGTCGCCACGCAGGGCGCTGACGGGCACGGTGGCCGCCACGTTCAGGCCGGCGGCAGCGGCGAACTTGTCCAGCGCGGCCTTGACCTTGGCAAAGCCGGCGCCGGGGTCGTCCAGCGCGTCGATCTTGTTGACGGCGAACACGATGCTGGGCACGCGCAGCAGCTGGGCCAGCAGGGAGTGGCGGCGGGTCTGCGGCAGCAGCGGCACGTCGTCCCGCGTCAGGTCCAGCTTGGTGATGTCCACCAGCACGACGGCGGCGTCGGAGCCGGCGGCGGCCGTGACCATGTTGCGCGTGTACTGCTCATGGCCGGGGGCGTCGGCGATGATGAACTTGCGCGTCTTGGTGGCGAAGTAGCGGTAGGCCACGTCGATGGTGATGCCTTGCTCGCGCTCGGCCTCCAGGCCGTCGGTCAGCAGGCTCAGGTCGATGGGGCGGCCGGCGGCGCGGCGCTCCAGCGTGTCGAGCTGGTCGGCGAGGATGGCCTGACCGTCGAACAGCAGGCGGCCGATCAGCGTGCTCTTGCCGTCGTCGACGGAACCTGCGGTGAGGAATCGCAACGCTTTCATCAGAAGTAGCCCTCTTTCTTGCGCTTCTCCATGGAAGCTTCACTGGTGCGGTCGTCCATGCGGGTGGCGCCACGTTCGCTGACGGTGACGGTCAGCGTCTCGGCCACGACCTCGCTCGCGTTGGCGGCGGGGCTCTCGACCGGGCAGGTGCAGGTCATGTCGCCCACGGTGCGGAAGCGCACCTGCACGGTCTCGACGGTCTCGCCGGCCTCGGGCGGTGTCACGTCGGTCAGCGGCACCAGCAGGCCCTTGCGGCGCATCACCTGGCGGTCGTGCGCGTAGTACATAGTCGGCAGCGGGATGTTCTCGCGGGCGATGTAGAGCCAGACATCCAGCTCGGTCCAGTTGCTGATGGGGAAGCAGCGGAAGTGCTCGCCCGGGCGGATGCGGGTGTTGAAGAGCGTCCACAGCTCCGGGCGCTGCTCCTTGGGCTGCCATTGGCCGAAGCTGTCGCGGTGGCTGAAGATGCGTTCCTTGGCGCGCGCCTTCTCCTCGTCGCGGCGGGCACCGCCGATCAGGCAGTCGAACTTGTGCTCCTCGATGGTTTCCAGCAGCGTCACCGTCTGGTGGCCGTTGCGGCTTTCCAGCGGGTGGCTGAGGCGGATGGTGCCCTTGGCCATGCTGTCTTCGAGGTGGCCCACCACCAGGCGCTCGCCCATGTCTGCCACGCGCTTGTCA
>JBBIVU010000148.1:0-9002 GCA_037439585.1 Roseateles sp. | reverse complement strand
CTGCCCGTCACCATCTTCAAGTTTGCGATGAGCCCCTATGAAAACTGGCAGAAGCTGGCCTGGGCCGGGGTCTTCCTGATCACCGTCGGCGTGCTGCTGCTGAACATCCTCGCTCGCGTGCTCTTCAAGAACAAACATTAAGGATTCGACCATGGACGCCAAGATTGAAACGCCCGTGGGGGAGCGCTCCAAGCTCTCGGTGCGCAACCTGAACTTCTTCTACGGCAGCTTTCATGCGCTGAAGAACATCAACCTCGAGATTCCCGAAAAGAAGGTCACCGCCTTCATTGGCCCCTCGGGTTGTGGCAAGAGCACCTTGCTGCGCACGCTGAACCGCATGTTCGAGCTCTATCCCGAACAGCGTGCCGAAGGCGAGATCCTGCTGGACGGCGAGAACATCCTGGCCAGCAAGGAAGACGTCTCCCTGATCCGGGCCAAGGTCGGCATGGTGTTCCAGAAACCCACGCCCTTCCCGATGTCCATCTACGACAACATCGCTTTCGGCGTGCGCCTGTTCGAGACGCTGCCGCGTGTAGAGATGGACGAGCGTGTGGAGTGGGCTCTGAAGAAGGCTGCGCTCTGGTCCGAGGTGAAGGACAAACTCAACCAAAGCGGTTCAGGACTGTCCGGCGGCCAGCAGCAGCGGCTGTGCATCGCACGCGGCATCGCCATCAAGCCCGAAGTGCTGTTGCTGGACGAGCCTTGCTCGGCGCTGGATCCCATCTCCACCGGCAAGATCGAGGAGCTGATCCACGAGCTCAAGAGCGACTACACCGTGGCCATCGTGACCCACAACATGCAGCAGGCTGCGCGCTGCTCCGACTACACGGCCTACATGTACCTGGGCGACCTCATCGAATTCGGGCCGACTGCTGAGCTCTTCATGAAGCCCAAGCGCAAGGACACGGAAGACTACATCACGGGCCGCTTCGGCTGATTGCAAGGGGAACGGTATGGTGGACAAACATCTTTCAACCCAGTTCGATGCCGAACTCAGCGGCATCTCCACGCGCGTTCTCGAGATGGGTGGCCTCGTCGAGGCCCAGGTGGCCCAGGCTGTGCAGGCACTGAGCGACTTCTCGGCGGAATCGGCCGACGAAGTGCTGGCTCGGGAAGGGCGCGTGAACACAATGGAGATCGAGATCGACCGCGATCTCTCGACCATCATCGCCCGCCGTCAGCCCACTGCCCGCGACCTGCGCCTGCTGATTGCCATCTCCAAAAGCATCGCCAACCTGGAGCGCGTGGGCGACGAGGCCGCGCGCATTGCGCGCACCGTGCAGCGGCTGGTCTCCAGCGGTGTGTCGAGCCGCATGCGTGTGCCCATGTCGGACCTCGTCTTCGAGGCCGAATTGGCCACCGGCCAGCTGCGCAAGGCCTTGGATGCCTTCGCCCGCCTGGACGTCGAACGCGCGCTGGACGTACTCAAGCATGACGACGAGATCGACAAGGAATTCGACGGCCTGCTGCGCAAGCTCATCACCTACATGATGGAAGACCCGCGCACCATCTCATCGTCCATCGATCTCGTCTTCGTTGCCAAGGCCATCGAACGCGTGGGCGACCACGCCAAGAACCTGGCCGAAGTCATCATTTACGTCGTGAAGGGCCAGGACGTGCGTCACAACACGCCCGAGGCCGTTGAAACCATGGTGCGTTGATCATGAGCCGTGTCCTTGTCGTCGAAGACGAATCCGCGATTGCGGAACTCATCTCCATCAACCTGCGTCACGCAGGTTTCGAAGTGACCTTGGCCGGCAGCGCCACGCAAGCCCAGTATGAGGTGGATCGGGTGCTGCCCGACCTTGTCGTGCTGGACTGGATGTTGCCCGGCCAGAGCGGTGTGGCGCTGGCCCGCCAGTGGCGCAGCACAGCACGCACGAAAGAGCTGCCCATCATCATGCTGACGGCACGCGCTGAGGAGGGCGACAAGATCGCCGGGCTGGATGCGGGTGCTGACGACTACATCACCAAGCCCTTCTCTACGAACGAGTTGCTGGCGCGCATCCGGGCCGTCCTGCGTCGCAAGGCACCGGAGGCGCTGGACAGCGCCGTGGAGGTCGGACCGCTGCTGTTGGATCCGGGCACGCGACGCGTCAGCCGCGACGGTGCTGAGGTCAAACTGGGCCCGACCGAATTCCGGTTGTTGCACTTCTTGATGACCCATCCTGAGCGTGTGCACAGCCGCTCGCAGCTGCTGGACCGTGTCTGGGGTGACCACGTTTTCATCGAAGAGCGCACCATCGACGTCCATGTGAAGCGCCTGCGCGAAGCCCTGGAACGCGTGCAATGCGCTCGCATGATCGAGACCGTTCGCGGTGCTGGCTACCGACTGACCCAGCAGAGCAGCGCGCTCTCCGCCTGAGCTCTTCTTGTCCATGACCTGGTTGCTGCCTCGGTTGCTGATGGCCTTCGGGGCAGCATTGTTCGGGTTCGTGGTGGGGGCGGCGCTGCGCGCGGCCACCGGCATCGAGAGCCTTGGCCTGGGTGTGGGCATCGTCAGCGCCGTGGTGCTGGTGCTGCTGGTGGATGCCGTGCGTGGCAACCGGCTCCTGAGCTGGCTGCGTGGCAACCAGCTGGAAAACGCGCCCCGCGACGCAGGCCTGTGGGGGGAGTTGGGTTACCGCGTCGAGCGGGCCGTGCGCGACCGTGACCGTGCGGTGGCCAGCGGCCGGTTGGAGCTCGAGCAGTTCCTGTCGGCGATCGAGGCGTCGCCCAACGGCGTGCTGATGCTGGATGCCCAGGAGCACATCATGTGGTGCAACCGTGCGGCGGCTGATCACTTCTCGCTGGACCCGCGGCGAGACCTGCAGCAGCGCATCACCAACCTGGTTCGTGCGCCGTCCTTCGTGGCGTACCTGCAAAGCGGGAATTTTCTCGAGCCCCTGGTGCTGGGCAACGGCCGCGCAGCAGGCACTTTGTCCATCATCGTGCGCGAGTACGGCGAGGGCATGCGCCTGGTGTTGTCGCTGGACATCACAGAGCGTCTGCGCTCCGAAGCGATGCGGCGAGATTTTGTGGCCAACGTGTCGCACGAGATCCGGACGCCCTTGACGGTGCTCTCGGGCTTCATCGAGACCATGCACACCCTGCCGCTCACCGCGGTGGAGCGCGAGCGAGTGCTCGTGCTCATGAACCAGCAGACGCAGCGCATGCAGACCCTCGTGGCCGACCTGTTGACGCTGGCACAGTTGGAGGGGAGCCCGAGGCCAGGACCGGACCGCTGGGTCAGCCTGGACAGCATGCTGACGCGCATTGCAGCCGATGCCGAGGCGCTGTCTGCCGGGCGCCATTCGCTGCGCCTCAAGCCAGAGACAGGGGTCGAGCTGGCGGGGATCGAAAGTGAATTGCTCAGCGCAGTGGCCAACCTGGTCACCAACGCCGTGCGGTACACGCCAGATGGCGGCGAGGTCGAAGTGGCATGGCGCCTGCTTGAAGGGGGCAGCGGCGAGCTGACCGTCATCGATACCGGCCTGGGCATCGCGCGTGAGCACATCCCCCGCCTCACCGAACGTTTCTACCGTGTCGATGGCAGCCGTTCACGCGAGACCGGCGGCACGGGCCTTGGCCTGTCCATCGTCAAGCATGTCATGCAGCGTCACGGGGGTGAGTTGATGGTGCAGAGCGAGGTTGGCAAGGGGTCACGTTTCCGGCTGATCTTCCCTGCGGCGCGCGTGCGCCATTCCAGTGATTCAGCCTTGGGGGACGAGGCCGCCTTCGGCGCGGCCACCGCCGTCAGTCACTGACGCGCCAGCAGCACCAGACCCAAGGTGCCGCTGCGGTCCGTGGGCCGCTTGACCTGGGCCACGACCCGCCAGCCAGCTGGTGCAGGCTGGCCCGCGCTGACGACGGCGAGGGGGCATTCAGACGCAGCCAGGCTGCCCAGGCCCAGCACCCGCCAGCCGCCATGCCACTCCAGGGCCGCCAATGTGGGCAGGCTCTGGCCCTGCGCGGCCAGACAGGTCACGTCGGCAGGCATGTGCACTTTCAGCCGGGCCACCAAGGGCGCCAGGCTGCGTGCATAGTCCAGCGGTGGCAGCAGCAGGCTCATCACCAGCAGCCAGGCCAATGCGACGCCGCCAGCGGGCAAGGCGAGGCTCTTCCACAGCGCATGGCGGTGGCGTGCGGTGCGCCACCGCACCAGCGCCAGCCAGGCAGCGGTGGCTGCGATGGCCAGCAGCAGCGTCAGCCCGCTGAAATGGGGTTCCAGCCCCTCTGCCAGCCTGCGCATGTTGGCCAGCGGTTGGGCAGGCCAGCCGGTATGCAACGAGATGTAGTACAGCCAGAAGAACAGCGCGGCCGCACTGAACCAGTCCACTGCTGCCGAAAAGCCGCGGCTCAATGTGGGCAAGGCGAAGGCGGCCAGGATGGCCAGCGATGGCAGCGCCAGCAGCAGCGCACGGTCGGATCCGTCCATGCTCACACAGGCCGTCAGCGGCACCAGCAGCGCGATGGCCGGCACGGTGATGTGCCGGCGGAGCCCGTGCCGGCGCCACCGCCACAGGGTCCACAACGCGAGCGGCCCCGACGGCCAGCAAAACCAGGCCAGCAGGCTGAGCAGCGAGCCCAGATGCACGCCCGGCTGGACACGCCAGGCCCAGCCGTCAAAGGCCCAGGCTGCCAGCGCGGCCAGCGTCAGCGCGCCCAGCAGCCACACGCGCTGCATCTTCGCCTCGTCGTAGCTGGATCTGTGGCTCAGCAGGACGCCCAGCAGCCCCAGCGTGCAGGCCACGGTCGGGGCACCGCTGGCAGCCAGCATCGGCAAGGCCATCAGCACTGCAACCCGTGCGCGTGTGCGACTGAATGGGGCTGCTGCCAGGCCGTAGAGGTAAACCGAGACCGCCAGCAACTGCATCAGCTCGGGTGTGGTTTCGTGACCCAGCAGCAGCAGGCCCAGAGAAGCCATCAGGGCCAGCAATGCACCATCGGCCAATGCACGGGCATAGTCCACGGCCTGGGCCTCGCCTCCGAACGCGAATGCGACGGGCTGCGCGGCCTCCGTCCGCGCGAGGTGAAAGCACGCGTACCAGACGGCCACCAGCACGCCAACCAGGGCCAGGGCGTAAGGCAACCGGGCGGCGACCGGCGCATCCAGGAAAGGCAAGGCCTTGATCGCCAGCGCGCCCAGCCAGTAAGGCAGGGGACCGCCCTCCACCGGAATCCCGGCAATCGCCGGCTGCCACCAAGGCGCCCGTCCCTCGGCAATGCTGGCCATGAATCCGAAGGCTGTCAGGTCCGCATTGCGCCAGGGATCGCGGCCGAAAAGGCCGGGCAGCACATACGCCGCGCACAGCAGGATCAAGGCCATGCGTGGCAAACGCTCGACGCCGCGCTCGGCGACGATGGCGGGGGTGGGTAGATTCACGCGCGGTGGTTCTGTGGGGTCGGGCGGCATGATGCCCTCAAACCGTGCCCAGATGGATCGGGCGTCGACGAATGCTGCCAAAAGCGCACAGGGGTCTGCTGCCGTGCTTCTTCCGAGGTCTGCGGGAGAAGTGCAGGCGTCAGCGGGGCTGCAAGTGACTTTCGATCCTGAAATGCAAAAGGGCAGCGTGCGCTGCCCTTGGATGCCAGCGCGGCTCGAGGGCCGCTGGCTGCTTACTTCTTGAATTGAGCGAACTTGTTGCGGAACTTCTCGACCCGGCCGCCCAAGTTGTCGATGCTCTTCTGGGTGCCCGTGTAGAAGGGGTGCGATTCGCTGGTGGTTTCCAGCTTCACCAGCGGCAGGGTCTTGCCGTCGAGTTCGATGGTTTCCTTGGTCTGCACGGTCGAGCGCGTGACGAACTGGAAGCCGTTGGACTGGTCGACGAACACGACGTCGCGGTAGTTGGGGTGAATGCCGTCTTTCATGGGAACCTCTTGGCTTGGGTTGGGAGCCACGCCGCTCAAGGTGGCGACGCACTTTCCAGGGTGTCAGGGCGGAAAACCCGCGATTGTAGCGGGCTTTCCTGCGGTTTGGCTAGTTGTGGGGGAGGCTCACCCGCCGCGCCGCATCATGTCGAAGAAGTCCAGGTTGTTCTTCGACGCCTTCATCTTGTCGAGGATGAACTCCATCGCCTCGATCTCGTCCATGTTGTAGAGCAGCTTGCGCAGGATCCAGCTCTTTTGCAGGATCTCGGGCTTGAGCAGCAGCTCCTCACGGCGGGTGCCGGACTTGTTGATCAGGATGGACGGGTACACGCGCTTCTCGGCCATGCGGCGATCCAGGTGGATTTCGCAGTTGCCGGTGCCCTTGAACTCTTCGTAGATTACTTGATCCATCAGCGAGCCCGTGTCGATCAGCGCGGTGCCGATGATGGTCAACGAGCCGCCTTCCTCGATGTTGCGTGCCGCCCCGAAGAAGCGCTTGGGGCGCTGCAGCGCGTTGGCGTCCACGCCGCCGGACATCACCTTGCCGGAACTGGGCAGCACGTTGTTGTAGGCGCGTGCCAGGCGAGTGATCGAGTCCAGCAGGATGATCACGTCCTTCTTCAACTCCACCAGGCGCTTGGCGCGCTCGATCACCATCTCGGCCACCTGAACATGTCGGGCGGCGGGCTCGTCGAAGGTCGAACTGATGACCTCGCCACGCACGGTGCGGATCATCTCGGTCACTTCTTCAGGGCGCTCATCCACGAGCAGCACGATGAGGTGGCAGTCTGGCGCATTGGCGACGAGAGCGTGGGCGATGCTCTTCATCATTTCCGTCTTGCCAGTCTTGGGCTGGGCGACGATCAGTGCACGCTGGCCTTTGCCGATGGGTGCCACCAGGTCAACGATTCGGCCGGTGATGTTCTCTTCGCCTTTGAAACCTTCGCGTTCGAGCCTGAACTGTTCCTTGGGAAACAGCGGGGTCAGGTTCTCGAACATGATCTTGTTCTTGCTCTCCTCGGGCGTCTGGCCGTTGACGCGGTCGACCTTCACCAGAGCGAAGTAGCGCTCGCCGTCCTTGGGTACGCGCACTTCACCTTCTACCAGATCTCCGGTGTGCAGGTTAAAACGGCGAATCTGGCTGGGGCTCAGGTAGATGTCGTCTGTGGACGCCATGAAGCTGGCTTCGATCGAGCGCAGGAAGCCGAAGCCGTCTGGCAGCACCTCCAGCACGCCATCACCGAAGACCTGCTCGCCCGCCTTAGCGCGCTTCTTCATGATGGCGAACATCAGTTCCTGCTTGCGCAGGCGCGAGACGTTGTCGATTTCCAGTTCCTCGCCCATCTGGATGAGCGCGGAGACGTGGAGGGCTTTGAGTTCGGAAAGATGCATGGGTGAACACCCGTCAGGGGCCGCAGCGCCAGCCAAGGCGCAACGGCGAATCCACGGCCGCCCCGGGACAAGAGCCGAACAACGGCCGCTCAAACATCGAGCGGTGCAGGTTCAGACTGAGAAATTGGGGGAGGAGGAGCCGAGGCCACGCTGGCTGGGTTCCGGGTTCATGACCTGGACGTCCGGGGCGTGTTGGCTATGGCTGCTGCAGCGAGGCGCCGGGAGGCGCAGTGATCGCTGCAGCAGTTGGACACGATTATAGGTTCGCGTCGAGGAAGGCGGTCAACTGGGCCTTGGACAGGGCGCCGACCTTGGTGGCGGCGAGCTGGCCGTCCTTGAACAGCATCAGCGTCGGGATGCCGCGGATGCCGAACTTGGCCGGCACTTCGCGGTTCTCATCCACGTTCATCTTGGCGACCTGCAGCTTGTCGCCGTAGCCGGTGGCGACCTCGTCCAGGATGGGCGCGATCATCTTGCAGGGGCCGCACCACTCGGCCCAGTAGTCCACCAGCACCGGCTTGCCGGACTGGATCACGTCGGCGTCGAAGGACGCGTCGGAAACATGCTTGATCAATTCGCTGCTCATGGGAGGGTTCCTTGGCCTCAAAGGGTTGGCGGGCACCGCGTGTGGGGCCGTCCGAATAGGCAAAATGATTGTGACATAGCCACTTTTCCCGGACGGTCACCGGGGTGACCGAAGTGGCACAAGAACTGAGGGCGGGAGGCCCGTTTGCAACAGCCGCACACCATCGCCCTGGGCCTGAGCGCCGGGGAAGGCATCGACGCCTTCTGGCGCCGCGTGGCCGACACCGCCGCCGACTGGCTGGCCGCCCAGGGCGCCCCGCTGCGCGACGCCGTGCTGCTGCTGCCCTTCGCCCAGCAGCTCGCGCCGGCCCGCCGCGCCTTCCTGGCCCGGGGCGGCTGGATGCCGCGCATCACCACCAGCCACAGCCTGGCCTCGGCGCTGGGCCCGAGCACGCTGGCCTCGCCCGACCAGCTCTCCGGCGACGCCGCCATCGACGCCTTCACCGCCGACCGCCTGCTGGCTGACCAGAGCTGGGTCCAGCCCTTGAAGCGCAGCAGCCCGCGCGACTACCGCGTGGCGCTGGCCCGGCTGGTGGACACCGCCCAGGCCCTGTCGCGCGCCGCCGCGCAGGTGCCGCCCGAGGCCCGCGCTGCCTTCTTCGAGCTTGCCGGCCAGCGCCTCGCCGCGCTCGACACCGGCCCAGGGCTGATGGAGCGGGCGCTGGCCCAGGTGGCTTTGGCCTGGGTGGCGTCCGACGACCGCGCCCCCGCCACCGACACCCTGTTCACGCTGCGCCCCGGCGCGTGGATCTGGCTGCGTGCCGGCGGGCCCGACCCCTTGGCCCAGGCCCTGCTCGCCGGCGACGCGCCCGCGCTGTGCCTGGATGCCGACCTGGATCTCGACCAGGCCTGGGCCGGCTTCACGCCCACAGCCCGCGTGGAGGAGGCCGTCGCGCCCGACTTTGAAGCCCTGGCCGCGCAGAGTGCCACGGCCGTCATCCAGCACCTCAACGCAGGCCGCCGGCCGGTGGCGCTGCTGGCGCAGGACCGCGTCGTCATCCGCCGCGTGCGGGCGCTGCTGGCCCGCCAGGGCGTGCCGGTGCACGACGAGACCGGCTGGACGCTGGCCACCACGCCGGCCGCTGCCGCCGTGATGGCGCTGCTGCGCGCCGCGCTGGCCGGCGGCGCGGTGGACGACTGGCTGGCCTGGCTCAAGTCCGCCCTCGCCGCGGACT
>JBBIVU010000147.1:0-9028 GCA_037439585.1 Roseateles sp. | reverse complement strand
CCTGGCGGTGCTGTGGATCCTGGCCTCCGCCGTCATCAAGGCCATGTACAAGGGCCGCATCCAGGCCGAGGTGAAGGCCGCGCAGGCCGCCGAGAACGCCGAGAGCGAGGCCCTCAAGCGCCAGGTGGTGGAGGCCCGCATGGCCGCCATGCAGGCCCAGGTGGAGCCGCACTTCCTGTTCAACACGCTGGCCAGCATCGACCACCTCATCGAGGTGGACCCGCCCACGGCCAGCAAGATGCAGAAGAACCTCATCGCGCTGCTGCGGGCCTCCATGCCCACCATGCGCGAGGCCAACGCCAACGGCGCCGTGCGTGACCTGGGCCGTGAGCTGGCCGTCATCCGGCCCTACCTCGAAATCCTGAAGATGCGCATGGAAGAGCGCCTGCAGACCGAGATCGACGTGCCCGAGGGCCTGATGTCTGCCGAGTTCCCGCCCATGATGATCCAGGGGCTGGTGGAGAACGCCATCAAGCACGGCCTGGAGCCCAAGGCCGAGGGCGGCTCGCTCAAGGTCAAGGCCGAGATCCTGCACGGCAAGCTCGCCGTCACCGTGGCCGACACGGGCCTGGGCTTCGGCCGCGCCGCCACCTCCGGCACCGGCGTGGGCCTGGCCAACATCCGCGAGCGCCTGCAACTGCTGCATGGCAGCAAGGCCAGCGTCACCGTCACCGAGAACACCCCCAGTGGCACGGTCGTCACCATCACCGTGCCCTACCGCAGTCGCAACGAGGAAGGAGCCTCATCATGAAGACCTTGTTCAAGATCCTGTTCATCGGCACCGCGCTGATGCTTCTGGTGGCGATGTTCGGCGGCTTCGCGCTGCTGCATCACCACGGCTCGGACATGCACGTCGTGCTGGACGACGGCGAGTTCTTCTTCGGCGGCGGCGACTTTGGCGACTGGCTGGGCGCCGGCATCGGCCTGTTCGTGACGGGCGCCGTGTGCCTGTTCGTGGTGCCCCTGGTGCTGCTGCTGGGCGTGGCCTTGCCCCTGCTCATCGTGGGCGGCGTGGTGGCCGTGGTGCTGGCCAGCCTGCTGGGCGTGGGCGCCGTGCTGGGCTCGCCGTTGATCCTGTTGGGCCTGCTGCTCTTCGTGGTGCTGCGCAACCGCAGCCGGGGTCACACCGCCCGTGGCTGAACTAGCATCGCCGGCCATGAACACCGCCACCCCCATCCGCGCCGTCCTGGCCGACGACGAGCGCCTGATGCGCGAGCAGCTCCGCGCCCGCCTGACCGAGGTCTGGCCCGAGCTGGACATCGTGGCCGAGGCCAAGAACGGCCTCGAAGCCGTGGAGCTGACGCGCGAGCACAAGCCCGACCTCGTCTTTCTCGACATCCGCATGCCCGGCCTGACCGGCGTGGACGCCGCCCGGCAGATCGCGCAGCTGCCCGAGGACGACGACTGGCTGGTGCCCGAGATCGTCTTCATCACCGCCTACGACCAGTACGCCGTGGAAGCCTTCGAGCAGGGCGTGGCTGACTACGTGCTCAAGCCCGCCGAGCGCGAGCGCCTGCAGCTCACCGTGGCCCGCATCAAGAAGCGCCTGGCGCAGCGCGAGGGCAGCGAGGCGGTGGAGGCCTCCTCGGCGCCGCTGCAGCAGCTGCTGCACAAGCTCAGCGCCCAGGTGAACGGCGGCGGCACCAAGCCCGCCTACCTGCAGTGGATCCAGGCCACCGTGGGCCAGGCCATCCAGATGATTCCGGTGGAGGACGTGCTGTTCTTCATCAGCGACGAGAAGTACACCCGCGTGCAGACGGCCAAGGTCGAGGCACTCATCCGCAAACCCATCAAGGAGCTGGTGGACGAGCTGGACCCGCAGCTGTTCTGGCAGATCCACCGCTCCACGCTCGTCAACGCACGCGCCATCGACGGCATCACGCGCGACTTCCGCGGCCGTCAGCTGGTGGGCGTGAAGGGCCTGACCGAGAAGCTCGAAGTCAGCCGCAGCTACACGCACCTGTTCAAGGGCATGTGAGGTGGCGGGTGGTAGGTGGCATGCGGTGCCATCATGCGGGGGTGCCTTCGCCCACCTCGACCCCGCCATGAAACGCCCCGCCTGGCTGCCTGACAACCTCGTTCTCCTGCTCCTGGCGGTCGTGGCGCTGGCCACGTTGCTGCCCGTCCACGGCCCTGGCGTGCCCGTGCTGGACGCCATCACCCAGGTGGCCGTTGCCTTGCTGTTCTTCCTGCACGGCAGCAAGCTCTCGCGCCGTGCCGTGTGGGAAGGGCTGCTGCACTGGCGGCTGCACGCGCTGGTGTTCGCGGCCACCTTCGTGCTCTTCCCGCTGCTGGGGCTGGCGCTGCGGCCTTGGCTGGAACCGCTGGTGGGCCCCACGCTTTACCTCGGCGTGCTCTTCATCTGCGCACTGCCGTCCACCGTGCAGTCGTCCATTGCCTTCACCTCGGTGGCCAGAGGCAACGTGGCGGCCGCCATGTGCAGTGCGTCCACATCCAACATCCTCGGCATGGCGATCACGCCGCTGCTGATGGCAGCCATGGCACAAGGGGTGGGCGCGTCAGCCGATGCCGGTGCGGTGCACCTGTCCTGGCACACGTTTCAGGGCATCGTCTTCACCTTGCTGCTGCCCTTCATGGCCGGGCAGGTGTTGCAGGGCTGGACGGGCGCCTGGGTGGCGAGGCACAAGGCGTGGATCCGCGTGTCCGACCAGGGCACCATCCTGCTTGTGGTCTACGGGGCGTTCAGCGCGGCCACGGTGCAGGGCTTGTACCGTCACCTGCCGCCCGCCACGCTGGCGGCCCTGCTGGGCATTTGCGCGCTGTTGCTGGCACTCGTCATGCCGTTGCTGACGCTGCTCAGCCGCTGGCTGGGCTTCTCGCGCGAGGACGAGATCGCCATCGTGTTCTGTGGCTCCAAGAAGACGCTGGCCAGTGGCGTGCCCATGGCCCAGATCTTGTTCGCCGGCCAGGCCGTGGGCCTGCTGGTGCTGCCGCTGATGGTGTTCCACCAGCTGCAGCTCATGGTGTGCGCGCCGCTGGCGCGGCGCTATGCCGGCGCGCCCGCAGCGCCGCCGGCAAAGCACTGATCACTGCTCGACGAAGGCCCGCTCGATCACGTAGTCGCCCGGCGTCGTGGTGCTGCCTTCCTTGAAGTTGCGCACCTCCAGCATCTGCTTCATGTCCTTCAGCAGCGCCGGGCTGCCGCACAGCATGATGCGGTCGTTTTCGGGGTTCAGCGGCGGCAGGCCCAGGTCGGCCTGCAGCTTGCCGGTCTGGATCAGGTCGGTGATGCGGCCCATGTTCTTGTACGACTCGCGCGTCACCGTCGGGTAGTACAGCAGCTGCTGGCTGGCGAACTCGCCCAGGAACTCGTGCTGGGGCAGGTCCACCGCGAGGTGGTCGTGGTAGGCCAGCTCGGCCACTTCGCGCACGCCGTGCACGATGATGACCTTCTCGAAACGCTCGTAGGTTTCAGGGTCGCGCACGATGCTGATGAACGGCGCCAGGCCCGTGCCGCTGCCCAGCAGGTACAGGTTCTTGCCCGGCAGCAGGTAGTCGATCAGCAGCGTGCCCGTGGGCTTGCGGCCCACGATGATCTTGTCGCCCGGCTTGATGTGCTGCAGCTTGGACGTCAGCGGGCCGTCCGGCACCTTGATGCTCAGGAACTCCAGGTTCTCTTCGTAGTTGGCGCTGACGATGCTGTAGGCGCGCAGCAGCGGTTTTCCGTTCTCGCCCTTCAGGCCGATCATCGTGAAATGACCGTTGGAAAAACGCAGGGCCTGGTCACGCGTCGTCGTGAAGCTGAACAGGCGGTCGGTCCAGTGGTGGACGGTCAGGACGGTCTCTTCGTTGAAGGCACTCATGGGCGCTCGCTGAGGTTCTGGGTGGCGGGTTAACCCGGTATTTTCGCCGGCTTTCGATATGCGGCCGTCGCGCAAGGGTCAACGATCGGTTTCTATGCGCAGAAGCCTGGCGCCCGGGCCGGACGCGCAGGCTTCGTCTTGTGGGTTGTACAGCGCGCACGCCTTCAGCGACAGGCAGCCGCAGCCGATGCAGCTCGTCAGTTGCCCGCGCAGCTTTTGCAGTGCGGCAATGCGCGCGTCCAGCAGCGGCGCCCAGGTGGCGGAAAGGCGCGCCCAGTCGGCCTTGGTCGGAGTGCGACTGTCAGGCAGCGTGGCCAGCGCCGCCTTGATCTGCGGCAAGCTCAGGCCCACCACCTGCGCCGCGCGGATGAACGCCACCCGCCGCAGCGCATGGCGTGGGTACTGGCGGTGGCCACCTGCGCTGCGGCTGCCGGCCAGCAGGCCCTCGGCCTCATAGAAGCGCAAAGCACTGGCCGCCACGCCGGCCCGCCGGGCCAGCACACCGATGGGCATCGGGGTTGTTGCTGAATTCAAGTTCACTTCAACTTCGGGCATGGCGCGATGTTCCCATGTGCCGCGCGCTGGCGCATTTGCTGCAATCCAGTTTGATGGAATTTGTATTCCAGTAAACTGGATGAATGGACATCACCCAACGCCTCGGCCGCCGCCTGCACGGCCTGCGCACCGCCGCCGGCCTGTCGCTGGACGCGCTGGCCCAGAAGAGTGGCGTCAGCCGCTCCAACATCTCGCTGATCGAGCGCGGCCAGAGCAGCCCCACCGCCGTGGTGCTGGACAAGCTCTCCTCCGCGCTCGGCGCCAGCGTGGCCTCCCTGTTCGAGGCCGGTGAAGCACCCGTCACGCCATCGCCGCTGGCCCGTGTGGCCGACCAGCCCGTGTGGAGCGACCCTGCCTCGGGCTACCTGCGCCGCAATGTGTCGCCTGCTGGCGTGTCGCCGCTGCAGTTGGTGGACGTCATCTTCCCCGCCGGCCAGCGGGTGTCCTTCGAGACCTCGGCGCGCGACGCCGACATCCACCAGCTCATCTGGATGATCGACGGCGCGATGGACATCAGCCACGGCAGCGACCAGTGGCAGCTCCACGCGGGCGACTGTCTGGCCGTGCAACTGAACGCACCCATCACCTTTCACAACCCCAGCACTCGTCCGGCCCGCTACCTCGTCGCCCTCACCGGAGCCCGCCCATGACCCCCATCCGCGAACTCGACAGCGCCGAGGCCCTGGCCCGCGTGCCCGAACTGGCCGAGGTGCTGCGCGATTGCGTGGAAGGCGGCGCGTCGGTGGGCTTCATGCTGCCGCTGGCCGAGGGCCGGCCGGAGGCTTTCTGGCGCAACGTGGCTGCCGGGGTCGCAGGCGGCGAGCGCCACCTGTTCGTGGCCGAAGACGAGTCCGGCCGCATCTGCGGCACGCTGTCCCTCGTCGTCGACATGCCCGACAACCAGCCCCACCGGGCCGATGTGTCCAAGATGCTGGTCCACCGCCGCGCGCGTCGTCGCGGCGTCGCCGAGCAACTGTTGAAGGCGCTGGAAGCGAAGGCACGTGAACTGGGCCGGACGACGCTGGTGCTGGACACCGTCACCGGCAGCGATGCGTCGCGGGTCTATGAGCGGACGGGGTGGCAGAAGGCCGGAGACATCCCGAAGTACGCGTTGATGCCCGACGGGCCGTTCTGTTCTACGAGCTACTACTTCAGGGTGCTCTGAACCCGATCCCGCGCCGCTCCCGCACCTCCGGTTTCGCACGGTGCTCGGCTTCCAACTGCGCCAGGAACTCATCCGGCGTGAAGGCTTCGCCCAGGATTTCCACCTGATTGCGCACGGCGGCGAAGTCGCCATGCGTCAGGCAGTCCATCGCCACCAGCCTTGAGCGTTGCTCGCCGGTGGGCACCTCGCCCGCTTCGCGCTCGAACATCGCCACCCGCTGCTCGGGTTTGAGCGCCTTGAAGCGGATCTTGAATGCGAAGCGGCGCAGCGCGGCTTCGTCCAAGTCGTCGAAGAGGTTGGTGGTGCAGATGAACAGGCCATGGAAGCGCTCCATGCCGGCCAGCATCTCGTTCACCTCGCTGACTTCGTAATTGCGCTCCGCATGCTTGCGGCTGCGCAGGAAGCTGTCGGCCTCGTCCAGCAGCAGCACCGCACCCTCCAGCTGCGCCGCTTCGAACATTTTGGCCATGTTCTGCTCGGTCTCGCCGACGAACTTGCTGGCGATGTCGCTGGCGCGCCTGACCATCAGCGGGCGGCCCAGGGCCTGGGCGATGTGCTCCGCCAGCGCCGTCTTGCCGCTGCCGGGGAGGCCGTAGAAACACAGCTGCCCGCGGCCGGTGCGGCGCAGCGCCTCGACGATGCGTGGGATCTCAAACCGGCTCTCGCAGTTCAGCAGGTCGAGGGCGTACTGTGTGACGCATGGGCGCGCGAGACTGGCAGCGTCGTCTCGGCCCAGGGCTTTGTCGGCGTTGAGCAGTTGGCGTTCGATGAGCTTTTCGGCATCGTCTGCGCTGCCGGCCAGTTGGGCGAAGCGCACGGCAGTTCGGATCTGTGCGGGTGTGAGGCCGGGCCGTTCGGCCAGCCTGGCGACGAAAGCCTCGCTCACCGCCACCTCGCACAGTGCCTTGGCCACCAGGCCGTGGCGCGCGCCGGGCGGCGGTGACTTGAGCTCCAGGTGGTACTGGAAGCGCCGGCGGAAGGCGGGGTCGATCTGCTCGATGCGGTTGGTGACCCAGATCACCGGCACCGGGTTGGTTTCCAGGATCTGGTTCACCCAGGCCTTGCCGCTGACCGAGTTGCTCAGGCCGTTCTCGCCGCTGGCGTCCAGCCGGTTCAACAGCGAGGCCGTGTCACTGGACAGCGGCGGGAACACGTCCTCCACCTCGTCGAACAGCAGGGCCACGTTGGTGCTGGCTTTCAGGAACACCTGGCTGATCTGCAGCGAGCGGTAGCGGTCGCGGCCGGAGAGCGAGTTGCCGTCACGGTCGGCGTACTCCACCTCGTACAGGTCCAGCCCGGCGGCGGTGGCGGCCACCTTGGCCAGCTCGGTCTTGCCCGTGCCGGGCGGCCCGTAGAGCAGCACGTTCACGCCGGTGGCGTGCGTGGCCACGGCCTGGCGCAGCAGGCTTTGCAGCAGGCCCAGGTCGTCGCTGACGAACTGGAAGTCGCTCGGGGCCAGCTGGCTTTGGGTGGCCGGGCGCGTGAACACGGCCATCAGATCGTGCGGGCCTTGGTATTCGCGCATCAGCACCGGGGGGAGCTGGTCGCTGACCTTCATCAGATCCGCCAGGTCGGTGATGTTGTGTTCAGAGATCAGGTTCTCCACCATGCCGATGCGTTCCAGGCGGGAGCCGGCACGCAGGGCTTCGGCCACTTCGCGCTCGTCCACGCCGGCCACGGCGGCAATGGCCGCGAAGGCTTCCTGGGCGGTGTTGACCTTGAATTCCACCAGCGCCCCGCGCAGCTCGCGCTGGTAGCGGGCCAGCGTGCCGTACAGCAGGATGGCGCGCTCGGCAGGGTTGAGCTGCAGCAGGGTGCCCAGCGCGGCGATGTTCTTCTCCACCAGCGTGGACTCGCGCTTGAGCTGGCGGTCCAGGTGCTCGCAGGTGGTGGCCAGCAGGGCCATCATGTCCTTGGGCGCGTCCTTGACGTATTCGTCCAGGTAGAAGAACAGCGTGGCCTCGGAAAACGGCCCGCTCCACTGGCCGAAGCGGTCGAGAAACGCCTCGTCGTTCAGCCCCTCATGCCCGCGCCAGAGTTCGTTGCCGGCGCAGCGTTGGGTGAGGTAGCCGCGCAGCCGCTGCAGCACGCGGGTGGGCCACACGAGGTGGCGGCCGGTGAAGGACAGCAGGCCGTTGAAGTCGCGCCGCAGGTTGAAGCGGCCGGCGTGCCGCACGGTGAGCGTCAGCACGAACTGCGAACACATGCGGTCCAGCACCGGAGCGCTGTCCAGACCGGGCGAGGGCAACACGCGGGCGACCGACGCCCGGGGGGCTGTCTCTGCGGCGGCTCGCTTCACCATCGATGGGCTCCTTGCTCGGCCCTCAGCAGCCGGCGTTGACCCATCTTGTATCAGGCTTGGCGCCAGATCAATGCAAGATCTTGGCGCCGAAGTGTTCAGTGCATCACGACTGGCTGCTGGCCCATCACGGCGTAGCGTTCGATGAAGGCGTCCAGGTCATCTTCAGACGGCTCGCCCTCATCCATCAGTGCTTGCACACCCAGCTGGAAAGACTCCGCCAGCGCGCCTTCGATGAAGATTTCCTTGCGGGCGAACTTGTCGACGATCTCGAAGCCACCGCGGTTGATGGGCGGCCCGGCCTCGACGACCTGCAACTCGGCCGTGGGCACGTCGAACTGGACGACGATGAAGCTGTCAGAGTTGTAGAGCATGTGCATGGGGTTCTCCTCTGGGCTTCAACTGCGGGTGGGGCGGGGGGATTCAAGCCCTGCTTGGTTCAGATACTGGCAGAACACCCCGCTGATCGGGTCATCCCCTGCCTCGACAACGTGTAGGAAGCGTCAGGAGTTCACATCGGTCAGGACGATTTCGTAACCCCGGGTTTCGGGGTCGCCCTGGCGCAGGCGCACCGGCCAGTAGCTGCGTGCCGGGTCCAGCCACAGCTCCACGCCGGGGTCGTGCTCGCCCAGGGGCTGGCGGCGCAGATGCAGGGTGCCTGCGTCCTCCGGGGCCGCGTCCACCACCTCGAACACCCATTCGCGCAGCTCGCCTCGCAGGCCCGCCACCCACACCCGCCAGCGGCCGCCCGGTGCTGCGGGGGCTTTGGCGGCCTGCACCAGCGCGGCCAGCTGCAGCCACCAGGACAGGCGGTCCTGCGCACCCTCGGGCAGATCCAGCTGCGCCGGGCTGGCCGAGAAGCTGACGCGCCGGCCCTCGGTGTCGAAATTGACGGCCTGGCGGTCCTGGCCGCCGCGCTGCAGCGCAAAGCGCTCGGGTGACAACCCCGCGCTGCCGGTGCGGCCCAGGCTTTCCCAGGCGGGCAGCGCGCGTTCGCCGATGCGGCGTGTCAGGCGCAGGCTGTAGCGGCCGTCTGCCTCGGGGCGCCAGTCCAGCAGGGCCTCGCCGTCCTGCCCGCCCTGGCGCAGGCGGTAGCGCCAGGCGGCAGGGCCCGCCAGCCGCAGCAGCGGGGTGTCGGGCGCGGCGGCAGGGGCGTCCAGTGCCGGCTGGGGGCGCTGGGCGCTG
>JBBIVU010000146.1:0-9031 GCA_037439585.1 Roseateles sp. | reverse complement strand
ACCATGCTGGCCTACAACATGGCCACGGCCATGGTGAGCCTGCTGGGCTACTACGCGACGGTCTACTACGTCTGCGGCGGCAACGTGGCCGAGGCCACGAAGTGGAACTCCATGATGGGCGTGGCCGGCATGGTGTGCGGCCTGGCCGGCATCTCGTTCGCGGGCCGCGTGGCGCGGGCGCACGGCAAGTGCAACGCGCTGATGACGGTGCTGACCTTGGGCGTGTTCGCCTTCATCGGCGACTGGTTCTTCTACAACCCGGCGCTGCCCTGGCTGCAGCTGCTGGCCAGCGGCGGCGTGGCCTTCATCGGCGCGGGCTTCTGGACGATCTACGGCTCGGCCATGGCCGACGTGATCGACCACGACGAGCTCGGCAGCGGCCAGCGCCGCGAGGGCTCGTTCGCCGCCTGCGGCTCGTGGATCTCCAAGGTGGGCCTGGCCCTGGGCAACATGACCTCGGGCTGGGTGCTGCAGTTCACCGGCTTCGACGCCAAGCTGCCCGTGCAGGGCGACGACGCGCTGCTGCTGATCCGCCTGTTCCTGTCGGGCATTCCCATCTGCGGGCTGCTGGTGGCGCTGTTCATCGTGTCGCGCTACTTTCTCACCGAGCAGCGCATGCATGAAATCCGCGCCGAGCTGGAAGCCCGCCGCGGCACGGTCTGATCTGTCGCTGCAATATCTGGAGCTCGCCATGACTGCATCCTGGTTGCGCCGTGCGCTGCTGGCCCTGTGCGCCTGCCTCGGCCTCGATGCGCATGCGGCGCCCCACGAGACCCTCAAGCTCGACGCCCCCAAGCCCCGCCTCGCGCCCACGCCCCCCATGGGCTGGAACTCGTGGAACAAGTTCGCCTGCAACGTGAGCGAGCAACTCATCCGCGAGCAGGCGGATGCGATGGTGGCTTCGGGCATGAAGGCGGCCGGCTACAACACCCTCGTCATCGACGACTGCTGGCAGAAGAGCCGCGACGCCGACGGCAACATCCAGCCCGACCCCGAGCGCTTCCCCAGCGGCATGAAGGCGCTGGCCGACTACGTGCACGCCAAGGGCCTGAAGTTCGGCCTGTACTCCGACGCGGGCGCGCTGACCTGCGGCGGCCGCCCCGGCAGCGCGGGCCACGAGTTCCAGGACGCCCGCCAGTACGCCAAATGGGGCGTGGACTGGCTCAAGTACGACTGGTGCTACACCGGCCCGCGCAACCCCGAGGCGGCGTACACCCTCATGGCCAAGGCGCTGCGCGAGTCGGGGCGGGACATCGTGCTGTCCATCTGCGAGTGGGGCAGCAGCCAGCCGGGCAAGTGGGCCGGCGGCATCGGCCACCTGTGGCGCACCACCGGCGACATCTGGGACGCCTGGAAGGGCAAGAAGGAGTGGTCCCACGGCCTGCTCGACATCATCGACATGAACGCCGACCTGTGGGCCGACGCCGGGCCCAACGGCTGGAACGACCCCGACATGCTGGAGGTGGGCAACGGCGGCATGAGCACGACGGAGTACGAGAGCCACTTCTCGATCTGGGCCATGCTGGCCGCGCCGCTGATCGCGGGCAATGACCTGGCCAAGATGAGCGCGGACACGAAGCGCATCCTGATGAACGCCGAGGTCATCCGCGTGGACCAGGACCCGCTGGGCCGCCAGGGCCGGCGCGTGTGGCGCCAGGGCGACCTGGAGGTGTGGGTGCGCATCTTGGCCGGTGGCGAGCGTGCCGCGGTGCTGTTCAACCGGGGCGAGACGGCGGCGGACATCCAGGTCACCTGGGCGCAGCTGGACCTCGCTCCCCGCACCAAGGCCGAGGTGCTCGACCTGTGGACGGGCAACAAGGCGCGCGGCGTGGTGGGCGAGTACGGCGGCCGCGTGGTGCCTCACGGCGTTGTCATGGTCCGCGTCACGCCTGTGCCCTGAGCGTTTCGATCAACATGCGCTGCAAACTGTCCACCGCCTTGTTGCCCTTGGACGCCTGGCTGCGGTAGACGGCCACTTCCATCGGTGTCAGCGGCCCCAGGCCGTTTTCGGCGCCCAGGCGCTGCAGGTGGGCCGGTGCGCTGCACTGCGTCAGCACGGCCACGGCCAAGCCGCTCTCCACGGCGGCGATCTGGCCCGCCAGGTTGGAGCTGTTGTAGACGATCTTGTACGGCCGCCCTTGCAGCGCCAGCGCGTTGAGCGCGCTGCGCCGCCCGAGGCTCGCGGGCTCGTACACGGCGATGGGCAGCGGGTTGCGGCGCCACACATCGAACTGCGGTGAGCCCACCCACACCATGGGCTCGTGAAACAGCAGCGTGCCGCGCCGGGCGTGGTCGCGCGAGACCAGGGCCAGGTCCAACTCGCCCCGGGCCACGCGGGGGATGAGCGTGGTGGACTGCTCGCAATCCAGCTCGATCTCCACGCCGCCGTGGCGCGGCGCGAAGCGCTTGAGCACGGGCGTGAGGTACTGGCTGGCGTAGTCGTCCGGCACGCCCAGGCGCACCAGGCCGGTGATGTCGTCCTCTCGCAGCGCCGCCTGCGCCTCGGCTTGCAGGTCCAGCATGCGCCGGGCGTAGCCCAGCAGCGTCTGGCCCTCGTGTGTGAGCTCGAAGCGCCGCGCGCCGCGCACCAGCAGCGGGTGGCCCACGGCCTGCTCCAGCTTCTTGAGTTGCATGCTCACGGCGGACTGCGAGCGGTGGATCTCGGCCGCCGCGCTGGACAGCGAGCCCGCGTCCACCGCCGCCACAAAGCACTTCAGCCAGTCGATCTGCAGGTCGCGCATTGTTTCGATAATCGGATGTGAAGCCGCTAAATTATGTGATTTTCAGGAGCGTCGACCCGCTGCACAGTGGCGCCATGGAAGCCGCTGCCACCTCGTCCGCCCCGTTCGCGCCCGCCACCTCCAGCCCATCCGGGCCTGTGGCTGCCGGCCCGCTCGATGCCCGCGCGGGCGGCCTGATGCTGCTGCTGTGCTTCCTCTGGGGCTTGCAGCAGGTGTCGCTGAAGGCCGTGGCCGATGAGGCCAGCCCGATGCTCATGGTGGCGCTGCGTTCGCTGATCGCGCTGGCCCTGTTGGCGGCGTTGATGCACCGGCGCGGTGATGTGCCGGTGCGTGCCCGTTGGGCAGCCGGCGCGGTGGCGGGCGGGCTCTTCGGGCTGGAGTACCTGCTGGTGTCCGAGGCGCTGCGGCTCACGCAGGCGTCCCATGTGGTCATCCTGCTGTACACGGCGCCGTTGTTCGCAGCCTTGGGCCTGCACCTGCGCCTGCCGGCCGAGCGGCTGGGGGTGGGGCAGTGGGGTGGCATCGCGCTGGCGTTCGGCGGCACGGCGCTGGCCTTTGTGAGGGGCGGGGAGGGGGCCACCGCAGGCGCTGCCGCGCCGCTGGGTGACCTGCTGGCTTTGCTGGCCGGCATGGCCTGGGGCGCCACCACGGTCACCATCCGCTGCTCACGCCTCGCAGCCGCGCCGGCGACGGAAGCGCTTTTCTACCAACTGCTGGGCGCCGCCGTGCTGCTGCTGCCGGGCGCCTGGCTGACCGGGCAATGGCATTTCGAGCCCTCGGCGCGCGTCTGGGCGCACCTGGGGTTTCAGGGGCTGGTGGTGTCGTTCGCGAGCTTCCTGGCGTGGTTCTGGTTGTTGCGTCGGTATCTGGCCTCTCGCCTGGGGGCGTTCGCCTTCCTCACGCCGCTGTTCGGCGTGCTGCTGGGAGCGGGCCTGCTGGGCGAGGCGCTGGAGCCGCGGTTCCTGGGTGGGAGTGCGCTGGTGCTGGCAGGCCTGGGCCTCGTCGGCCGCGCGGGGCGCCGGGGGTGACGTGATCGGGGCGTGATCGCGTCTGGCGCCTTTCAGTGGCCCAGGCGGCGCGACAGCAGGGCGGCGGCGTCGCGCAGCGGCGTCAGCACCTGGCCGCCTGGCGTGGTGTCGAAGCTCGCACTGGCGCCGATGGCGGTGAGCGCCATCACGAGGCGGCCTGAGGCGTCGAACACCGGCGCGGCGGCGGCGCTGATGCCGGCCACCACGCCGTCGCGCGACGTGGCCAGGCCGTCGCGCCGCACGGTAGCCAGGGTAGCCGTGGCGGGCAGCGGCTCACCCAGCGTGGCGGCTTCTTCGGCCCGCCACGCGGCGAACAGCCGGCCCGAGGCCGTGCCGGCCAGGCTCATCACCGTGCCGTGGCGCATGCTCACGTGCACAGGCGTGGGCCCCTCGGCCACGCGCACGATGGTGGGCCCGCGCGTGCCCCACACGGCGATGGCCACGGTGTGGCCCAGCTGCAGCGCCAGCTCCTCGATCACCGGCGTGGCCAGGCGCACCGGGTCGTACTGCTGCAGGCTGATGAGGCCCAGCTGCAGCGCCAGCGGCCCCAGGCCGTACAGCCCGGCGCGGCCGCTGCCGCCGTCCTGCTCCACCAGCCCGATCTTGATGAAGCTCACCAGGTAGGGGTGCGCCTTGGCCGGCGCCATGCCCGCCTCGCGGGCCAGGTCTTTCAGCGCCATGGGCCGGCCGTGGTGGGCCAGCGCCAGCAGCAGCTGGCCGCCCACTTCGATGCTCTGGATGCCTCGGGGCTCCTTGGCTGCCGCTTGGTCTTCAGTCATGCGGAAAATTCTATATTGCTGAATTGATTCGCAATAGGATAAATTTCAGGCTTCACGCTGGAGCCCTGCATGTCGACCAAAGCCTTTGCCTCGCAAGCCGACCTGGAAGAAAAGAAGGTCACCTTCGAGCGCCTGTCCGAACACGCCTGGGCCTACACCGCCGAGGGCGACCCCAACACCGGCATCGTCATCGGGCGCGACGCGGCGATGGTGATCGACACCCAGGCCACGCCCGTCATGGCGGCGGATGTGATCCGCCGCATCCGCGAAGTGAGCGCGGTGCCCATCAAGTACGTGCTGCTGAGCCACTACCACGCGGTGCGCGTGCTCGGTGCGTCGGCCTTCAAGGCCGAGGGGCTGGAGCAGGTGATTGCCAGCGACGCCACGCTGGCGCTCATCCAGGAGCGCGGCGAGCAGGACAAGGCCAGCGAGATCGGCCGCTTTCCGCGCCTGTTCCGCAATGTCGAATCGGTGCCGGCAGGGCTGACCTGGCCCACGCTCACCTTCTCGGGCCAGCTGACGCTGGACCTGGGCGGCGTGAAGGTGGAGATGTTCTCGCCCGGCCGCGGCCACACGGCGGGCGACACGGTGGCCTGGCTGCCGGGTGAGCGCGTGCTGTTCAGTGGCGACCTGGTGGAGTTCGACGCCACGCCCTACTGCGGCGATGCGCACTTTGCCGACTGGCCGGCCACGCTGGACGCCATTGCGAAGCTGGATGCCGCCGCGCTGGTGCCCGGCCGTGGCCCCGCGCTCAAGGGTGCCGAGCAAGTGGCCGCCGGTTTGGCTGGCACGCGCGCCTTCGTCAGCGAGCTGTACGCCGCCGTGCAAGCCGGCGTGCAGGCCGGCGAGGAACTCAAGGCCGTCTACCAGCGCACCATGGCCGCGCTGCGGCCGAAGTACGGCCACTGGGTGATCTTTGACCACTGCATGCCGTTCGACGTGACCCGCGCCTACGACGAGGCCGGCGGCACGGCCCACCCGCGCATCTGGACGGCCGAGCGCGATGTGCAGATGTGGAAGGCTTTGGAAGGGGCTTGAGCGTGGAGCTGCCCCGCTACCCCTACGCGCCACTGCCGGCGGCCGGGCGCCGTCCGGTGGTCATCGTCGGCGCCGGCCCGGTGGGCCTGACGCTGGCGCTGGACCTGGCGCAGCGCGAGGTGCCGGTGGTGGTGATCGACGACAACGACCACATCGGCAGCGGCTCCCGCGCGGTGTGCTGGGCCAAGAAAACGCTGGATGTGTTCGACCGGCTGGGCCTGGGCGAGTCCATCGCCCGGGCCGGCGTGCGTTGGCAGCGCGGCCGGGTGTTCCACGGCGAGCGCGAGGCCTACCAGTTCGACCTGCTGCCCGAGCCGGGCCACAAGATGCCGGCGATGGTCAACCTGCAGCAGGACCAGGTGGAGGCGCGCCTCGTGCAGGCGGTGCAGCAGGACCCGCGCATCACGCTGTGCGGCCAGCACGAACTGATCGACCTGCAGCAAGACGCGGCGGCCGTCACGCTGACCGTGCGCACGCCAGCGGGCGTGTTCGACCTGCAGGCCGACTGGGTGGTGGCCTGCGACGGCGCGCGCAGCCCCACGCGCACGCTGCTGGGGGTGGGCTTCACGGGCCAGGTGTTCGAGGACCGTTTCCTGATTGCCGACGTGACGCTCGCGCCTGGCGCCCGCCCGCGCGGCCTGGACCCGGCCACGCCTGAGCGATGGTTCTGGTTCGACCCGCCCTTCCACCCCGGGCAGTCCGTGCTGCTGCACGCGCAGGCCGACGGCTTGTGGCGCATCGACTTTCAGCTCGGCCGCGAGGCCGACGTGGAGGCCGAGAAACAGCCTGACCGCATCAAGGCGCGCGTGGCCGCCATGCTGGACGGCGCACCGTTCGAGCTGGCGTGGTCGTCCATCTACCAGTTCGCCTGCCGGCGCGCCGAGCGCTTCCGCGTGGGGCGCGTGCTGCTGGCGGGCGACGCGGCGCACCAGGTCTCGCCCTTCGGTGCACGCGGCGCCAACAGCGGCGTGCAGGACGCCGACAACCTCGGCTGGAAGCTGGCCGCCGTGCTGGCGGGTGAGGGCAACGAGACGCTGCTCGACACCTACGAGTTCGAGCGCATGGAGGCGGCCGACGACAACATCGGCCACTCCACCCGCGCGACGGACTTCATCAGCCCCAAGAGCGCGCTCAGCCGCCGCCTGCGCAAGGCCGCGCTGGATCTGGCTGCGCACGCCGACTTCGCCAAGCCGCTGGTGAACAGCGGGCGGCTCTCGCTGCCCACCGAGCATTTGGAGTCGCCGCTCAGCACGCCCGACGACGCGCACTGGTACGCCGGCGCCGCACCCGGCTGGCCCGCGCCCGACGCGCCGCTGGACGACGGCGGCTGGCTGCTGCAAACACTGGCCGGCGGCTTCGTGCTGCTGGCCTTTGGCTGGGCGGTGGAGATGCCCGGGCTGCGCGTCGTCACCCTGCCGGCCGACGGCCTGGCGGCCCGCCGCTACGGCGCCGCGCCGGGCAGCGTGGTCCTGATCCGCCCGGACGCCATCGTCGCCGCGCGCTGGCACCGCTTCGATGCCGGCGCCGTGCGCCAGGCGCTGGCCCGCGCCCTCGGGAGGCCCTGTGAATGAATTGAACCTGACCCCCAATTTCGGCGGCGAGGCGGACGCCTTGTACGCCGAACTCATTGCCGCTCAGGCCGGCCTCTCCGACGAGGCCGCCGCCGATTGGCTGGCGCGGTTGACCCTGATCCTGTGCAACCACATCGGCGACCGCCAGGTGTTGCGGCAGGCCTTCGCGTTGGCGTGCGAATCCGATCCCGTGCGTGCGCGTGAACCTCACGGCGTGCCACCGCACGCTTCCCCGTGACCCGTCGGCCCACAAGGCCTCACCGACCCATGACTGACCTGACCTACCTGGCCGGCTTCGGCAACCTGCATCAAAGCGAGGCCGTGCCCGGGGCGCTGCCCGTGGGCCGCAACAGCCCGCAGCGCTGCGCCCACGGCTTGTACGCCGAGCTGCTGTCCGGCAGCGCCTTCACCGCGCCGCGCGCCGAGAACCAGCGCACCTGGCTCTACCGCCGCCAGCCCTCGGTGGTGGTGGGTGGCTACCAGCCGCTGCCGCACGCGACGTGGAAGAGCGGCGCCGCGCAGGGCGAGGCCGCGCCGCCCGACCCGCTGCGTTGGGGCCCCACGCCGCTGGGTGTCAGCGACGGCGACTTCATCGACGGCCTGCGCAGCTACGCCGTCAATGGCGAGCCCGGTCTGGGCGGGATGACGGCGCTGGCGTTTGTCGCCCACCGGCCCATGGGCCGCCGCGCGCTGGTGAACGCGGACGGCGAAATGCTGATCGTGCCGCAGCAGGGCCGCCTGCGCATCACCACCGAGCTGGGCCGGCTGGACGTGGCGCCCGGTTTCATCGCGCTGCTGCCGCGCGGCCTGGCCTTCAAGGTGGACCCGCTGGACACGCCCGCCCGCGGCTACGTGTGCGAGAACCTGGGCGCAGCGTTCCGCCTGCCCCAGCTGGGCCCCATCGGCTCCAACGGCCTGGCCAATGCGCGCGACTTCGAGGCTCCTTCGGCATGGCATGAACAGGAGGCCGGCGCCTACGAAATCGTCAAGCGGCACGGCGGCCAGCTGTGGCGGGCCACGCAGCCGCACAGCCCCTTCAACGTGGTGGCCTGGCACGGCACGCTCACGCCCTACCGCTACGACCTGGCGCGGTTCATGACGATCAACACCGTCAGCTTCGACCACCCGGACCCGAGCATCTTCACCGTGCTCACCAGCCCCAGCGACACGCCCGGCTGGGCCAACGTGGACTTCGTGATCTTCCCGCCGCGCTGGATGGTGGCCGAGGACACCTTCCGCCCGCCCTGGTACCACCGCAACGTGATGAGCGAGTTCATGGGCCTGGTGCTGGGCCAGTACGACGCCAAGCCCGAGGGCTTCAAGCCCGGCGGCGCCAGCCTGCACAACAGCTACGTGCCGCACGGCCCGGATGAAGAGGCCTTCGACAAGGCCAGCCACGCCGACCTGAAACCCCACAAGCTGGACGCCACGCTGGCCTTCATGTTCGAGACGCGCTGGCCGCTCAAGACCACCGCCTGGGCGATGCGCGACGCGCCGCTGGAGACGAGCTACGCAGACTGCTGGCGCGAGCTGGCTGACAACTTCCGTTCGTCTTGAGCCACCACCCATGAAGCCTTGCCACAGAGGCACGGAGACGCGGAGGAGGTCATGAGCTTTCTCTGTGTCACTGTGCCTCTGTGGCTGTGTTCCTCTGCTGCCGGATGACATCCATGATTGACCACACGCACGACGCCGCCGCCCTGTCCTGGGTGGCCTCGGCCAACGACCCCGCCACCGACTTCCCACTGCAGAACCTGCCCTTCTGCACCTTCCGCAGCCGAGGCTCGCTGGAGCCCTGGCGCGTGGGCGTCGGCATTGGCGACCAGATCCTGGACCTGAGCGCCTGGGGCATCACCGACCTCAACGCCGTGATG
>JBBIVU010000145.1:0-9035 GCA_037439585.1 Roseateles sp. | reverse complement strand
CTATGCGCGGCAGTTCCTGCAGCTGATGGACAAGCCCGATGTGGATGTGATCGAGGGCCTGAGCCCGGCCATCTCCATCGAGCAGAAGGCCACCAGCCACAACCCGCGCTCCACGGTGGGCACGGTCACCGAGATCCACGACTACCTGCGCCTGCTCTACGCTCGCGCCGGCACGCCCTTCTGCCCCGACCACGACCTGCCGCTGGAGGCTCAGAGCGTCAGCCAGATGGTGGACGCGGTGCTGGCCATGCCCGATGAAAGCAGGCTGATGCTGCTGGCGCCGGTGGTGCGCGACCGCAAGGGCGAGTTCGTGGAGCTGCTCCAGGACCTGCAGGCCCAGGGCTACGTGCGCTTCCGCGTGGATGGCGTGACGGTGGAGGTGCCGGACCTCCCGGCGCTGAAGAAGGCCGAGAAGCACGACATCGACGTGGTGATCGACCGCATCAAGCTGCGGCATGACGCGGCAGACGGCCTGCGCCAGCGCCTGGCCGAGAGCTTCGAAGCCGCGCTGCGCCTGGCCGAGGGCCGTGCGTTGGTGATGAACATGGACACCGAGCAGACCACGCTGTTCTCCAGCAAGTTCGCCTGCCCGGTGTGTTCCTACTCGCTGCCCGAGCTGGAGCCGCGCCTGTTCTCGTTCAACTCACCGGTGGGCGCCTGCCCCAGCTGCGAGGGCCTGGGCCAGGTGACGGTGTTCGACCCGGAGCGCGTGGTGGCCTTCCCCACGCTGTCGCTCGCCAGCGGCGCCGTGAAGGGCTGGGACCGCCGCAACCCCTACACCTTCTCGATGCTGGAGGCCGTGGCGGCGCATTACGCGTTCGACGTCGAGGCGCCGTGGGAGAGCCTGCCGGCCGAGGTGCAGCAGGTGCTGCTGAACGGCTCGGGCGAGCAGGAGATCGCCTTCGTCTACCAGGCCGAGACGGCGTCGGGCAAGAAGCGCTCGGTCAAGCGCAGCCACCCGTTCGAAGGCATCCTGCCCACGCTGTCGCGCCGGTTCAAGGAGACCGACTCGGCGGCGGTGCGCGAAGACCTCGCCCGCTACATGGCCGCCAAGCCCTGCCCGGCCTGCGAGGGCTCACGCCTGCGCCGTGAGGCGCGCAACGTGGTCCTACAGCCGGCCGACGCCCCGCCCGGCGTGCGCGGCCGGCCCATCTACGAGGTGGAGCATTCCACGCTGCGCGAGTGCCTGGACTACTTCGAGGGCCTGAAGCTCAAGGGCAACAAGGCGGAGATCGGCGACAAGGTGGTGCGTGAGATCGCTTCGCGCCTGCGTTTCCTGAACGACGTGGGGCTGAATTACCTGAGCCTGGACCGCAGCGCCGACACGTTGTCCGGCGGCGAGGCCCAGCGCATCCGCCTGGCCAGCCAGATCGGCTCGGGCCTGACCGGCGTGATGTACGTGCTGGACGAGCCCAGCATTGGCCTGCACCAGCGCGACAACGACCGGCTCATCGCCACGCTGCGCCGCCTGCGCGACCTGGGCAACTCGGTGCTGGTGGTGGAGCACGATGAAGACGCCATCCGCGCCGCCGACTGGGTGCTGGACCTGGGGCCTGGCGCTGGCGTCCACGGTGGCCGTGTGATGGCCCAGGGCACGCCTGACGAGGTGGCTGCCAACCCCGACTCGCCCACCGGCCGCTACCTCAGTGGTGCGGTCTGCATCGACGTGCCAGCCACGCGCCACACCGCGCCTGAGGGGCGGGCACTGCGCATCGTCAACGCGCGAGGCAACAACCTCAAGGGGGTCACGGTGGACATCCCCGTGGGGGTGCTGACGTGCGTGACCGGGGTGTCAGGCTCAGGCAAGAGCACGTTGGTCAACGACACGCTGTACGCGGCGGTGGCCAAGAAGCTTTACCAGAGCCATGCCGACCCCGAGGCGCACGACGAGATCGAGGGCCTGGACGCGTTCGACAAGGTCATCAACGTCGACCAATCCCCCATCGGCCGCACACCGCGCTCCAACCCGGCCACCTACACCGGGCTGTTCACGCCCATCCGCGAGCTGTTCGCCGAGATGCCCACCGCCCGCGAGCGCGGCTACGGGCCGGGCCGCTTCAGCTTCAACGTGGCCGGCGGCCGCTGCGAGGCCTGCCAGGGTGACGGTGTGCTCAAGGTGGAGATGCACTTCCTGCCGGACGTCTACGTGCCTTGCGACGTGTGCCAGGGCCGGCGCTACAACCGCGAGACGCTGGAGGTGCTCTACAAGGGCAAGAACATCACCGACGTGTTGAACATGACGGTGGAAGACGCGCACACCCTGTTCAACGCCGTGCCCACCCTCGCACGCAAGCTGCAGACGCTGCTGGACGTGGGCCTGGGCTACGTGAAGCTGGGCCAGAGCGCGACCACGCTCTCCGGTGGCGAGGCCCAGCGCGTGAAGCTGGCACTGGAACTCTCCAAGCGCGACACCGGCCGCACGCTCTATATCCTCGACGAACCCACCACCGGCCTGCACTTTGCCGACATCGCCCTGCTGCTGAAGGTGCTGCACCAGCTGCGCGACGCGGGCAACACCATCGTCGTCATCGAGCACAACCTGGACGTCATCAAGACGGCCGACTGGCTCGTGGACATGGGGCCCGAGGGCGGTGCCGGCGGCGGCATGCTGCTGGTGGCCGGCACACCGGAAGACGTGGCGGCCTGCGAGGCCAGCCATACCGGGCGCTACCTCGCGCCGCTGCTGAAACGGTAGGCCGAGGCCGGTTCAGCGGCGCTGCCGGGCCCGCAAGGCCACCACCAGCAGACCCAGTGCGGCCATGGCCCAGGTGCTGGGTTCGGGCACCGCGGGCACGGAGTCGCCCGGCAGCGGCGCCACGGCCGTGGACACGCGGCCGGGCGGCAGTGCCGGCATGCCGAGGTTGACGAGACCGGGGCCACCGCCGGGTGTGGCAGCCGGTGCAGGCGTGCTGCCGCCGGGGAGGCTGAAGCTGCCCTGCGCGGGTGCACTGCCCAGCGTGGGCACGCCGGAGGCCGAAGCGAACGTCTCGGGTGCGGCGCCAGCGGCCGCCGGACCGGCCGCCGGGGGGTCGAATTCCAGCGGCGTGTTGTCGCTCGCCCGGGTGGATGAGGCCATGTTGCCGGCCTGGGCCGGGGCCACCGCAGCCGGCCGATCCAGGCGACGGATGCGGCTGACGTTGCGGCACACCGTGGGCACCAGGATGCAGTGACCGTCTTCGCAGTAGACAAGCCCTCGTTCCTGCGTCTTGGCCGTCCACTGGGTGCGAGTCACCGTGCGGCAGACGGCACCCGGGCCGAAGTGCATGTCGCGGATCTCGGGGGCGTAGCTGGCCTTGCCGTGGATGGCATCACGCTCGATGACGGCGATGTCGTCGTAGCTGCGTGCCTTCATGCGGGCCTTGAGCTTGTCTCGCGTGGCTGCCGGGATGTCCTGGTAGCGATCCACGGCTGCCACCACGTCACCCATGAAGGGGTTGGCGCCCGGGCGGTCCCAGCTGCACTGGGGCAGCGTGGTGCCGGCGGATACGGCGAGGGCGAGGGTGGCGAGGAGTGGCATCGGACGGTTGGCGAAAAACATGCGCCCTGACACGAGCGCGCAGCCCCAATGCTAGGGACTCCAAGGGTTTTTACGCGTTGAGGCCCCGCAAAGCGGGGGTGTGTCTGGGGTGAGAAATGTCACGCAAACGCCCGAAAGGCGCGTGCCCGTCCAACCCGGCTGCCGGGTCTGGCATTGCTGCTATCGTGCCGACCGCTCCCTGCAGTCCCCTCACCCGCCATGCCCGATAGCGTCCAGCCGCTGGTGCTTTACGTCGAAGACGATCGCATCCACCTCATCCTGATGGAGGAGGTGTTCCGCCTGCTGCCGGGTTGGGAGCTGCGCACGGCCGAGACCGGTGCCGAGGCGCTGGCTGTGCTGGCCGGTTGCCGGCCCGCGGTGGTGCTGGTGGACATGAACCTGCCCGACATGACCGGCCTGGGCCTGCGCAGCTGCGTGCAGGCCGACGCAGGCCTGGCCGATGCGCTGCAGGGCACGTGCTGGGTGGCTTTGTCGGCAGACGACCCGCCCGACGTCGTCCGCGCCGCGCGCGCGGCAGGGTTCCACGACTATTGGCTCAAGCCCATCGACGTGGCCCGCATGCAGCACGGCCTGAAGCGCCTGCTGGCGGCTTGAGCCCTCGGCGAGGGCGCCACCCGCCCATGACCACCGCGCGCCACGAAAAAAGCCCGGCGCTGCCGGGCTTTGCTTGACCGCGCCGCGGGTGCGGCGCCGGATCACTTCAGGTGGCTGTTGATCAGCTTGGTCATCTCGAACATGTCGGCCTTGGCCTTGCCGAAGATTTCCTTCAGCTTGGCGTCGGCGTTGATGACACGCTTCTGCAACTCGTCCTGCAGCTTGTTCTTCTTGATGTACTCCCAGACCTTCTTGGTCACGTCGGTACGGGGCAGCGGAGCAGCACCAACGATGGCCGCGAGGGCGGCGCTGGGGGTCAGCGCCTTCATGAAGGCGGCGTTGGGCGTGCGCTTCTTCGCGGGTGCAGCGGCCTTCTTGGCCGGCGCTGCCTTCTTCGCAGGCGCGGCCTTCTTGGCCGGTGCTGCCGCCTTCTTCGCTGCAGGCGCCTTGGCGGGCGCTGCTGCCTTCTTCGCCGGTGCCGCCTTCTTTGCGGGCGCGGCCTTCTTCGCAGTTGCCATGTCGATTCACTCCATCAAAAGTTGTTGATGTGCCGGGCGTGGGTGAAGGCCGCGTGAGCCTTCAATACTCGCTAGCACCCTGCGTCAAGCATGGTACTGCGCCCACCAGGGTAAGAGAAGGCTTTCCTGAAGGGGATGACCCGCAGAGGCCCATGAAATCGGCCCTTTCGCGCCCTGCTTGTCGCGGGGCCGCATCATTCGGGGCTTCGCAGCGCACGCGCGCGGCCGATGTTGCTGCCCCCAAGTGCGCAGCCGGTGTCGTTGAACAGCGCTCCGCCAGGGTTTTCGAGGCACTGCTTGCTGGGCATTGGCGGCGCAGCAGGTGTGCTCGTGCGCCGGCGCTGCGGACTGGCCCGAGGGCTGGTCGCACCTCGTCCTGCCGTGCATAACCCCGCAGCCCATGGCCTTCTCGCGCCTGCGGACCAAGCTGCTCCGGATGCGGATGTGCGCCGCTGGCCTGTCTACCTGGCGGCGGGCTGCTCGCCCTCGGCGTAGACCCGTTCCAAGGTCCTGGGGTTGAAGAAGGCTTCGGCCTTCTTGCCCTGGCCGTCGAAGCCATAGACCTCGTAGCAGCCCTTGTAGTGCTTCACCTGGCGCACCTTCCAGCCTTCGCCTTCGAGCTTCTTCTGCAGCTCCATCTGCGGCTTCTTTTCTTCCTTGGGCATGTCGGGGCAGGAGACGTTGCCATGGGCGAAGGCGGCGGAGGTGGTGAATGCGAGGGCGAGTGCGGCGGTGGTTTTCATGCGAAGTTTTTCAACGGAGGGGGGCGGGCCAGAGCAATGCCGGGCCGGCGTCGGCCAGGGTCTTGCAGCCGGAGAGCGCCATGGCGATCTCCAGCTCGTCGCGCAGCAGGCGCAGCGCGTGGGCCACGCCGAGCGCGCCGCTGGCGGCGAGGGCGTGGACGTAGGGGCGGCCCAGCAGCACGGCGTTGGCGCCCAGGGCCATGGCCTTGAGCACGTCGGTGCCGCGGCGGATGCCGCCGTCGACGAGCAGGAGCACGTCGCGCCCGAGCGCGGCGCGCAGCGGCGGCAGCAGCTCGGTGGTGGGCGGCAGGGTGTCGAGCGCGCGGCCGCCGTGGTTGGACACGATGAAGCCGGTCACGCCGCAGGCCAGCGCCTCGCGGGCATCGTCGGCGTGGGTGACGCCCTTGAGCAGCAGCGGCAGCGGGCTCTCGGCGCGCAGCCAGGCTATCTCGGCCCAGGTGGCGGCGCAGGGCATCAGGCCGTCGAACAGCGTGCTCTGGCCGGGGTGCACGTTCAGCGGTTTCTTGATGCCGCCGAGGTTGACCGCGCGGATGTGCTCGGGGAGCTTGAAGCCCGCGCGCCGTTCACGGTCACGGGCGCCGTGCACGGGCGCATCGACGGTCAGCACCAGGGCCTGGAAGCCGGCGGCCTGCACGCGCTGGAGCAGCGCACGCATGAAGTCGCGGTCGTCGCGCCAGTAGAGCTGGAACCACAGCGGGCCGGCGGCGGGCTCGGCGAGCATGGGCGCGGCGATGGCTTCCATGTCGATGCTGGCCTGCGCGCTGAGGATGAGGCCGGCTTCCTGCGCGGCGGCGGCGTGGGCGATGGCCAGCTCGCCGTCGGCATGGAAGAGGCGCTGGTAGGCGATGGGCGCGAGCAGCACGGGGTGACGCAGCTCGCGGCCCAGCAGGGTCACGCGGGTGTGGCCGCCGGCCAGGTCGCGCAGCACGCGAGGCTGCAGTTTGATGGCGTCCCAGGCCGCGCGGTTGGCGCGCAGCGTGATCTCGTCGGCCGCGCCGCCGTTCAGGTAGGCCCAGGCGGCGGCGTCGACGCGCGCCTGCGCCGGGGGCTCGAAGTCGGCGAGGTTGGCCAGGCCTTCGGGCAGTTGCTCGATGCGCGGTGCGCTCACGTGTCGGCCCACATCCGCAGCAGGTTGTGATACGTGCCCGTCAGCTGCACCAACTCTTCGGTTTCGCCCAGCTCGCCGCGCAGCCGCATCAGGCTCATGTCCATCTCGTACAGCAGGCGGCGCTGGTCGTTGCTGCGCACCATGCTCTCGATCCAGAAGAAGCTGGCCAGCCGCGCGCCACGCGTGACGGGCTCGACGCGGTGCACGCTGGTGCCGGGGTAGAGGACCAGGTCGCCCGCGGCGAGCTTCACGCGCTGCTCACCGAAGGTGTCGGCGATGACGAGCTCGCCGCCGTCGCAGTCCGTCGGGTCGCTGAGAAAGAGGGTGCAGGAAATGTCGGTGCGCACGCGCTGCGCGCCCGAACCTGCGCCCGACAGGTAGCGCACGGCCTGGTCCACGTGGTTGCCGTACGCGTTGGTGGTCCCGGCGTAGCGGTTGAACAGTGGCGGCAGCACGTGCTTGGGCAGCGTGGCGGAGAAGAACACCGGGTGCTGGTCCAGCGCGTTCAGCACCAGCGCCTGCAGCTCCCGGTGGGGCTCGCTGCCGGGCTGCAGCTGCTGGTTGTTCTTGACCTGGGCGGCCTGGGCGCCGGCCGTGCTGCGGCCGTCCACCCAGGGCGCGGCGGCCATCAGCGCGTGGGCCCGGGCGACGCCGGCGGCATCGAGGATCTGGGGGATCTTCAGCAGCATGGCGTCGTGCGGTCCGTGGCCAGGGTCAGAACTTGTAGGTGCCCGTGAGGCTCGTCACGCGGCCGGTGCCGGGCACGTAGAACGAGGCGTAGAGCTGGTCAGCGTACAGCTTGTTGGCCACATTGCTCACGTAGAGCTTGAAGCTCAGCTGCTCGGGCACGACGGTGTACTCGGCCATCACGTCCGCCGTGACGAACTTGGGCGCGACGATGCCGGCCGGGTTGCGGATGGGCGTCTGGCCGCTGCGGGCGTTCAGGCCGGCGCCCAGGCGCACTTGCGGAAGCACTTGGTAGGCCGTCCACAGGCTGCCCGAGTAGCGCGGCGACAGCGACGGGCGCGAGCCCTGCACCTCGCCGGAGTTGGCGCTGGAGATGTCGATCTTGGACACCGGCATCCAGGTGAAGTTGCCGAACACCTCCCATTCGGGGGTGATCTTGCCGACGATGTCCACATCCAGGCCGGCCGCGTGGCGCTTGCCGGAGAGGGTGACGAGGTTGGTGATCAGCGGGTCGGTGTTGCGCTCGTGCAGCTTGGTGTTGCGGAAGGCGCTGGCGCGCACGCTGAGCTTGCCGTCGGCACTGTCCCACTTGGCGCCCAGCTCGACGTTGACCGACTGCTCGGGCGGGATGCTCTGGTTGGCCGCGCTCAGCGAGTAGGCGTCGCCCGAGGTGTTGAAGGAGGTGGCGCCCATCAGGTGGAAGGACCACTGCTCGGTGGGCTGGAACAGCACGGCGCCGCGCTTGCTCACCTCCGAGATCTTCATCTGGTAGCCCGTGGTGGTGGCCGGGGTGAGCGCGGTGGTGGGCACGGCGTAGGTGCTGTAGTCGCCCTGCAGGTGGTCGTAGCGCAGGCCGAGCAGCACCTTCCACATCGGGGCCACCTGCACCATGTCCTGCACGTAGCCGCCGTAGGCCTTGGAGGTGTAGGCGCTGGTCTCGCGGTAGCTGCGCAGGTTCTCGTCGATGCTGGCGCCGTCGAACGGCGTGCCGAGCGTGGTGTTGGGGCGCGGGGGCACGGTGCCGCCCTGGGCGGCGCTGATCTGGCCGAACACCTGCTTCTTTTCGTGCGCGAAGTCCACGCCGGTCTGCAGCGTGTGCTCGTAGCCCGCCGTCTTGAACTTGGTGCTCAGGTCACTCTGGGCGGTGACCGTCTGCATGTCCTGCTTCTTGAGCTGCTGGCCACGCGTGAGCACGGTGGCGCTGCTCAGCGTGTCCAGCGACACGGCCTGGCCGCCCGGCTGCTGGGCGGCGGTGCCGAAGTTCCACAGCGTGGCGCGCTGGTCGCGGGTGTACTCGGCGTAGCGCAGCTTGCTCACCAGCTCCGTGTCCTTGGAGAAGCGGTGCGTGTGCGTGAGCATGCCGTAGCTGGCCGTGCCCTTGTTGAAGTCGCTGGCCAGGCCGTAGTAGGCGTCGGGGTCCAGCGTGGTCACCAGCGAGCCGAGGGCGAACAGCACGAGTGCCGCCACGAGCACCGGGATCCTGCCGCGCAGGTCGGCGATCCGGCCGGCGGTAGCGGCGATCAGCCCACCGTCGATAGGCGCACCGGCGACCGCCGCGTCGAGGTCCTCCGCGGAGAGGTCGGGCTCGCGGATGAGGACCGCGCGAAGGCCCAGATCCGCGAGCTCGGCGATCCAGACGTCGACCTCCTGGCCCGTGCCGGCCGTGATCCCCAGGATCACGGGGACGGCTCCGCCCGGGTAGCCGCGCGCGCCCCGCGCCTCGAGCATGCGCGTCTCCTGCTGCGGCACCGGAATCTTCACGCCATGCGCGCGGAAGATGCGCCAGATGGCGCGGTTGACATCCGAGCGCACGTTGTTGACCCCGT
>JBBIVU010000144.1:0-9047 GCA_037439585.1 Roseateles sp. | reverse complement strand
GCTCGGCCGCCTGGGCGGCCTCGCTCACTGCGCCGGCGGCGGCGGGAGGACGGGGCGCACCTCGACGCTGCCCGCCGACGCGCAGGGCGCGCGCGCGGCCCATTCGAGTGCCACCTCCAGCGACGGCACCTCGATGATGAAGTAGCCACCGAGGTGCTCGTGCGTGTCGGCAAACGGTCCGTCCTGCACCTGGCGCTGGCCGGCGTTCACACGCACGATGGTGCCTGTCCGAGGCGCCTGCAGGCCGTTGCCGCTGACGATGATGCCCGCGCCGCCCATCGCGGCGATGTAGGCCTGCCAGGCCCCCCAGTAGGCCGGCGCTGCGGCGGGGTCGTCGCGGCGGGCGACTTCGGCGGTGGTTTCACGGTTGATGAGCATGTATTGCATGACGGTCTCCAGTGCGGGGTGAGGGTCGGCGCAGGCAGGCATGCCAGGCGCAGGGTACCCGGGCGGAGCCCACCCAGCGCGGGCTCCTGAGCAGGTGATGCGCGACAGGTCGGTCAATCGACAGGGCCCGGCAAACTTTTTTCGGGGCGGCAGAATGCGGCGCCACATGCGCTGCCTCACATCACCGCCCCCGGTCCTGCCGCCGCCCTCGAAGGGGCTGCCATGAGCCTGCTCGGCACGCTCCGGGGCCGGCTCTTCGCGCTGCTGGCGGTGCTCGGCGCCGTCACGGCCCTGGCGGTGGGCGGCGCCACCTATGTCAGCGTGCGCACCGAGGCCGATGCACTGTTCGACTACCAGCTTCGCCAGACGGCGCTGTCGTTGCGCGACCAGGGCCGCGTGGCCGGCGACGAGGCCGCGGCGCTCAACGACCCCAGCTTCGACTACGTCGTGCAGATCTGGTCACTGCAGGGCCTGGAGCTGTACTCCAGCCGCCCCCAGGGCATGACCGAGCCGCTGCCGGCCCGTGCCGTGCTGGGTTACTCCGAACTGCGCTTTGCCGGGCAGGACTGGCGCGTCTTCAGCGCCGCCACGCCGCTGCGCGTGGTGCAGGTGGCCCAGCCGCTCGCCGTGCGCCAGAGGTTGGCCGCGCTGGCCGCACTGCGCAGCGTGGCACCACTGGCCGTGGCCCTGCCGCTGGTGGCGGCGGCGTTGTGGTGGCTGATCGGCCTGTCGCTGGCGCCCCTGGCCCGTGTGGTGCAGGCCGCCCAGGCCGGCGGTGCCAACGCGCTGGGCGCGCTGCCCACCGACGGCCTGCCCGGCGAGATCGCGCCGCTGGTGGAGGCCTTCAACGGCCTGCTCGGCCGCCTGGCCACGGCCTTCGACGCCCAGCGCAGCTTTGTGGCCGATGCCGCCCACGAGCTGCGCTCACCGCTCACGGCACTCAAGCTGCAGCTCGGCCTGCTGCGCGACTCCGCCCCCGGCCCCCAGCAGGACGAAGCCATCGCCCGCCTGCGCGGCGGCATCGACCGCGCGGTGAGGCTCGTGGAGCAACTCCTGGCCCTGGCCCGGGCCGAACCCGGCGCTGCCGCCGCCGACCAGCCGCTGGACCTGGCCGCACTGGCCCACCAGACCGTGGCCGACCTGCGGCCCCTGGCCGAGCGCGCAGGCGTGGCCTTGAGCCTCACGGCACCCGACGCCCTGCCCTTGGCGGGCGACCCGCAAGCCCTGCGCAGCGCCCTTCGCAACCTCACGGAAAACGCGCTCAAGTACGGTGCTCGCACGGTGCAGGTCAGCGCACTGCGCGGCCCGGCAGGCGCACCGCTGCTGCGGGTGGACGACGACGGCCCGGGCATCGCACCGGAGCAACGGGAGCGCGTGTTCGACCGCTTCCAGCGCGGCGAACACGACGGCGTGGAAGGCAGTGGCCTGGGCCTGGCCATCGTGCGCGCGGCCGCCCGTCGGCACGGCGCGGCGGTGCAGTTGCTCACGTCACCGCTGGGCGGTGTGCGGGCCGAGATGAGCTGGCCCGCACCGCACCGCTGACGGGCCACGCTCAGCGCAGCTGGTAGCTCAGGCTGACGAAGTAGCTGCGGCCACGCGGATCGCCGTAGGTCGGGTCCCAGGTCACCTGGAAGTAGCGCGACTGGTTGGTGAACGGCGGCGCGGTGTCGGCCACGTTCAGGATGCCGCCGCGCAGGCGCAGTTCCGGCGTGATGCGGTAGCTGGCCGTCAGGTCCCACAGCGAGTAGGCCTTGACGTCGCGGTTGTTGTAGGCCGGGGCGGCCAGGCCGTCCACGTTCTGGTCACGGTAGCTGGAGAGGTAGGTGTTCGTCACGGTCACGCTGGCCGGGCCCCAGTCCCAGTCCAGGTTGAGCTTGTGGCGCCAGCGTTGCACGGCCTTGTCGTCCTTGAACTTGCCCAGGCCGTCCACCAGCGGCGAGCGCGGGTCGGTGGCGAACTTGTACTCGGTGACCAGCGTGCCGTTCAGGCCCGCGCCGAAGGTGCCGTAGGCCGTGGCCTCACCGCGCCAGTTCAGCGACACGTCAAAGCCCGAGGTGTTCAGCTTGCCGCGGTTCTCCTTCTTGACGGTGATGAAGTTGACGAAGCCATCGGCATCGCGCGCCACCACCTTGGGGTCGTTGTAGAGCGCGGGCGTGGTGAAGATGGTTTCCTCGCCGATCTGGGAAATGATGTCGGACTTGCGGATGGTCCAGTAGTCCACGCTGCCCAGCAGGCCACGCACAGGCTCGAACACCAGGCCCAGGCTGGCCTGCTTGCTTTTCTCGGGCTTGAGGTCGGGGTTGGCGTAGCGATCGATGTTGAGCTGGCCCACTTCACCGCTGACCGGGTCCCGCACGAAGCTGGCGGTGATGCCCGAGCGCAGCGGCAGGAACATCTCCGACACCGTCGGCGCACGGAAGCCGGTGCCGTAGGACGCGCGCGTCAGCAGCTGCTTGCTCGGCCGCCAGCTCAGGCCCACCTTCGGGTTGGTCGTGCTCAGGTCGGGCGAGGTCGTCTTGGTGGCGGCGTCGTAGAGGCCGTTGTAGCGGTCGTGGCGCAGCGCGAACTGGGCCTCCAGCTCGCGGGAGATGGGCGCGCTGACTTCAGCAAACAGCCCCGCCACATTGCGCGAGTGGCTGGTGTCGGCCAGCAAGTCGCCGGAGCTGGAACGGTCACCGTTGACGTCGTTGCCTTTGAGCACGTCGGTGGCGCGGAACTCGGTCTTTTCCTTGCGCAGCTCGGCACCCAGCGCCATCATCACGTCGCCGCCGTCGAGCTGGCCGATGGCCCGGGTCAGCTTGCCGTCCAGGCTGGTGGACGTCCCCTTGCTGATGCGGGCCGCACCGTCCAGGCGGATGGAGTTCATGAACACACGGCCGGCGGAGCGGTCGGCCGGGTTCACGAACGGGTTGTAGGTGCCGGCCTTGAGCCCCGCTTGCAACTGGGTCAAGGACACCCAGCCCGACAGGTCGGTGTCGGTGGCCTTGTTGGTGCTTTGGCTCAGCGCAGCGTCGTAGTCCCAGCCGGCCAACGTGCCGGTGGCGCCGAGCACGAGGCGGCTGGCGTCGCTTTCCACCCGGCTGGTGCGCTGGCCGGCGTCTTCCAGGCGGAAGCGGAAATCCACCGGGCCGAGCACGCCGGTCACGCTCTGCAGCGACTGGGGCAGCGTGATGCCCGCACTCGTGCGAAAGCGCGCCGTGGCCGGCGAGGCGGCGTAGTCGGTCTGGGCCTTGGCCAGCATGAGCTCGGCGAAGACTTGGTGGTCGTCGTTCAACTGCGCCGTGAAGCGGCCCAGCAGGCTCTGCTTGTCAGCCTTGGGGTAGATCTGCGAACCCGCCACGTAGTCGTACGAGCAGCCCTCACGGCCGCCCAGGCTGGTGCCGTCGACGAAGTTCGCGTTGGGCGCGCCGGTGCAGCTGGCCTTGCCGAAGTTCACGCGGCGCGAGCCGGAGTTCGGGCCGCCCGGGTTCCAGGTGCCGTCGGCGTTGCTGCCCTTCAGCGCCGTGCCCGGGTTGGCCCGCACGAAGTTGTTCAGCGCGGTCAGCTGCGCACTGGTCAGGTCCACGTTGGCCGGGAAGGAGTTGCTGGACGCCTGCGGCGGCAGGCTGGTGGGCAGGCTGTACTCGCGAATGAACTTTCGCTGCGAGGCATCCAGCGCGCCGAGCTTTTGCAGGTCCAGCGTGGCGAAGGCGTTGAAGCCGTCGCGCTTCAAATCGCCGAAGCCGCCGCCCAGGGTCACGGTGGTCTTGGCTGCGCCGCCCTCGTGGCTCTTGAGGGTGTAGGCGCTGACGTCGGCGCCCTGGTAGTCCTTGCGGGTGATGAAGTTGATGACGCCGCCCATGGCGTCGGTGCCGTAGATGGCCGAGGCGCCGTCCTTCAGCACCTCCACGCGCTGGATGGCGCCGGACGGGATGCTGTTCAGGTCCACACCGGCGTCGTCACCGGGGCTCGCGAAGTTGGCCAGGCGCCGGCCGTTGAGCAGCACCAGCGTGCTGGACACGCCCAGCCCGCGCAGGTTGGCGCCGTTGAAGCCGCGCTGGCCGCCGCTTTGGTCGCTGATGGAGGCGCCATCGGTCAGGCCGCCGACGTTGGAGGTGATCTTCTGCAGCAGCTCGGCCGCGGTGGTCACGCCCATCTTGTCGATGTCCTGGCGCTTGACCACATCCACCGGCAGCGCGGCTTCGCCGTCGATGCGCTTGATGCTGGAGCCGGTGACCTCGACCCGTTCGAGCTTCTGGTCTTGGGCGTGGGCGGTCAGGGTGAGGGCGCACAGCAGCGCGGCATGGGCGAGCGGGTGCCGGGTGAAGGAGCGGGTCATGAAGGCCTCGGGTGGAGTGGGGTGGAAGCGAATGCCTTCAGGTTAGGGAGCCGGTCTCTGACTTGCCTATGGGGTTTCGGCGTGCCGGTCGCTTCTGCACAAGTGCGCGTCGCTTCGCCGCAAGCGCCCCCGTCACACCTTGCGCCGATGCGACATGCAATTGCGTTGCCGGTGCACGGCGCACCGCTTTGAGGCCCAACCCGCTGGTTGCCGCACCGTCGCACTGACAAGATGGCCCCATGCGATTCATCCCCACCCTTTGGCTGGCGGCCTGCTGCTGGGCGGCCAGCGCGCAGGCTGGCACGGCCGTCGTCATCGGCGGCGCGCTGCGTGCCGACAACGACGCCGTCTGGCAGCGCATCGTCGACGAAGCCGGCGGCGCGGGCGCGCGCATCGCCGTGTTCGCCACCGCAGCCGGCAACCCCGAGCGCAGCGCGGCGTCCATCGTCGCGTCGCTGAACCGGCGCGGCGCGCAGGCCGAGGCCATTCCGGTGGCACCGCGCCTGGCGGGCGTGGACCTGCAAGCCAACCTGCGCGACCCGGTGCTGCTGGACAAGGTGCGCAACGCGCGCGGCGTGTTCTTCTCCGGCGGCGCGCAGGAGTACATCGTCGACACCCTGCAGCCCGCCGGCCAGCCCACCGAGATGCTGCAGGCCATCCGCGGCGTGGTGGCGCGTGGCGGCGTGGTGGCCGGCAGCAGTGCTGGCGCGGCCATCATGAGCCGCATGATGTTCCGCGACCCACCCGGCAACCACCTCATCCTGAAAGGCCAGTGGCGCGAGGGCAAGGAGTTCGACCGGGGCCTGGCCTTCATCGAACCCGACGTGTTCGTGGACCAGCACTTCCTGAAGCGAGGCCGCATCGGCCGCCTGCTGCCGGCGCTGCGCGCACTGGGCTTCCAGCAGGGCCTGGGCATCGAGGAGAACTCGGCCGCGGTGTTCAAGGGGGCCCAGGTGGAAATCATCGGCGCGCGCGGAGCGCTGCTGGTGGACCTGCGCGAGGCCACCAGCAACGCCGAGCAGAAGGCCTTCAACCTGCGCGGCGCGCAACTCAGCTACCTCGACCGCGGCGACCGGCACGACTTCAGCACCGGCGTGAGCACACCCTCCGCCGCCAAGCTGCGCGAGCCCATGGCCAGCACCACGGCCCCCAACGCCGAAGCGCTGCAGCAGGGCAGCCCGTACTTCATGGACATCCTGGGCGACCAGACCATCGTCAACGCCATGGCCTACCTGTTCGACACCGGCCTGCCCGAGGTGCGCGGCCTGGCCTACCAGATGCGCCCCCGGCCGGGCGACCCGGCGCCTGACCTCGGCTTCGAGTTCCGGCTCTACCGCGGCCCGGGCAGTGCCGCGTGGTTCAGCAGCGCCCAGGGCGGCGAGGACGTCACCGTGCTCAAGGTCCGCCTGGACGTCATTCCCGTGCGCCTGGCGCAGCCCCTTCTGTCTCCGCTATGAGAACCCTCCTCCATGACCTGCCGGCCGCCAGCGCCGGCACGCAGCGCCGTGTCCGCAGCCTGCACTTCGGCACCGGCACCTCCGGCCGCAAGGCCTACCTGCAAGCCGCCCTGCATGCCGACGAAGTGCCGCCCATGCTGGTGGCGCAAGGCCTGATCGAGCGCCTCACTGCGCTGGAGGCAGCGGGCGCCATCCCGGGCGAAATCGTGCTGGTGCCCATGGCCAACCCCATCGGCCTGGCGCAAGACGTGCAGGGCTCGGCCTTCGGCCGCTTCGACATGGGCACCGGCATCAACTTCAACCGCCAGTTCCGCCACCTCACGCCGGCGCTCATCCCGGCGCTGGAGGGGCGCCTCGGGCCCGACGTGGCGGCCAACACCCGCGCCATTCGCGCTGCGTGCCGCAGCCTGCTGGCCGCCTGGCAACCCACCAGCGAGGCCGAGGCGCTGAAGCACCTGCTGCAAACGCTCGCGGCCGACGCCGACCTGGTGCTGGACCTGCACTGCGACAACCAGGCCGTGATGCACGTCTACACCGGCACGCCCCAGGTGCAGGCGCTGCAGCCGCTGGCCGCCTACCTGGGCGCGCAGGCGCTGCTGTACGCCGAGGTGTCGGGCGACGACCCGTTCGACGAAACCCTGTCCCGCGTGTGGTGGGAGCTGGCGGCGCACTTCCGCGGCCGCTTCCCCATCGACCCCCACGGCTGCCTGGCCGCCACCGTGGAGCTGCGCGGCGAAACCGAGGTCAGCCAGCCGCTGGCCGCGCACGATGCCGACGCGCTGGTGGCCGCGCTGTGCCGGCTGGGGCACATCGACGGCACCGCGCCGCCCGTGCCGGCCGGCTGCCCCGCCACACCGCTGGAAGGCGTGGAGCCCGTCACCGCGCCGGTCAGCGGCATCGTGGTGTTTGCCAAGGCGCCGGGCGACTGGGTGGAGGCCGGCGAGCGGGTGGCCGACATCGTCTGCCCGCTGACCGACGCCCGCACCCCGCTGCACGCCCTCACCACCGGCCGCTGCTTCGCCCGCAGCTCGCGCCGCTTTGCCACGCGCGGCATGCGCCTGGCCAAGATCGCCGGCCCCACGCCCTACCGCTCGGGCAAGCTGCTGTCGCCATGAAGCTCAAGCTGCCCAACACCTATGTGCTGCTGGTGGCGCTGCTGGCGCTGATTGCGGCGGCCACCTGGATCGTGCCCGGCGGCCGCTTCGAGACGGAGCTGGTCAACGGCAAGAAGGTCATCGTCGCCGGCAGCTTCCACCTCGTGGACGCCAAGCCTCAAGGCCTGGTGGCGCTGCTCACCGCGCCCATCAAGGGCTTTGTGGAGGCGGCGCTCATCATCGGCTTCGTGCTGACCGTGGGCGGCGCGTTCGCGGTGCTGCAGCGCACCGAGGCCATCGACGCCATGATCAAGTCGGTCGCCCGCGCGCACCGCAACTCGGCCCTGGTGCGGGCGCTGGTGATCCCGGTGTTCGTCACGCTGTTCTCGCTCGGCGGCGCGAGCTTCGGCATGGCGGAAGAAGCGATTCCCTTCGTGCTGATCTTCATCCCGCTCGCGCTGGCCCTGCGGCTGGACACACTCACCGGCGTGGCCATTCCGTTCGTGGGCTCGCAGGTGGGCTTTGCCACCGCGTTCCTGAACCCGTTCAACGTGGGCGTGGCCCAGGGCATTGCCGGCGTGCCGCTGTTCTCGGGCCTGGGCTACCGCGCGCTGTGCTGGGCCTTCGCCACGGGGCTGACCATTGCGTTCCTGCAGTGGTGGGCCGCGCGCATCCGCCGCACGCCCGAGCTCAGCCCCACCTTCGCGATGGACCAGCAGCGCCGCCAGACGCTGGACCTGGCCAGCTTCGAGAACTTCGCCGGCATGACCGGCCGGCACCGCGTGGTGCTGTGGCTGTTCGCGGCCACGCTGGCCGTGATGATCGGCGGCGTGGTGAAGTTCGGCTGGTACATCGAAGAGATTGCCGCGCTCTTTCTCGTCATGGCCGTGACCGTGGGCCTGGTGGCCCGGCTGTCGGCCGACGACTTCATGGCCGCCTTCCTGCACGGCGCGCGCGACCTGGTGGGCACGGCCCTCGTCATTGCGCTGGCCAAGGCCACGGTCATCCTGATGCGGGAGGGCCAGATCATCGACACGCTGCTGAATGCGCTGGCCCCACTGGTGGCCTCCAGCACACCGGTGCTGGCCGCGCAGAAGATGTTCGCGATTCAGTCGGTCATCAACTTCTTCATCCACTCCGGCACCGGCCAGGCGGCGTTGACCATGCCCATCATGGCGCCGCTGGCCGACCTGGTGGGCGTCACCCGCCAGACCGCCGTGCTGGCCTTCCAGTTCGGCGAGCTCACCACGCCCGTCATCCCCACCTCGGGCATCACGGTGGGTGTGCTGGCGCTGTCGGGCGTGCCCTTCGGCACGTGGTTCCGCTGGATGCTGCCGCTGCAGGCCGTCTACCTCGTCATGGCCCTGGCCTTGCTGGCCGCCGCGGCGGTCATGGGTTGGTGATGCGACGATCTCACCCATGATCCCGCCGCCCCGCCTGCACCGCGTGGCCCTGCTGCTGCAGCCGGGCTTCTCGATGCTCGCGCTGGGCGGCGTGCTGGACAGCCTGACCGCAGCCAACGAACTGCAAGACGAGGTGGTGTGGCGGGGCGAATGCCTGTCGGTGCACGGCGGGCCCGTGGACGCGGGCAACGGCGCACAGCTGCACACCGCCGCGCTGCCGCCCAGCTCAGCCCCAGACGACTGGCACGCCGTGTTCCTGATCACGGCCGACACCGCCCCCCTGCCCGCGCCCCTGGCCGCCCGCCTGCAGCACTGGGCCGACGCGGGCCGGGTGCTGGCCGGGCTGGATGCCGGCGCCGCGCAGCTGGCAGCCTGCGGCCTGCTGGAC
>JBBIVU010000143.1:0-9065 GCA_037439585.1 Roseateles sp. | reverse complement strand
CGGGGCCTGAACTGCCCCCTGCCCATTCTGAAGGCCAAGAAAGCCCTGGCAGAGATGCACAGCGGCGAGTTGCTCCGGGTCGTGGCCACCGACCCGGGCTCCATGCGTGACTTCCAGGCTTTCGCCCGCCAGACGGGCAATGAGCTGGTGGAGCAGAACTCGTCGGGCGACGAGTTCATGCACGTGCTGCGCCGGCGCTGAGCCGACCCGTAGGCCGTCAGGCCTCAGAGGTTCAGGCCTTGCAGGAATTCCTTGAAGCCTGCGCCGAGTTGCGGGTGCGCCAGGGCTAGTTCGACGTTGGCCTGCAGAAAACCTTCCTTGCTGCCGCAGTCGTAGCGCTTGCCTTCATAGCGGTAGGCGAACACCTTTTCACGGCGCAGCAGACCAGCGATGCCATCGGTCAGCTGGATCTCGCCCCCCACGCCGCGTGGCTGGTTGGCGATCTCGTGGAAGACCCCCGGCGTCAGGATGTAGCGGCCGGCCACGCCCAGGCGTGATGGGGCCACCTCGGGCGCCGGCTTCTCGACGATCCGGGTCACGTCCATCAGATGGTCGTTGACCTGGGTGCCGGCCACGATGCCGTAGCGGCGGGTGTGCTCTGCGGGCACTTCCTGGACGGCCAGGATGGACGCACGCCAGTCGGCGAACTGCTCGACCATCTGCTTCAGGATCGGTGTCTCGCCCACCATCAGGTCATCAGCCAGCAGCACGGCGAACGGCTCGTTGCCCACCAGACGTTGGCCGCACAGCACCGCGTGGCCCAGGCCGAGCGCTTGCGCCTGGCGCACATAGATGCACTGCATGTCGTCCGGCTTCACGCTGCGCACCACGTCCAGCAGTTCCTGCTTGCCAGCCTGCTCCAGGGCCACCTCCAGCTCGAAGGTCATGTCGAAATGGTCTTCGATGGGGCGCTTGTGTCGGCCGGTCACGAAGATCATCTCGCGCACGCCGGCGGCGTAGGCCTCCTCCACGGCGTACTGAATCAGCGGCTTGTCCACCACCGGCAGCATCTCCTTGGGCTGTGCCTTGGTGGCTGGCAGGAAACGTGTGCCGAGGCCTGCAACCGGGAAAATGGCTTTGGTGATCGGCGATTGGGGCGAAGAGGCCATGAACGTAAACTGGTTTGAAGACGGCGTGCCGATTCTGTCACGCGGTGTGTGACGCGCCCGTGCAGCACGACGCCCAGACCTACCCCCAAGATGACTGTCCTGATCCTCGAACCGTTGGAAGCCGATGTGGTGCAGTGGCTCGCCGAGCGGCACGACGCACGCTTTGCGCCCGAGCTGGTTGGCGATTTCGATGCATTGGTGCTGGCGCTGCGCGACGCACAAGCCCTGATCGCACCCCCCGAGGTGCGCATCGACGCCGCGTTGCTGCGTGGGGCCCGGGGGCTTCGTGCCATCGGCCGTGCCAGCGGTGGGGCCGACAACATCGATACCGAAGCCTGTCGCAAGGCCGGCGTGGAAATCGTTCGCTCCCAAGCCTCCACGGCCAGCGCCGAAGCCGAGTTCGCCGTTGGTGCGCTGCTGAGCCTGCTGCGCCGTGTGCCCATCGAGGGCAGCGACGGTCTCAAGGTGGGCCGAGAGCTGGGGTGTTCGACGATTGGCGTGTTGGGTCTGGCCCCTGCCGCTCGCGTGACGACCCAACTGCTTCAGGCCTTCGGTGCGCGTGTGATCGGATACGACCCCTCGCTTCACCCCAACGACCCCATCTGGGCACGCTGGGGCATCGAGGCGGTGAGCCTGGTCGATCTGGTGGAGCAGGCCGATGGCCTCGTTCTGTTGCTGCCCTATTTCGACCGCTACCGCGGCTTGTTGGGCGATCGCCAACTGGAAAATGCCCGCCCAGGGCAGGTGCTGGTGGGACTGAGCCAGTCGGGCCTGGTGGACGAGTCGGCGCTGGCGAGGGCGCTGCGCAGCGGGCGGCTGCGCGCCGCCTGGTTCGACTGCCTGGAGCCTGGTTGGCTGGAGTCGGGCCGGCCATTGCACGGCATCGGCTCGCTCCAGGTGACGCCCCGGCTGGCGGGCACGACGCGCGAGTCCCGCGTGCGCGCCGCGTGGGCGGTGGCGCGGGCGATCGACGGGCTGCTGGCGGCGCCATCGACGGCCCAGGCGGCGCAAACCGCCCAGGTCGGCGCCGACCTGTACTGAGTTACTGCGGCAGCCGCGCCAGCTGCTCGCGCAGCCGTGCCACCGTTTCCTTGAAGCCCGCCACTCGGCCACGCTCCTGCTCCACCACGGCAGCCGGTGCACGGGCCACGAAGCTCTCGTTGCCCAGCTTGGCCTCGGCCTTCGTGATTTCGCCTTCCAGCCGCGTGGCCTCCTTGGTGAGGCGCGCGCGCTCGGCCTCAATGTCGATCGCCACCTTCAGCGCCAGCTTGGCCGCACCGTGCACCAGCACCGGTGAGGTTGCGCTTTGCTTGGCGAATTCGGCTTCGTCGGCGATCAACTCCACGCTGCTCAGCTTGGCCAGCACCTTGAGCACGGCAGCCGCTTCGGTCAGGAAGCTCAGGTCGCCGCCCACCAGCAGGGGTACGCGCTCGGCGGGGCTCAGGGCCATTTCGCTGCGCAAGCTGCGGGTGGTGCCCACCACGTCCTTCAGCTGGGCGACCCACGCATCGGCCGCTGGGTCGATGCGCTCGGGCTGGCTGACGGGGTAGGGCGCCTGGCCGATGTAGTCGGTCGTCTTGCGGCCAGCCACGGGGGCGACGGTCTGCCAGAGCTCCTCGGTGATGAAGGGCGCGATGGGGTGCAGCAGGCGCAGCGTGGTTTCCAGCGTGCGGATCAGCGTGCGGCGCGTGGCGCGTTGCTGGCTTTCATCGCCAGTCTGGATCTGCACCTTGGCGATTTCCAGGTACCAGTCGCAGTACTCGTCCCACACGAAGCTGTAGATGCTGTTGGCGACGTTGTCCAGGCGGTACTCGGCGAAGCCCTGCGCCACGGCGGCTTCCACGCGCTGCAACTCGCTGGTGATCCAGCGATCGGCGGAACTGAAGGTGTTGTAGCCCGGCGGGCAAACGCCTTGCTCGTGCGCCAGGCCGCAGTCCTGCCCCTCGGTGTTCATCAGCACGAAGCGCGTCGCGTTCCAGAGCTTGTTGCAGAAGTTGCGGTAGCCCTCGCAGCGCTTGGTGTCGAAGTTGATGTTGCGGCCCAGCGTGGCGTAGCTGGCCATCGTGAAGCGCAGCGCGTCGGCGCCGTAGGCGGGCATGCCGTCTGGGAACTCCTTCTTCACCCGGGCGGCCACCTTGGGTGCGGTCTCCGGTTTGCGCAGGCCCTGGGTGGATTTCTGGATCAGCGTGTCGAGGTCGACGCCCTGGATCAGGTCCACCGGGTCCAGCACGTTGCCCTCGGACTTGCTCATCTTCTGGCCCTGCGAATCGCGCACCAGGCCGTGGATGTAGACGTCCTTGAACGGCACCTGGCCGGTGAAGTGCGTTGTCATCATGATCATCCGGGCGACCCAGAAGAAGATGATGTCGTAGCCCGTCACGAGCACGGAGGAGGGCAGGAACAGCGCCTGTTCCAGCGTCTTCTCAGGCCAGCCGAGCGTGGAGAAAGGCACCAGGGCCGAGGAGTACCAGGTGTCCAGAACATCAGGGTCACGGCTCAGCTCACCCGTGTAGCCGGCGACCGTGGCCTTCGCGCGGGCCTCATCCTCGCTGCGCGCGACGAACAGCTCGCCCCCCGTGCCGTACCAGGCCGGGATCTGATGGCCCCACCACAGCTGGCGCGAGATGCACCAGTCCTGCAGGTTCCCCATCCAGTGGTTGTAGGTGTTGACCCAGGACTCCGGATGGAACTTGACCGCACCGGTCTCCACGGCCGCGATGGCGCCGTCAGCAATGCTTTTGCCCGAGGCGCCGGGCTTGGTGACGGCTACGAACCACTGGTCGGTCAGCATGGGCTCGATCACCTGGCCCGTGCGCTCGCAACGTGGCACCTGCAGCTTGTGCTTCTTGATCTCCACCATCAGGCCCAGGGCCTCCAGGTCGGCCACGATCTTCTTGCGGGCGACGAAGCGGTCCAGGCCCCGGTAGGCCTCGGGCGCGTTGTCGTTGATCTTGGCCTGCAGGTCCAGCACCGCAATCATGGGCAGCTTGTGGCGCTGGCCCACGGCGTAGTCGTTGGTGTCGTGCGCCGGCGTGACCTTCACGACGCCGGTGCCGAACTCGCGGTCCACGTAGTCGTCGGCAATCACCGGGATCTCGCGGTCGGTCAGCGGCAGCTTGACCAGCTTGCCGATGAGCGTCGCGTAGCGCTGGTCTTCGGGGTGGACCATGACGGCCACGTCGCCCAGCAGGGTCTCAGGGCGCGTGGTGGCGACCACAACGGAACCACTGCCGTCAGCGAGCGGGTAGCGGATGTGCCACAGCGAGCCGTCTTCCTCCTCGGACGACACCTCCAGGTCCGACACTGCGGACTGCAGCACCGGGTCCCAGCTCACCAGGCGCTTGCCGCGGTAGATCAGGCCCTCGTCAAACAGGCGCACGAAGGTTTCCACCACCACCTTGGACAGCTTCTCGTCCATCGTGAAGTACTCGTGGCCCCAGCTCACCGAGTCGCCCAGCCGGCGCATCTGGCTGGTGATGGTGTTGCCGCTCTCCTGCTTCCAGTCCCACACCCGTGCGACGAAGTTCTTGCGGCCCAGGTCGTGGCGGCTCGTGCCCGCGGCCTGCAGCTGGCGCTCGACGACGATCTGCGTGGCGATGCCCGCGTGGTCGGTGCCCGGCACCCACAGCGTGTTGTCGCCCTTCATGCGGTGGTAGCGCGTCAGCGAGTCCATCACCGTCTGGTTGAAGGCGTGGCCCATGTGCAGCGTGCCCGTCACGTTGGGCGGCGGCAGCTGGATGCTGAAGGAAGGCTTGGCCGGGTCCAGGGTCGGCTCATACAGGCCGGCGGCTTCCCAGGTGGTGCCCCAGTGGGCTTCCAGGGCGGCGGGTTCGAAGGACTTGGCAAGTTCGGTCACGGGCAGGTCTCGGCTGGCGCCCCGTGTGTGTACAGGGCTTGTCGTCAGAGGGGAACGACGATTTTATGGGCGCGCGTCGGCGCCCACAGAAAGCCGGCGACGGTGCGCCGAGATGCTTCAACGGGACCCGTCTGTCGAGCCTGACCCGTCACCCACGGCCGGTGCGGGAGTGCGCCGGCCGCGCCTTCGGTGTCTGGCGGCTACATTGCGCAGGCCTTACGACTCAACCCCACGCCATGAATCCGTGCTTCCGGCTCCCCGCCCTGGTCCTCGCTGCCGCCGTCGTTTTGGCGCCGCTCGCCGCCCGGGCCGAGTTTTCCGTTCCCGGCTTCGAGTTGGTGCACACCGTGCCTGCGGAGACGTTGCTGAGCACGCCCGACCTGCGCGGACCGGTCCAGGTCTGGCAGCAGATGTTTGACACCGCACGCGAGACCCTCGACATCTCGCAGTTCTATGTGTCCGGGCGCGAGGGCGAGGCGTTGGACCTGTTGATCGACCGCCTGGCCGCCGCCGCTGCGCGTGGTGTGAAGGTGCGCTTTTTGATGGAAGCCAAGGGGCAGCGCATCTCCGAGGCCACCACGCTGGCTCGGTTGCAGGGCATCCCGGGCGTCACGTTCAAGGTGCTGGAGTTCGGTCGTCTCAGCCCGGACGGCATCATTCACGCCAAGTACTTCGTGGTGGACCGCTGCGAGGCCTTCGTGGGCAGCCAGAACTTCGATTGGCGGGCGCTCAAGCACATCCATGAAACCGGGTTGCGCATCAGTGACGCGGCCGTGGTGGCCGGCGTGCAGGCGGTGTTCGACCAGGACTGGCAGGCCCAGGCCCTGCTGGCAGCGGGCCAGCCCGTGCCACTGCCGGCCGCAGCCTTGGCGCCGGTGGATATCGCTCGCCCGGCTTTTCTAGTGGCCAGCCCGAGGGCATGGAACCCACCCGGCGTGGGCGATTCCGAAGAGGTCTTGCCGCGGCTGCTCGCACAGGCACGCAGAGAGGTGCGCGTGCAACTGCTGGACTACGCGCCGCTGTCCCACGGCACCGGCCGCCGGCCGTTTTACGCGGTCATCGACAACGCCTTGCGTTCGGCCGCCGCGCGTGGTGTGCAGGTGCGGCTGATGGTGTCGCACTGGAACACCGAGTCGCCAGCCATCGATCACCTGAAAAGCCTCGCACTCATCCCGGGCGTGGAGGTGCGCATCGTCACACTGCCCCGGGCCAGCACCGGCTTCATTCCTTTCGCCCGGGTGATCCACACCAAGGCCATGAGCATTGACGGCGAGGTGGCCTGGGTGGGCACCAGCAACTGGGCGGGCGGCTATCTCGACAAGTCGCGCAACCTGGAGGTGGTGCTGCGCAACCCTGACATGGCGGCACGGCTGGCCGCCTTGCACGAGCAGACCTGGAGCTCGGCGTATGCCGAGCCGCTGGAGATCAGCCGGCGCTACCCGAAACCGTCGAAGGGCGAGCCTTGACGGTTGTGCGCTGCGCCCGCCGTTGGCGTTCAATCACATGAACAAACGTTCCCCGTCGTTCTGGCTGCGCCCTGCGGGCTCGCCGAAACGCCGGGCCAACACGTGTTGGCTACATGAACAGGTGTTCACCAGCGTTTTCACCCCCCAGGACCACGTAGTTCACCTTGCGCAGGTCCGCCAACTGCGTGCCGCCCGCGTAGGAGATGGAGCTCTGCACGTCTTCCTGCATCTCGCGCAGCGTGTCGGCCAGGCGGCCTTTCACGGGTTCCAGGATGCGTTTGCCTTCCACGTGGCGGTACTCGCCCTTGTTGAAGTCGCTCGCCGAGCCGTAGTACTCCTTGTAGCGCTTGCCGTCGACTTCCACCGTGGTGCCCGGTGACTCCTCGTGGCCCGCGAACAGCGAGCCCACCATCACCATGCTGGCGCCGAAGCGCACGCTCTTGGCAATGTCGCCGTGGTGGCGGATGCCGCCGTCGGCCACGATGGGCTTGGTGGCCACGCGGGCGCACCACTTCAGCGCCGAGAGCTGCCAGCCGCCCGTGCCAAAGCCCGTCTTGAGCCGCGTGATGCAGACCTTGCCCGGGCCCACGCCCACCTTGGTGGCGTCGGCTCCCCAGTTCTCGAGGTCGATCACGGCCTCGGGCGTGCCCACGTTGCCGGCGATGACGAAGGCCGCAGGCAGCTTCTGCTTGATGTGGGCAATCATGCGCTGCACGCTCTCGGCGTGGCCGTGGGCGATGTCGATGGTCAGGTAGTCGGCGCCCACGCCGTCGGCGGCGAGCTGGTCCACGAGGGTGTAGTCCGCCGGCTTGACGCCCACGCTGAGCGAGACCAGCAGGCCCTTGGCCCGCATGGCCCGGGCGTAGGCCAGGCTGTCCAGGTCGAAGCGGTGCATCACGTAGAAGTAGCCCTCCCGAGCCAGCATCTCGGTGATGGGTTCGTCCACCACGGTTTTCATGTTGGCGGGCACCACCGGCAGCTTGAAGCGGTGCGGGCCGAACTGCACCGAGGTGTCGCAGTCCGAGCGGCTTTCCACGCGGCATTTGCGCGGCAGCAGCAGGATGTTGTCGTAGTCGAAGATTTCCATGGTCCAAGTTCGCATCAAACGGCGCACGTTGGGCAGTGCGCGCCAGGGGCTGCGAGCGCTTGACTTGCTTCGGCATGAGGGCAGGGCACCCTCGACGGCCGGGAGGCCGTCGCGTCGCAGGCTGACTTCGCTGGCGAAGTCAAGGCGCGACGCGCCGGGCCGAAGACAAAATTTGGGCCCGGTGCCTGATTCTACGCAGGCACGGCGACGTCAATGCCCGAAGAACTTGCGGTGGATGCGCCGCGTCGTCCACCACACGCCGGCCAGTACCAGCGGAATGGACGCGCCCGCCGCCAGTTCCGGCTGCATCGGCAACCAGCCCTCGGCCTTCAGCGCCTTGAAAAAATACAGCAGCAGGCTGACCACGTAGTAGGTGATGGCCGCCAGCGACAGCCCTTCCACCGTGGCCTGCATGCGCAGCTGCGTGCGCTGGCCGTCGCCAATCTGCGCCAGCAGCTGCTGGTTCTGTGCCTCGGTGGCGATGTCCACCCGCGTGCGCAGCAGGGCGCTGGCGCGCGAGATGCGCTGCGACAGCCCGGCCAAGCGCTGGGCCGTGGCGGCCACGGTGGCGATGGCAGGCGAGAGCCGGCGCTGCATGAACTCGCCCAGCGTCTGCGTGCCAGCCACCTTGCCCTCGTGCAGTTCTTCCAGCCGGGCTGCCACGATGGCGTGGTAGGCCTGGGTGGCGGTGAATCGGTACTGATGTTCTGCCGTGGCGTGCTCGATGCGGGCGGCGGTGGAGATCAGGTCGTTCAGCAGTTCCGCCTCGGAGGCCCCGCGCTGCTCCAGTCGGGCCGTGATGCCGGCGAGCGTGGCCTCCACCTCGGCCAACGTGGGGGAGAGCGACTTGGCGGCCGGCAGGCCGCGCAGGGCCATCAGCCGGTAGGTCTCCAGCTCCAGCAGCCGTTGGCAGATGCGGCCGGCGCGGGTCTCGGGTGTGCCGGGCTCGGCGAGCACCACCATGTGCTCGAAGCCGGAGGCGCGCAGCCTGAAATCGGTCACCACCAGGGAGTGCCCGCCCATCGTGGACGCCACGGTGGCGTGCGTGCCGAACCAGGCCTGCGCCTCGGCCAGGGCGCTGGGCGTGAAGGTGAGTGGCCGCTCGATCATCACGAGCTTGATGGCGGCGAAGGTGCGCCCCGGGATGCGGGCCAGCCAGTCACCTGGCAAGCGCAGGGCCAGGCCGTCCAGCGTGTGCGCGCCGGGTTCGGCATCGGGTGGCAGGGGCTGCACCACGGCGTAGCGCGTGAACTCGGCATGCCGCTCCCACTTCAGCGAGAAATCGCCACAGCGCAGGCTCAGGAAGTTGGCATTCAGCGCATCTTCGGGCAGCGTGTGCTGGTCTGGCAGCCGTTTCAGGTGTGCGTGCTCGTCGGCGCGGGTGACGTCGCTGTTCAGCACCGCCACGTGCAGGATGACGGCCGGCAGCCGGATGCGCGCCGGCGGGCGGGCGTGCACCTCGTCGTGCAGGACCTGGCGCAGGGGGTCGTCAGGGGGGAGCGGATGGTCTTCGTTCATGGCGTGTCCTCTCGGCCCCCAGGCTAGTG
>JBBIVU010000142.1:0-9075 GCA_037439585.1 Roseateles sp. | reverse complement strand
CCGCCAGATTGAAAGAACCAAGGCACCGCTCGCCCGAGTCCCTGACCGCTCCTACAAAATCAGCAATACGTGCATTCACCACCCCGGACAGCTCAGCACGTTCGCCCAATGCGAAAGACCACGTCGAACCGTCATCCCTCCCAGGCTGGCGTGCTGCGCAACACTTCCTCGACGGTGGTCACACCTTCCGCCACCTTCATCGCGCCCGCCAAGCGCAAGGGCCGCAAACCTTCTTGAACAGCCTGCCGGCGCAATGCAGCCAAGTCGCCCAAGGCACCCTTCACGCCTTCCGACACGGTCAGCAGCTCGTACAGACCCGCGCGACCGCGGAAACCCGTGTTGCGGCATTCCAGGCAACCCACCGGCTTGTACGGCTTGACGCCGCCGCCAATGCGCCAGTGGCGGACCAGGTCGTTCAGCGTCTCGCGCGTGACCACCGGATCCGGCTGCTTGCAGTGCGGGCACAAGGTGCGCACCAGGCGCTGGGCCAGCACGCCGATGATGGTCGCGCTGAGCAGGTAGCTGGGCACGCCCAGGTCCTGCAGGCGGGTGATCGCCGACACCGAGTCGTTGGTGTGCAGCGTGCTGAACACGAGGTGACCCGTCAGCGCTGCCTGGATGGCCATCTCGGCCGTCTCCAGATCGCGGATTTCGCCCACCATGATGATGTCCGGATCCTGGCGCATCAGCGCGCGCAAACCCTCGGCGAAGCCGAAATCCAGCTGGTTCTGCACCTGGGTCTGGTTGAAGGCCGGTTCGATCATTTCGATCGGGTCTTCGATGGTGGTCACGTTGACCTCTTCCGTCGCCAGGCGCTTCAGCGTGGAGTAGAGCGTGGTCGTCTTGCCGCTGCCGGTCGGGCCGGTCACGAGGATGATGCCGTGCGGCTGCTTGACCAGCTGCTCCCAGCGGTCCGAGTCGTGCTGGCCGAAGCCCAGGGACGACAGATCCTTCACCGCCGTGTCGGGGTCGAAGATGCGCATCACCATCTTCTCGCCGAAAGCCGTGGGCAGTGTGGACAGGCGCATTTCCACCTCGTCACCCGCAGGGTTGCGCGTCTTGATGCGGCCGTCCAGCGGGCGGCGCTTTTCCACCACGTCCATGCGCCCCAGCAGCTTGATGCGCGAGGTCATGGCCGCCATCACCGTGGGCGGCAGCTGGTAGACCGTGTGCAGCACGCCGTCGATGCGGAAGCGGATCACGCCCATCTCGCGGCGCGGCTCCAGGTGGATGTCGCTGGCGCGCTGGTCGAAGGCGTACTGCCACAGCCAGTCCACCACTTGCACCACGCCCTGGTCGTTCGCGTCCAGTTGCTTGTTGGTGCGCCCCAGTTCCACCAGCTGCTCGAAGCTCGCCACCTGGCTCTGCTCGCCCGCCTTGGCCGCCGCGCGCACCGAGCGCGCCAGCGTGAAGAACTCCGTCGTGTAACGCGCGATCTCCAGCGGGTTGGCGACGACCAGCTTGATGGGCTTGCGCACATGCGACTCGATTTGCGCCACCCAGCCGGTGTCGAAGGGCTCAGACGTCGCAATGGTCACGTCGTTGATGCCGAACTGCACCGGCAGGCAACGCTTGGCCTCGGCATAGCCGATGGACATGACGTCACCCACGCGGCCCACGTCCACCTTCAGCGGATCGATGCGCAGGTAGGGCAGCTTGACGCGAACCGCCAGCCACTCCGACAAGGCATCCACGTCCAGCGGCTTGCCAGTGGACAGCCGCACCAGGTTGGCATGACCGAGGCGCACGAGCGGGTGCAGCGAGCTGTCACCTGCCGCGAACCGCTGCTCCGTGCGCTGCACCTGCGACTCGTCGATCAGCCCGTCCTCCAGCAGCCAGTGCAGCAGCTGTCGCCACTCCAGGCGGCCATCGGGCTTGGTGGCAGGAGCCAAGGGCTTGGACTTGGTCGTCATCGGGGGCTGTGTCAGAGGGCGTTGAGGATGCTCATCGGCAAGGGGCGCACCAGCCGCAGCCACTTGCGGGCCGGCAGCTTGAACCGCGATTCGATGTTAGCCGCGCGCTGCTCCAGCACATCCCGGTGGGGCACCTGCACGCCACGGGCCGCCACGACGATGGTGTTGCCCTCCTTGGTGGGTGCCAGGCTCCAGACCTGATCCGACCCGAAGGCGCGGGCGATGCGCAACGCGCTGCGGGCAAAGCTGGCGCTGCGGCCGAAGAGGTTCACCGTCATCAGCCCGCCGTCCGCCAGCACGCTGCGGCAGGCGGTGTAGAAGGCGTCGTCGTCCAGCACGGGCGCGGCGGCGTCGTGGTCGTAGAGGTCTACGTTCAGCACGTCCACCGTTTGCAGATGGGCATCGTCGTTCACCCAGCGGGCGGCATCGGCGTTGACGACGTTCAGTCGATCGTCATTGGCAGGCAGCCGGAACCACTGCCGGCAGGCGGCGATCACCTCGGGGTTGATCTCCACTGCGGTCGTCTGCATCTTCAGCTGGCCCTGGCAGAAGCGCGTCAGCGCCGCAGCACCGAGCCCCAACTGCACGGCATGGCCCTCGCCCAACGCGGCAGTGTCACGCCACAGCATCCAGGCGCACATGCGCTGCACGTACTCCAGCTCGATCTGGTCGGGCTTGCGGATGCGCATCGCGCCCTGCACCCAGATGGAGTCCAGGTGCAGGAAACGCACGCCGTCGAACTCGCTCAGCGTCGCCGGGCCCCAACTTTGTGGTTTGGATTTCATGGCCGGCATCCTAGACGCCAGGGCGGCTTGCGGCCTGGAGGTGGGGCGCCAACTCGGCACGCCAGGCGGCGATCTTGTCGGCCAGCCGCAGGCCGGCATGCGCCGGGCTGGTGGACGGCAGGCGCAGCACGGGCAGCTCAACCCCGCCCAGGGCCAGCAGCGTCTGCCGGTGCGCCAGCGCGCCATTGCACGCGATGGCGCGCAGCGCGGGCAGGCGGGCGACAAGCGCGGGCAGATCGCTGGGCTCGGCCGCTTGAATGGCCGTGTCCAGGCTGCCCTCGCGCCGGCAGGCGGCCACTGCGTCCCACAGCGCCACGCGGTGCCGGCGCAGCGCGACGAGCCTGTCGGCATAGGGCAGCGCGGGCAGGCCGGCGTCGCCCACCAGCGCCGCCATCACCGGCCAGAAGGCATTGCGCGGATGGGCGTAGTACTGCGCCGCCTGCAGCGAGGCTGCGCCGGGAAAGCTGCCCAGCACCAGCAGCTGCGCCTGGGCGTCGAACACCGGTGCCAGGCCGACGAGGCGCCGCTCGTTCTCGGGGTTTGCGGGATTGGCGCTCACGGCCGGCGGCTGCGAGGATGCGGCGGTCTTCGACGAAGGCATGAACACTGAAAGCTGACGCCCACCTTCGGCGAGCCGGCACTGACAAGGGAGACATCATGGCTGATCTGATCGCCCGCATCGCCGGGCTGTGGCACTACCCGGTCAAGTCCTGCGCCGGCGAAGCGGTAAACACGCTGGCACTCGACACGGATGGCTGGCCCGTGGACGACCGGGCCTGGGGCATCGTGGATGCCGGTGGCGAACTGACCTGGATGGGCGCTCACCCGCGACTGGCGCTCGTCAGCGCCAGGCTCGTGCCCGACGGAATGGAACTGCAAGCCGAGGGCCGTGTGCTGGCGGTGCCCGCACAAGCAGGCACCGAGGTGGGCGTGCGGGGCTGGAACCCCGACCGGCAGGACTTCGACCCCTTGCAGGCCTGGGACGCCGGCGACGATGCCGCGGCCCTGCTGCGCGCCACCACCGGTGAGCGGCTGCGCCTGGTGCGGCTGAGCGCAGCGGCCCAACGCCGACCGATCCTCAACGCGCTGCACCTGGTGGGCACCGGTTCGCTGCAAGCCTGGGCGGAAAGCCTGCACCAGCCGCCGGGCGGCCTGGCCCAGCGCGCTCGGCCCAACGTGGTGCTGGCCGCCGAAGACGGCGGCGCCCTGCCCGCGTTCATCGAAGACATCCTGACCGAAGCCCGCCTCGGCGCACTCACCCTGCACCCGACCCTGCCCTGCGTGCGCTGCGTGATGACCTCCATCGACCCCGCCACCGGCATCCCCCAGCCGCCCGCGCTGGACGCACTGACCCGGCTCAGCGCCGAGCGGGCGCCGGGCGCGCCCGTGCAGTTCGGCATCTACGCGCGTGGCAGTGGCGCGGGCGAATTGCGGGTGGGCGACCCGGTGGCGCTGACGCTGAACTTCGGCACGGCCTGAGCCAGCCGCGGCAACGCGGCGGCGGCGTTCGCGCGGGTGACCGCTGCCGTCTGTTCCAGCGTCCAGCCCCGCAGGCGGGCCAGCGTTTCAGCAATGCGCGGCAACTCGGCCGGCTCGTTGCGCCCCTGGCCCGGGCTGGCCTGCCGCGCTTCGGCCGTCTTGTAGAGCCACTGCGGCGGAATGTCGGGCGCGTCGGTCTCCAGCACCAGGGCCGAGTCGGGCAAGGTGGCGGCCAGGCGGCGGATCTGCAGCGAGCGCTCGAAAGTCAGCGTGCCGCCGAAGCCCAGCTTGAAGCCCAGGTCGACGAAGGCCCGGGCCTGCTGCTCGCTGCCGTTGAAGGCATGGGCAATGCCGCCCTGCGTGAAGCCCACGCGGCGCAGCCCGGCCAGCAGTGGGTCGGCGCTGCGGCGCACGTGCAGGATGACCGGCAGCCCGAAGCGCCGCGCTAGCTTGAGTTGCTCGACGTAGAAGTGCTGCTGCCGCGCCACATCAAGGCCCGGCACGAAGAAGTCCAGGCCGATCTCACCCACGGCCACCAGGCGCGGGTCGGCGTGGTGCGCCTCCAGCGCTGCGGCCAGCTGGGCCAGGTCGCCCTCGGCCGCGCGCATCACGTACAGCGGATGGATGCCCAGCGCGTAGCTGAAGCCCTGCTGGGCGGCCAGCAGGCGCACCGTGTCGAAGTTGGCCACTTCAACGGCCGGGATCACGATCTGGCCCACACCAGCGGCCCGGGCGCGGCCGATCACGGCCTCACGATCCGCGTCGAACTCGGCCGCGTCGAGATGGCAGTGGGTGTCAATCCACACTGCCCGGCTCCGTCAACGGAACACCACCGTGCGATTGCCGTTCAGCAGCACGCGGTGCTCGGCATGCCACTGGATGGCCCGCGCCAGCGCCACGCACTCCATGTCGCGGCCGATGCCCACCAACTGCTCGGGCGGCATGCTGTGGTCGATGCGGGCCACTTCCTGCTCGATGATCGGGCCCTCGTCCAGGTCGCTGGTCACGTAGTGGGCCGTGGCGCCGATGAGCTTCACGCCGCGCTCGTAGGCCTGGTGGTAGGGCTTGGCGCCCTTGAAGCTGGGCAGGAAGCTGTGGTGGATGTTGATCGCCTTGCCCGACAGATCGCGGCACAGCTCGGGCGACAGGATCTGCATGTAGCGGGCCAGCACGACGAGATCGATCTGGTTCTCGGCCACCACCTCGCGGATCTTGGCTTCCTGCGCAGCCTTCTGCGCGTCGGTGCCGCCCAGCAGCGGGAAGTGGTGGAACGGGATGTTGTGCGACGCCGCGAGTTGGTAGAAGTCGCGGTGGTTGGAAACGATGGCCGGGATCTCCACGTTCAGGTGCCCGGTCTGCACACGGAACAGCAGGTCATTCAGGCAGTGGCCCAGCTTGGACACCAGCAGCAGCACGCGAGTCTTGCGGGCGCGCGCCACCAGCACCCAGTCCATGCCGAATTGCTCAGCCAGCGGCTTGAACGCCGCCTGCAGCGCGGCTTCCTCGGCTGCGGCCTCGAACTCGATACGCATGAAGAAGCGCGCATGGTCCGCATCGCCATGCTGGTGCGACGTGATGATGTTGCCGCCCTGCTGCAGTAGCACGCCGGTGACGGCGTGCACGATACCGGCGCGGTCGGGACAGGAGAGCTTGAGGATGAAGCGCGGATGCATGTCAGCCCCTCGTCGAACGGGTACGTTCGACGATCCCCCAAGGGGATGCGGGCCGGCTTGGGAGCGGCCCGGCGCTCGGCCCGCACAAGATGTCGAAATGGTTCATGGTGCTTGGAATTGCCCCGCCACCAGCCGCAGCTGCCGGTCGCAGCGTGCTGCCAGGTCACGGTCGTGGGTGACGAGGATGAAGGCCGTGCCGGATTCGCGGGCGCGCTCCAGCATCAGCTCGAAGACGGTGGTGGCCGTGTCACGGTCCAGGTTGCCGGTGGGCTCGTCGGCCAGCACGCAGGCCGGCCGCGTGACCAGCGCCCGGGCGATGGCCACGCGCTGGCGCTCGCCGCCCGAGAGTTCGCCGGGGCGGTGGTGCACACGGTCCTTCAGGCCCACGCGGGCCAGCATCTCGGCGGCCGTGGCACGCGCCTGGGCCGGCGTTTGGCGGCGGATGCGCAGCGGCATGGCCACGTTGTCCAGCGCGCTGAACTCGGGCAGCAGGTGGTGGAACTGGTAAACAAAGCCCAGGTGCTGGTTGCGCCAGCGGCCGCGCTCGGCCTCGTTCATGCCGGCCAGGCCCTGGCCCATCAGCGTGACGCTGCCGACTGTGGGCGAGTCCAGACCGCCCAGCAGGTGCAGCAGCGTGCTCTTGCCGGAGCCCGAGGCGCCGATGATGGCCACGGTCTCGCCGCGCGCCACCTGCAGGTCCACCCCCCTGAGCACGGTCACGTCCAGGCCCGCGTCGCTGAAGCGGCGGGTCAGGCCCGTGGCCTGCAAGATCAAATCACTCATAACGCAGCGCCTCCGCCGGCTGCACGCGGCTGGCGCGCCAGCTCGGGTAGAGCGTGGCAAGGAAGGACAGGACCAGGGACACGACGGCGATGGGGATGATGTCGGCGCGCTGCGGGTCGCTCGGCATCTGGCTGATGACGTAGATGCTGCCCGGCAGGAAGCTCACGTTCAGCAGGTGCTCGATGGCCGGCACGATGACGTCGATGTTGCACGCCACCAGCAGCCCGAAACCCACACCCGACAGCGTGCCGATCACGCCGGACACCGCCCCCTGCACGATGAACACGCCCATGATGGAGCGCGGGCTGGCGCCGAGCGTGCGCAGGATGGCGATGTCGCTCTGCTTGTCGGTCACCGTCATCACCAGCGTGGAGACGAGGTTGAAGGCCGCCACCGCGACGATCAGCGTCAGGATGATGCTCATCAGGCGCTTCTCCACCTGCACGGCGTCGAACCAGGTGGCGTTGGAGCGCGTCCAGTCGCGCACCAGGATCTGCGGCCCCATCACCTGCGCCAGCTCGCCGGCCACGCGGCGGGCGCTGTGCACATCGCGCAGCTTGAGCTGCACGCCGGTGGGCCCGCCGGTGCGGTAGAAGCGCGCCGCGTCGTCGATGTGAATCAGCGCCAGGCCTGCGTCGTACTCGTAGTGGCCGGCGTTGAAGGTGCCGACCACATTGAAGGCGCGCAGCCGGGGCGCCACACCGGCCGGCGTGACCTGGCCATTGGGTGCGACGAGCGTGATCTTGTCGCCCTCCACCACGCCCAGCTGGCGTGCCAGCTCGGCACCCAGCACGATGTTCCAGGCACCCGGTTGCAGGCGGGCAAACACGCCGTCCTTGAGCTGGGCGCCCAGGCCGGTGACCGTGGCCTCTTCCGCAGGGGAAATGCCCCGCACGACGGCGCCCCGGTAGGCGTCGCCCCGGGCGATCAGGCTCTGGCTGGAGACAAAGGGCGCCGCGCCCACCACCGCCGGGTTCTGGCGCGCCTGGGTGGCGGTGGCCTGCCAGTCGGGCAAGGCGTCGCCCGAGTAGTCCAGCAGCTCCACGTGGGCGATGACGTTGAGCATGCGGTCGCGCACTTCCTTCTGGAAGCCGTTCATCACCGACAGCACGATGATCAGCGCCGCCACGCCCAGCGCAATGCCCAGGATGGACACGCCGGAGATGAAGCTGATGAAGCGGTTGCGCCGGCCGCCACGGCCAGCGCGCGTGTAGCGCCAGCCGACCTGGAGTTCAAACGGCAGGGTCATGGGGCGTGGCAGAGGCGTACAGCATGGGGCGGGGATGGTAACTGCGGGCCGGCGCCAGCCCCGGAGCCGACCGACGGCCTCAAAGGATGAGCAGCGCCCGGAAGTCGTTCACGTTGGTGAACGTGGGCCCGGGCACCAGCAGGTCGCCCAGGGGCTCGAAGAAGTTGGCACTGTCGTGCGCATCCAGCAGCGCCTGCGGGTTCAGGCCCAGTGCGCGGGCGCGGGCCAGGCTGGTGGGTGTGAGCAGGGCGCCAGCATGGGGGCCGACGCCGTCGATGCCGTCGGTGTCCGCCGCCAGGCCGTAAACCCCGGGCTCGCCGCCCAGCGCCAGCGCGCAGCCGAGCAGGAACTCCGTCGCCCGCCCGCCCCGGCCGGCCGGCTTGCCGGTGTCGACCGTGACGGTGGTTTCGCCGCCCGACAGGATCACGCAGGGCCGGGCGAACGGCTCGCCGCGCCGCGCCACGGCCCGCGCCAGGGCGGCGTGCACTCCGCCCACCACGCGGGATTCGCCCTCGATCTCGTCGCTGAGGATGTGGGCCGGCAGGCCGTGGGCGCGCGCCAGACCGGCCGCAGCCTCCAGGCTCATCTGCGGCGTGGAGAGCATGACCAGCTCGTGCCCGCTCAGCCGTGGGTCGCCCGGCTTGGGCGTCTCGAAGGCACCGGAGGTCAGGCCCGCCAGTGCGGCCGGTGGCAGGTCGATCTTGTAGCGGCGGCAGATGGCCAGCGCGTCGGCGCAGGTGGTGGCGTCGGCCACGGTGGGGCCGGAGGCGATGACCGCCGGGTCGTCGCCCGGCACGTCGCTGATGGTGATCGTGAGCACCCGCGCCGGCGCGCAGGCGGCGGCCAGGCGCCCGCCCTTGATGGCCGAGAGGTGCTTGCGCACGCAGTTCATCTCGCCGATAGCCGCACCGCTGTGCAGCAGCGCGCGGTTGACGGCCTGCTTGTCGGCCAATGTGAGCCCTGGCGCCGGCAGGCTCATCAGCGCGGAGCCTCCGCCCGAGATCAGGCAGATGACGAGATCGTCGGCCGTGAGGCCCTGCGCCAGCGCCAGCAGCCGCTCGCTGGCGGCGAGGCCGGCGGCATCGGGCACCGGGTGGGCGGCCTCCACCACCTCCAGCCGGCGCGGCCGGTAGCCGGGCGGCACGTGGCCGTAGCGCGTGATGACCAGGCCCGACAGCGGCGCCTCGGCCGGC
>JBBIVU010000141.1:0-9094 GCA_037439585.1 Roseateles sp. | reverse complement strand
GCGACGGCTCAGAGGCATTCAAGGGACCGATCCTCACCCGGTTGAACCGATGTCGATAACCACAGCACGGGCTGACGAATGTGTGCATTTCTTCGCGGCGCCCCCCCCCGCCTCCCGGGATACATTTAGGCATGCCGAGTCCCTAGACCTGCAGACCTCTCCATGACCGTCCCCAATTCAGCAGCGCTGCTCGACCCCGAGGCCATCCGTCGCCTGCGGGAGCTCGACCCCAGCGGCGCCAACAAACTGCTGGAAAGGGTCGTGACCGCTTTTTCCAATTCGCTTGAACGCTTGCTGCCCGACCTCGCCCGCGCCCGTGCCGGCGCCACGCTCGACCTCGCCATGGTTCGTCACGTCAGCCACACGCTGAAATCGTCATCCGCCAGCCTCGGCGCGATGGCGCTGTCGGCGCGCTGTGCGCAGATCGAGACACTGGCGCGCGATGGTCAGTTGCACGGCCTTCCGGAACAGCTGGACGCCATGCTCGTCGACATCCAACAGGTCCGCACGGCACTTGCCGAGCTGGCCTGACACCAGCGCCCATGCTGCCCACCGGTCCAGCTCCAGACGACCTGCCGCCGCGCCCGCGCGTGCTGCTGGTGGATGACGACGAGGTCAACCTGCTGCTGACCGCCGCCGCCCTGCGGGAGCGCGGTTTCGAAGTCACCGAGGCCTCCAGTGGCAGCGACGCCCTGGGGCTGCTGTCCTCCCGCACGCCAGACGTCGTCGTGCTGGACGCGCTGATGCCCGATCTCGACGGCTTCGAGACCTGCTCGCTGGTGCGCGCCACGCCAGGCTTCGAATCGCTGCCCGTGCTGATGCTCACCGGCCTTGACGACGAAGCGTCCATCAACCGCGCCTACCAGGCCGGCGCAACCGACTTCTTCGTCAAGTCCTCGCAATGGAGCCTGCTGGACGGCCGCCTGCGCTACCTGTTGCGCAGCTCCCGCACGCGGCTGGAGCTGGAGCGCAGCAAGGCCAAGCTGGCCCGCGCGCAGGACTTGGCACGCATGGGCAGCTTCGAGTGGTGGCGGGACACCGCTGCCAGCTTCGCCATCTCTGCGGAAGGGCTGCGCGTGTTCGGCCGCGGCCCGCAGGACCGCCTCGATTTCATCGGCGTCATGCGCATGGTGCCGCCCGACGACCGTCATATTTTTCTGCGGCTGCTGCGCGACATCATTGCCCACACCTCGGTGCTGGTCACCGACCTGCCGTTGATCCTCCCCGACGGCCGCCAGCGCGTCGTGCACATCGAGGCGGAACCCGAGTTCAATGAGCAGGGTGGCGTGAGCGGCTACACCGGCATCCTGCAGGACGTGACCGACCGCCGCCAGGCCGAAGACCGCATCCGCCAACTTGCCCACTTCGACGCGCTCACAGGGTTGCCCAACCGCCGTCAGCTGATTTACCGCGTCGAACGAGCCATCGAGAGCGCACGCCGGGGCGGGCACGAGGTGGGCCTGCTGCTGATCGACCTGGACCGCTTCAAGGTGATCAACGACACCCTCGGCCATGCTGCGGGTGACGAACTGCTCGTCGAGGTGGGGCGCCGCCTGCGCGGCTGCGTGCGCCACTCCGACCAGATCATGGAAGGCGTGATTGACGGCATGGGCAATCGCAGCCACCGTGGCCTGGAGGCCGTGGGCCGGCTGGGCGGGGACGAGTTCGTGGCCTTGCTGCCTGAGGTGACCGACGAGCGCGACGCCGAACGCGTGGCACAACGTGTGCTGGATGCGCTGCGCGAACCCATCTTCGTGGGGGGCCAGGAATGCTTCGTGACCGCCAGCGTGGGCATCGCGCTCTACCCGCGCGACGGCCAGACCATGGCCGACCTGCTGCGCAACTCCGACGTCGCGATGTACGCCGTCAAGAGCCAGGGGCGCAACGCTTCGGCCGTGTACTCGCCGCAACTGGCGGGTCATGGCAAGCAGAAACTGGAGCTGGAGAGTGCGCTGCACAAGGCGCTGGAGCGCAACGAGATCGTGCTGCACTACCAGCCCAAGATCGACGTGCGTGCCGCCCGCATGGTGGGTGCCGAAGCGCTGATGCGCTGGCAGCGCGGCAACGTGCTGGTGCCGCCGGCCGATTTCATCCCGTTGGCCGAGGAAACCGGCCTCATCGTGCCGCTTTCGGAATGGGCGCTGAAGGAGGCGGCCCGCCAGGCCAAGCTGTGGCAGCTGCAATTCGGCTTCAGCGACTCGATTGCCGTGAACCTGCCGAGCCGCCTGTTCGAACGCACCGACCTGGTCGAGCACATCCATCAGTGCGTCAGCGCCTATGGCGTGCCGCACCGCTCCATCCAACTGGAGATCACCGAGAACAACCTCATGAAGGACTTGCAGAACGTGATCCCGTCGCTGCATCGCCTCAACGAGGTCGGGGTCGAGATCTCCATCGATGACTTCGGCACCGGTTACTCGTCGCTGGCCTACCTGACCACGCTGCCGATCTCCGAGGTCAAGATCGACCGCACCTTCGTGCGCGACCTCGGCATCACGCCGCAGAGCTCTGCCGTGGTCACCGCCATCATCGCCCTGGCTCGTGCACTGGGCCTGCGTGTCATCGCAGAAGGCGTGGAAACGCTGCGGCAGATGGAGGTGCTGCACCGCCTGGGCTGCTCACTGATGCAGGGTTTCCTGTTCAGCAAGGCCCTGCCGCCCGACGAACTGGAGCGCTGGCTCGCCCAGACCGTGCTGCCCCGCAAGGCCCCTTGGATCACACCGGCCGACCCCAGCGTCGACCTCGTCACCCGCGGCTGACACCCATGCGCTCGCAACTGCCCCCCGCCCAACTGGCCAAGGCCGCCCTCCAACGCCTCGCCCAGGCGAGGCTGGAGCCCACACCCGAGAACTACGCCCGTGCCTACGCCATCGAGGCCGGCAACGAGCCGGCCCCTGCGGCGCCTGGCGCGGCGAATGAACGCGCCCAGCAGCTGATGTCCAAGCTCATCAGCCTGGCCTTGCCCAGCGGCAGCACCCGTCAGGAGTTGCAGACCGCACTGCGCGAGCAGCGGCTGGACGAGTTGCAGCGCCAGGTGGACAAGCTGCTCGATGTGGCGGGGCCTGCGGCGCAGGCCGAAGCGCTGGCGCAGGCCATCGAGCGCATCGTGCGCGGGCTGGAGCGCGGGGGCCGCCACTGGACGGTGGCGCGCAAGAAGGAAGGCATCTTCCGCGCGCTGGAGTTGAGTCGCAGTGACAGCGGCAAGCTCATCAAGCGCCTGGCTCAGCTGACTGGCAGTTGGGACAAGGACGGTGAAGGCAGCGAGGTGGAGACGGAGGACGACGGTGGCACGCCCAGCCAGCTGTTCGCCGACAGTGGCTTCGGCGACACCGGCTTTCGGGACAGCGGCGGCGGGTTCGCGGAAACCAGCCGCACCGGTGAACTGAGCGACCTGCTGCCCGCGGCTGAACCCAGCCCGCAGTGGGTGGAAATCAGCGGCGAACTCACCGGCACGGTGCACCATGCGCTGCGCTCGCCCGCCACGGAGGCCACGCCGGCCGATGCCCTGATGCGCGAACTGGACGCTGCACAGGCGGAGCTCCAAGCCCAGGGCGCGAGCCCCGAGCGGGCGGCCCAAATGGCGGCGCTGTGCCTGCGCGCCCGCCACATGCTGGACCACCGCCGCCACCTTTTTGACGAACTGGGTGGTCTGTGCCGCGAGCTCGGAGCCAGCCTGGTGGACTTGGCCGAGGACGATTCCTGGGCACGCGGGCAGGCTGAGGCCATGAACAACACGCTGGCGCAAGGCCTGTCGGGGCGGGGCGTTCGCACGGTCGCGGAGCTGCTGACGGGCACCCGCGAGCGCCAGCGGGCGCTGCGCGAGGAGCGCTCCCGTGCACGCGACGCGCTCAAGGGCCTGATCCAACGCATGCTGGCAGAGTTGGGTGAGTTGGGCCAGCACACCGACCGCTTCCAGAACAACGTCGGCCGCTATGCCGATGCCATCGAACACGCCGACTCACTGGAAAGTCTGGCAGGCACGGTGCGTGAGATGGTGGAAGAAAGCCGCAGCGTGCAGGGGCTGGTGGCCCAGACGCAGGCCCGCCTGACCCTGGAGCACGACCGTGCCGCCGCCTTGACGCAGCGCGTGGACGAGCTGGAAGGGGAACTGCGCCGCCTCTCCAACGAGGTGCACACCGACCAACTCACCCAGGTGGCCAACCGCCGCGGCCTCATCCAGGCCTTCGGCATCGAGCAGGCCAAGGCCGAGCGCGAATCGACGCGCGTGGCGCTGGCGCTGCTGGACATCGACAACTTCAAGAAGCTCAACGACAGCCTCGGTCACCATGCCGGCGACATCGCGCTGAAGTCGCTGGCCGAGCGCACCCAGGCCTCGCTGCGGCCGGGGGACATGGTGGCCCGCTACGGCGGCGAAGAGTTCGTGCTGATGCTGCCCAACACGCCGCTGGACGAAGCCCAGCAGGTGCTGGTGCGCCTGCAGCGCTCGTTGTCCAGCGCGCTGTTCAACCATGAAGGCAAGGACGTCTTCGTCACCTTTTCCGCCGGCGTGACTTTGTACCGGCCGGGCGAGACGCTGGAAGCCGCGCTGGACCGTGCAGACGTGGCGTTGTACGAGGCCAAGCACACCGGCAAGAACCGCGCCTGCATCGCGGAGTGACGCGCCTGGTCGGGCGATGTGGGCCCAGGCTGTGAACGCGGCGGCAGCCTTTGTGGAGACGTCAGAGGGCCAGCGCTTCTCGCTCCATGGCGGCAAGCACGGCCTCGGGCGACAGGCGGCCATCCCGGATCGCAGCCAGATCGGCGACAAGTGCACCCGCGCCCAACAGCGCCATGCTCCAACGGGCGAAGCGGCGGCGGTCCGTTTCGACACGTTCGATGAGCTGGATGTCATGGTGCCGCGAGTCTGTGCGGATGTGTTCCATCACCGCTTCCAGGGCCTCAGGCCGCCCTTCCAGCACCTGCACGAAATGCGGCGGGTGGAAGGCCAGCATGCCGGTCAAGTCGTTCTGCCGATTGCGAACCTGCGCCCGGTCAACGATGCGGCGCACGCCATCCCACGTGAGTGACCCATCCACGGTGCTCACGTAAAGCAGCCGGACGATGGTTGGCTTCTGGCGCGACATGCAACAGGCCCCGGGGGCCGCTCAGAAGCGAAACGCCATGCGCACGCTGCCCCAGTGCCGGCCGCAGACCGTGATGGGGGCCGCCACTTCCTTGAGCAGCACGAACCGGCCGCCCCCCATGTCGCGCCGGTAGGTCTGCAGCAAGAAGGGCCGTGTGTTGCGGGCCGAGGCCAACCCCGTGCGGTCATCGAAGATGCGGCGGTAACGGCTGTTGGCCGTATTCCACACCGTGTCACCCGGCCGCTGCGGCTGGCAGTATTTGCGGTTGTGCGTGGGCACGTAGCTGTTGCGGTCGGTGGCGACACAGAAGACGACCTTGTCGCTGGTGGCGAGCACCTTCTCCTGCACGGCGGGCAACAGGCGGTCGGTCAACGCACAAAAGCGCGTCAGATGCTGCGGCGGCGACGTGCCCTCGATGGGGCGGTAGGCCTCGTCGAAGAGGTCGGCCTCGCTGGCCTGGCCGTTGCGCAGCGCGTTTTCCAGCAGGCCAACGATCTCGGCTGCGGCAGCCTGGGCGAGGCGGATGAAGGGCAGGTCGTCGACCTCGACACCGCTCTCCGCGATCTGCTCGACCAGGTCTTCCGACATGCGCAGGAAGCGATCACTGCCCTCGAAGGCCACCTGCAGGCCCTGCGAAGCCTGCACAACCTCGCGCTCCAGCTCACGCGCCCGCTCGTTGAGCAAGCCCATCTGCTGGCCGCTCTGTGCGGCGGAAGCGGCAATGGTCTGCACGTCCCGCTCCACATCCCGGAAGGCGGCGTGGATCTGGCTGGGCCGGCTGGCGTTTTCGGTCAGTTCACCACTGAAGCGATCGATGCGTTCCTGCAGGCTGGCAATCGCGCTGACGATGGCCTTGGAGGACGACTCCACCTGTCCTGCCAACGCCTTGACGGCTTCGGCCACGACGGCAAACCCACGGCCGGCATCACCCGCGTGCTTGGCCTCGACGGCCGCATTGAAAGCCACCAGCCGTGTCTGCAGCGAGATCTTGGTGATTTCGGCTGCGGCTTCAGACACCTGGGCCAGCGTGCCTGCCATGCCCACCACTTCGCTCCCCACCCCACCTAGCGCCCCCCGCGCACGCTGCACGGCAGCCGTGCTTTGCGCCGTGGCGGCCGTGATGGCAGCCTGGGCCTGTCCGATCTGCAGGAGCTGCTCGGCCAAGGCCTGCATGGCCTGCCCTTGCAGGTGCACCACGCGCTGCGTGTCCTCAAGCACGCCTCGGACCTCGGCGGCATCCTTGCCCACGTTGGACATGGAGCGCGCCAGCTTGCGGACCACCTGAAGGGCCGCACCGTCATCACGCTGCGTTGTGGCGGCGCTTGCTACAGCGGCAGCAGCGCCGGCAGACTTGGGCCATCTGAGCATGCACTTGTCCCTTTGTTCTGGCCGGGACCGGCAGCCTGGAGCCGCCCGGCCAACTCACCAGTCACGCAGCTTAACGCGCAACCTTGCAATGGACTGACTGTGCAGTTGGCAGACCCGCGACTCGGTGACCTTGAGCACGGCCGCGATTTCCTTGAGGTTCATGTCGTGCTCGTAGTACATGCTCATCACGAACTGCTCACGCTCGGGCAGGTTCTTGATGGCAGCCACCAGCGCCTCGCGCATGCGGTGGTCCTGCAACAAGGCCATGGGGTTGCTGGCGTTGTCGGCCACATGGCGGTCGAGGTAATCGTCGTCGCCTTCGTCGCCTGACATGTCTTCGAGGTAGACGAGCTGGGTGCCGCGCACCTTGCCGAGCAGGTCCTGGTATTCGACCAGCGTCAGGCCCATTTCGGCAGCAATCTCGGCCTCATGCGGGGCGCGGCCCAGGCGCTGCTCGACCTTGTGCACGGCGGACTCGATCTCGCGCTGCTGGCGGCGCGTGCCGCGACTCATCCAGTCGCCGCCGCGCAGCTCGTCGAGCATGGCACCGCGGATGCGCTGGGTGGCGAAGGTCTCGAACTGCACGCCCTGCTCGGCATCGAAGCGCGAGAGGGCATCGGTCAGCCCGATGAGGCCGACCTGGATCAGGTCGTCCACCTCCACGTTGGCCGGCAGCTTGGCAATCATCTGGTGCGCCAGGCGACGCACCAATGGGCTGTACTGCTTGATCAGCGTGCTGTTGTCGAGGCGACCTTTGGGCGTGTACATCAGGGTCTCCGGCGAGATCAGTGCGCTGCAAAGAAAGGAGAAGGTGCCGTGCGCGCCGGGCGCAACGGGGTGGCGTCGGAGGCGGCATCCACAGCCGCACCCGGAGGCGCCGCCAGCAGCAACTCGCGGGCCAGGTGGCGCAGCTCCGGCGTGAGTGGCGCGTGCTGGGCGGCACGCGGGTCCAGGCAGGCCCAGTCGCGCAACACCGCACCGAGGAAACCGTCGGCACAGGAATGGAGCTGTTGCGCGATGCGTGTGGCCACGCGCAGCTGGGGGTGGCAGGCCATCAGGAGACTGTAGACCATCAACCCGGCGCGCTGTGTGAGCCATTTCATGCCGGCATAGGCTTCTGTCACGCTGGCCGGCTCGGTGTCGGCCAGCAACAGGGGACGCACCTCGCGCAGCGCCACCACACGGGCCAGTTCGGCTGCGCTGGCATGCAGCAGGATGACGTCGGCATCGGGTGCGGCGTCAGCCAAGGCTTCGAGGAAAGACGCCGCCGAGCCGTTGGCGTTGATGTAGCGCATGGGCAGCCCCCGCGCAGCCAGGTAGCTCACCTTGGGCGAGAGCTGCTCGATGCAGTTGGACAAGTCCACCTGCGCCAGCTCGGAAGGCTGAGGCGAGTGCACGCCAGCGTCCACCACCAGGGTGCGCAGGCCCAGTTCGGCGAAAGCGGTGCACAAGCCTTCCAGCAGCACGCCAGCACCCATCACACGCGGGTTGCAGACGACAGGGACGAAGCGCTGCTTGGAGGCGGCAAACAGGCGCCGCAGGCCGTGGGCTTGGTCTTGGGGCATGGGCACTCGGCTCATCAGTGGATGGCCCTGGACAGGCCCTCCGCCAGCGGTGCGCCGGCGAAGATGAGGTTGACGTCGGTGTTGTCCATGCGCCAGGCGCCGGAGGCCGCCCCGCGCAGGGCGCGCTGCACCAGATCCGCGCTGGGCAGGCGGTGCCAGTCTTCCGGCACGCGCTGGCCATTGGCCACACCCAGCACCCTGAGCTTGTGACGGATGAGCGTGTCCAGCGCCGGGGCCAGCTTCACGGCCTCGTCGATCTTGCTGAGCACCACGCCTTCGCAGGCCGCGCCCTTCCAGGCGTTGACCACGTCTTCGATGGTTTCGCCCTGCTGGGCCGCATTGATGACGAGCAGCTTCTTGATGCTCGGATGGGCGAGCATCTCCAGCAGGTCTTGCGTGCGGCTGTCGCGCTGGGCCATGCCGGCGGTGTCGATGAGCACCAGCTTCTTGCTGGACAGCAGCTCCAGCAGGTCGTCCAGCGAGGCGCGATCGTGCGCGGTGTGCACGGGCACGCCCAGGATGCGGCCGTAGGCGCGCAGCTGCTCGTGAGCGCCGATGCGGTACGCATCCAGCGTGATGAGGCCCAGCTGGCCGGCACCGTGCTTGGTGGCAAAGTGGGCGGCGAGCTTGGCGGTCGTCGTCGTCTTGCCGACGCCGGTGGAGCCGATGAGCGCGTAGACACCGCCGCGGTCTTCGATGGCGGGGGCTGCTTCATCCGTCTGCAGGTTGCGCGACAGCACGTGGGCGGCCCAGGCGGTTTCGTCGGCGGGGTCGTGGGGCGCACCGGGCTTGAAGTCCGACGGGCAGCTCTCGGCCAGCTTGCGCACCAGGGCCGGGCTGAAGCCCAGCTCCAGCAGCTTCTGCGTCAGGCGGGCCTGCACGGGCTGGCGCTGCAGCTTCTCCATGAAGGCCAGCGACGAAAAGCGCTCTTCGATCAGGCCGCGCATCTGGCGCAGCTCATCGGCCATGTCCATCTGGCTGCGCTGGCTGGCGTTGGGCTGGCCCGGCAGGGGCAGCGGCTCGCCGCCCACATCGCTGAGCGTGGGCACGGCACGCTGGCGCTCGGGCGACGCGGCG
>JBBIVU010000140.1:0-9095 GCA_037439585.1 Roseateles sp. | reverse complement strand
GGGAAGGGTCGCTCAACAGCCTGGCGCCGTTCGGGCTGCTGGCCAGCTTCGGTGGTGCCTCCGGTCCGGTGCCGCCTATCACCATCGGCACACTGGCGGCCAAGGGCTCGATCTACGTGACGCGGCCCACGCTGTTCACCCACATCGCCACCCGCGAGGCCACGCAAGCGATGGGCGATGACCTGTTCAGCATGGTCACCAGTGGCCAGGTGCAGATCCGCATCGACAAACGCTACCCGATGGCCGACGTGGCGCAGGCCCATCAAGACCTGGAAGCCCGCCGTTTGATCGGCAGCGCCGTGCTGATTCCTTGATGCAACGGGCGCTGTGGCGTGTCAAAGGATGCGCCGCAGCGCGATTTCGAAGCTGAAGCAGGAGCCCAGGCCAAGTGAGCTTTCCACGCTCACCTGGCCGCCCATCAGCGTCACCAAGCGCTGAACGATGGTCAGGCCCAGGCCGGTGCCGCCGTAGCGGCGGGTGATGCTGCCGTCGGCCTGGATGAAGGGGTCGAAGATCAGACCGATCTGCTCCCGGGTCATGCCGATGCCGGTGTCCGTCACCGTGCCGCGCAGGCGCAGGCAGGCGGGCGCGTCGCCGTCCTGCGCGTCGGCCAGGCCGATCTCGATGCGCACTTCGCCGTGCTCGGTGAACTTCAGCGCGTTACCCACGAGGTTGATGAGCACCTGGCGCAGCCGCAGCGCATCGCCCACCAGCCAGGCGGGTACGCCCGGCTGCACGCGGGTGTGCAGCTGGATGCGTTTCTCCTGGGCTTGCAGCAGCAGCGGCTGCAGGGCTTCACCCAGGCAATCGTGCAGGCTGAACGGCGCTTCCTCGATGACGATGCGGCCGGCCTCGATCTTGGCGACGTCCAGCAGGTCGTTGATGATGGTCATCAAGCCCTTGGCGGACTGATGGGCCAGGCTGATGAAGCGGCGCTGGCGATCGTCCAGCTCCGTCTGCAGCACGAGTTCGGTCAAGCCCAGCACGCCGTTCATGGGTGTGCGGATTTCGTGGCTCATGTTGGCCAGGAAGGAACTCTTGGCCTGGCTGGCGGCCTCCGCCGCTTCGCGCGCGGCCACGAGGGCGGCCTGGCTGGCCTTGAGGTCGGCGATGTCGCGCGCATTGAACAGCATCACCGTGTCGCCAGTGACGGGGTCGCGCATGGGGCGGGCGTCCAGCGCATGCCAGCGCACGCCGGCCAGGGTCTGCAATTCCACGTCCTGCCGGCAGGCTTCGCCGCGCAGCACCCGGTGGTGTATCCCTTCGGCGTCGTGCGCGTGGGCAAAAAGGCGGGTGAACTCGCTGCCGCCGGGCGGGGGCGGCGTGTCGCCGAAGGTGAGGGCGGACGCCGGGTTGCGCATCAGCAGCTCGCCCTGATTCAGGCCGAACACGGCGATGCGCACTGAGGTGTGCTGCAGGGCTTCCACGCCACGCAACATGGAGAGGTCTGCGCCACCACCGAGCGAGTCCGCCGCGAACAGCATGACGAGTCGGCGGTCTGGCGTGCGCAGGCCGCGCGAGACCAGCATGACCGTCGTGGGCTCCCCTTTGGGGTAGAGCGTCCACTGCTCGCGAACGATCTTGCCCTGGGCGTGGTCGGCCGCCGTGACGGCCAGGCGCTCACGCACGGCGTCGCCGTGCTCCGAGAAGTCGCGCGACAGGAATTCTTCGGCGCTGTCGGCATGCCAGAAGCGCAGTGCCGCAGCGTTGGCCCAGAGGTTGCGCTGGTGTTCGGGGTCGTAAACCCAGAGGGGAACATCGAGCCAGTCGTAGTGGCTCAGGCTGGCGAAATCGAGAAGCATGGAGGACGGATAGCGGAGAGCGATTGTCACCCCTTGTCACACCCCCTCGGCGTGAACTGCTTCGCTATCCCGCAGGCGCTTCACCCAGCGCAGCCCGGTAGGCATGCCAGCTGGCATGGCCCAGCCAGGGGCCGACGACGACCAGCCCGATGAAGCAGGGCAGCATGGCCAGCACGACAAGTGTGGTGACGATGGCCCCCCAGAGCAGCATCACGAGGGGTTGCGTGAGACAAAGCTTGAGGCTGGCCAGGCCTGCCGTGACGGCGTCGGTGTCGCGGTCCAGCAGCAGCGGCATGGCGATGACGCTGACCGCGTAGATCAGCCCCGCGAAGACTGCGCCCACGGCGAGATAGGCGGTGACAAAGCCCAGGGTGTCGGCGGTGAAGAGCTTGTGAAGCGAGCCGGCGAAGTCGGGCATGCCGTCAAAGCTGACGGCGAACACCACCAGCGCGGCCCTGCCCCACAGCATCTCCAGGATCAACAGCACGAAGCCGAAGATGGCGATCTGCTTCACGTTGGCCATCCAGGCGCCGAGGGCGTCTTCGATGGTGGGCGTTTCGCCGCGCTCCAGGCGCAGGCTCACCTGGTACAGCCCCAGGCACAGCAGCGGCCCGAGCAGCACGAAGCCGGCGCACAGGGCCAGCGTATAGATGGGGGCGTGGCGGAACACCGTCAGCACGGCCAGTCCCATCAGGGCGAAGCAGGCACCGAAGAAGCCGCTGATGGCCGGGGCCCGCTGCAGGTCGCGCCAGCCCCGGTGCAGCCAGGTGAAGGGCGCCGAGAGCGGCAGGCGCCGCAGCTTGGGGCCGAGCTCGACGACGGGCTCGGGGACGTAGGGGATGTAGCCGGAGGGCTGGCGTTCAGGTGCGTCTGACACGGCGCAATTCATCCAGGATCAACAGGATGGCACCGATGGTGATCGCACTGTCAGCGACGTTGAAGGCGGGGAAATACCAGCCGCCCGCGTGAACCTGGATGAAGTCGATCACATAGCCGTGGACGGCGCGGTCGATGACATTGCCCAGCGCGCCACCCAGCACGAGCGTCAAGGCCCAGGCGAACAGCATCTGGTGACCGTGGCGGCGCAGCATCCAGAGGATGAAGCCGGCCGCTGCCAGCCCCAGCCCCAGGAAGAACCAGCGCTGCCAGCCCGAGGCCCCGTGCAGGAAGCTGAAGGCGGCGCCATAGTTGTGGGCGCGAACCAAGTCAAAGAAGCGGGTGACGGGGTGCACGTCGCCCAGCTGGAAGGCACCCACGATGAGGATCTTGGTGAATTGATCGGCCAGGATGATGACGGCCGCGATCAGCAGCCACTGGGCGAAGCTGGCGCCGCCCGTGCTCTTGCCTGCCATGCTCAGGCCACCGTGCGGGTTTCACCTGCACCGTGCAGGTTGCTGTCGCAGCGGCTGCACAGCGTCGGGTGGGCCGGATTGCTGCCCACTTCCGCGCGGTAGTGCCAGCAGCGTTCGCACTTGGCGTGCATGCTGGGCGTGACGGTGACGCCGAACTGCGAGGCCGAGACCAGCTTCACCGCCGACGTGATGAAGACGAATCTCACATCCTCGCCCAGCGAGCGAAGCAGGGCCTCGTCCTGCTCGTTGACCTGCAACGTGAGCTCGGCCTGCAGCGATGCGCCCACGGCGCCCGTCGTGCGCACGGCCTCGATGGCCTTGTTGACGTCATCGCGGATCTCATGGATGCGCCGCCACTTGGCGAGCAGGCTGGCATCCGTGGCGCCGAACGTCCAGTAGGTTTCGGTGAAGATGCTCTCACCCTTGCCGAACACCTGCCAGGCCTCCTCGGCCGTGAAGCTGAGGAAGGGGGCCATCCAACGCAGCATGGCGTGAGTGATCTGCCACAGCGCCGTTTGTGCCGAGCGGCGGGCCAGGCTCTTGGGGGCGGTGGTGTAGAGGCGGTCCTTCAGCACGTCCAGGTAGAACGCGCCCAGGTCTTCGGAGCAGAACACCTGCAGCTTGGCCACCACCGGATGGAACTCATAGCGCTCGAAGTGCGCCAGGATGTCCGTTTGAAGTTCCGCAGCACGGGCGAGCGCGTAGCGGTCGACTTCCAGCAGCTGTTCCGCCGGCACGGTGTCGGTGGTGGGGTCGAAGTCGCTGACGTTGGCAAGCAGGAAGCGCAGCGTGTTGCGCACGCGGCGGTAGCTGTCCACCACCCGGGCGAGGATCTTGTCGTCCAGGCCCAGGTCACCGGAGTAGTCGGTCGCGGCCGTCCACAGGCGCAGGATCTCGGCACCGTACTTGTCCGACACGGCCTGCGGCGCGACGACGTTGCCGACCGACTTGCTCATCTTGCGGCCCTGGCCGTCCACGACGAAGCCGTGGGTCAGCAGGCCCCTGTACGGCGCGCGGCCGTACAGCGCCGAGGCGATGAGCAGCGAAGAGTGGAACCAGCCGCGGTGCTGGTCGTGGCCTTCGAGGTAGAGGTCGGCCTCCGGCCCAGTGTTGTGTGCAGCGCCCTGGTGGCTGCCCTTGAGCACGTGCTCGAACGTGGAACCGGAGTCGAACCAGACGTCCAGGATGTCGTTGCCCTTGGTGTACTGCTCGGCTTCAGCGCCCAACCACTCGGCCGGGTCGAGCTTGGACCAGGCCTCGATGCCCTGTTGCTCGACAAGTTGCGCGGCACGCTCGATGAACGCCAGCGTGTTCGGGTGGGCCTCGCCAGTGTCCTTGTGCAGGAAGATGGGCAGGGGCACGCCCCAGGAACGCTGGCGCGAGATGCACCAGTCGGGCCGGCCGGCGATCATGTCGTGCAGGCGGGCGCGGCCGTTCTCAGGGTAGAAGCTGGTGGCCTCAATGGCAGCCAGGGCCGTCTCGCGCAGGCTCTGGGGCGCCTTGTCCGTGGTGAACAGGCCATCGCCCTCGTCCATGCGCACGAACCACTGGGCGGCAGCGCGGTAGATCACTGGCGTCTTGTGGCGCCAGCAGTGCGGGTAGCTGTGGGTGATCTTGCCCTGGGCCATCAGGCGGCCGGCATCCTGCAGGGTTTGCGTGATGGCGGGGTTGGCCTTCCAGATGTGCTGGCCGCCGAACAGCGGCAGGTCGGCCGCGTAGGTGCCGTTGCCCTGGACCGGGTTCAGGATGTCGTCGAAGGCCAGGCCGTGGGCCACGCAGCTGATGAAGTCATCCAGGCCGTAGGCGGGCGAGGAGTGCACGACGCCGGTGCCGTCGTCGGCCGTGGCGTAGTCGGCCAGGTACACGGGGCTCTCGCGGTCGTAGCCCGGGTGCACATGGGCCAGCGGGTGCTTGAACTTCAGCAGCTCGAGCTTGCGGCCGGGTGCCGTGGCCACGGCCTGGCCTTCGAGCTGCCAGCGAGCGAGGCACTTCTCCACCAGCGCCTCGGCGACGACGAAGTAGCCGCGGGGCGTGTTGACCAGGGCATAGGGCAGCTCGGGATTGAGGTTGAGCGCCTGGTTGGCCGGGATGGTCCAGGGGGTGGTCGTCCAGATGACGGTGAACGCATCCTTCGCGAACGGGGCGACACCGAAGGCCGCGGCCAGCTTCTCCGGCTCGGCGCTCAGGAAGGCCACGTCGATCGGCGGGCTCTGCTTGTCGGCGTATTCAATCTCGAACTCGGCGAGCGACGAGCCGCAGTCGAAGCACCAGTACACGGGCTTGAGGCCGCGGTAGACGAAGCCGCGCTCGAACAGGCGCTTGAGCACCCGGATCTCGCCCGCCTCGTTGGCGAAGTTCATCGTCTGGTACGGGTTGTCCCATTCGCCGAGCACACCCAGGCGCTTGAAGTCGGTGCGCTGGCCGTCGATCTGCTCGGTGGCGTAGGCGCGGCTCCTGGCCTGCACCTCGTCCCGGGGCAGGCCGCGGCCGAAGGTCTTCTCGATCTGGTTCTCGATGGGCAGACCGTGGCAGTCCCAGCCGGGGATGTAGGCCGCGTCGAACCCGGCGAGTTGCCGCGCCTTGACGATCATGTCCTTCAGGATCTTGTTGGCGGCGTGGCCGATGTGGATCTGGCCGTTGGCGTATGGCGGGCCGTCGTGAAGGACAAATTTGGGAGCGCCGCAGCGGGCGTTTCGCAGGCGCTTGTACAGGCCTTGCTCGTCCCAGGCCTTGACCCAGCCCGGCTCGCGCTTGGGCAGGTCGCCGCGCATGGGGAAGGGGGTGTCAGGCAGATTGAGGGTGGAGCGGTAGTCCGGGGTGGTCATGGCATGCGGCCAGGCTGCGGGCCTGGCGATTCGAGATTCGGAAGGGGCGGGCGAAGAGCGGCAGAGGGCCGCTTCAAATTCGGTCGCGCGTGGTCTGACGACGCTGGGCGGCGTGGGTGGCCAGAAAGGCACGCGCTGCCTCGGTGTCGGCAGCAATGGCGGCCGTCAGCGCTTCCAGCCCGTCGTAGCGGGCTTCATCGCGAAGTTTGTGCAGCAGTTCCACGCGTACGAGTTTACCGTAGCCCCCCTCCAAGCCCAGCTCGCCGCCGGGCCAGGCCAGGCAATGCACTTCCAGCAGCACGCGGCCCGCATCTTCTACCGTGGGCCGGTTCCCGAGGCTGGCCACGCCCGCCAGCGGCTGAGCGGTGAGCCCATGCACCTGCACCGCGAAGATGCCGTGGGCGGCAGGCTTGTCGTGGCGAAAGCGCAAGTTGAGGGTGCGGAACCCATCAGCAGCGCCCGGGCTGGTCTCGCCGAGCTGTCGGCCGAGCTTGCGGCCGTGCGTGATGTGGCCGGAAATGGCGTAGGGGCGGCCCAGCAAGGAGGCCGCCTTTTCCATGTTGCCGGCCGCCAGCGCCTCGCGCACGGCCGAACTGCTGACGCGCAGGCCGCGCACCTCGTAGCTCATCATGCGGGCCACATCGAAGCCACGCGCCTGGCCGGCGGCGTCCAGCGTGGCGTAGTCGCCCAGGCGCTTGGCGCCGAATCTGAAGTCGTCACCCACGAGCACGTAGCGGGTGCCCAGGCCGTCCAGCAGCACGTCGCGGATGAAGTCCTGCGCAGTGAGGGCAGCCAGCTTGTCATCGAACGGGAGGATGACGACCTGGTCGACGCCGCAGCGCTCCAGCTCGCCGAGCTTGTCGCGCAGCGTGGCGATGCGAGCCGGCGCCAGCTCGGGCTTGCCCAGCTTGGCAGCAAAGAAATCGCGCGGGTGGGGCTCAAAGGTCAGCACGCAAGTCGGAAGGCCTCGGTGGCGGGCCTCAGACTGCAGCAGGGCGAGCATGGCCTGGTGGCCGCGGTGCACGCCGTCGAAGTTGCCGATGGTCAGCGCGCAGGCGGGCGCGATGTCGCGGTGATGGAAGCCTCTGAAAACTCGCATCGGGTCATTGTCCCCGCAGCGTCATTCGCCCCAGACCTCAGCGGGGCTGGACACCCAGCGCCACTGGCCCGGCTTGAGTTCCGAAGGCAAGGTCAGCGCGCCGAATTGCGGTCGATGCAAGGCCTCGACCCGGTTGCCCACGGCCGCCACCATGCGCTTGACCTGGTGGTATTTGCCTTCAATCAGCGTGAGTCGCAGCAGCGTCTCGTCGACGATCTCGGCGCCGTCCGCCTGCGTGATCTCGGGCGGGCGCTGCGGCTTGCCCGGCGGGTCGCGGCGCAGCTTGTCTTCCGGCTCCTTGAGTTCCACGCCGGCCAGCAATTGCTCGACCATGCCGGGCGTCAGCGGATGCTTGCAGCGTGCTTCGTAGACCTTGGGCACATGGTGCTTGGGCGAGGTGAGCTTGTGGATCAGGGTGCCGTCGTCGGTCAGCAGCAGCAGGCCGGTGGTGTCTTCGTCCAACCGGCCAATCGGCTGCACGCCCCGTTCGCGCAGCGGCGCAGGCAGCAGGCTCATCACGCTCGGGTGGTGCTTGGGTTTTTGCGAGCACTCGTAGCCAGCGGGCTTGTGGAGCAGGATGAGCGCCTTGTCGAAGCAGGGCCATTCCTGGCCATCGACCGTGAAGCGCAAGCCCTCGGTTTCGAACTCGGTGTCAGGCTCTTCGACGACGGCGCCGTTGACGGTGACCTCACCGTTCCACACCAGCCCGGCGCACAGCCGGCGTGTGCCAAAGCCCTGGCTGAAAAGGATCTGCGACAGCTTCTGCTTCAAGGCTTGACCTGGGTCTTCAAGGGTTGCACGGTGCCGCAGTCGACGCCCAGCCACCGGCCTTCGCCGCTGACCTTGACGGTTTCCGTCCTGCCCTGAGCGGGGCGCCGGACGGTCACGTCGTTGGTGAAGGCCTCGGTGCCGTGAAGGGTCACGGTGGCATCACCGTCGGAGGCGGGGTCGGTACAGGAGAAGTGCACCTGCAGCACGTTGTTGCTGCGCTGCACGTCCTGCGTGCAGTTGCCGTGTTGCGCGACGGGGGACAGGTTGCGCTCGGCCTGCTCCTTGGTGATGCAAGTCTTCAAGCTGATGCTGCCGCCAGCCATGTTCATGCTGATGCCGCGCTGGGCCAGCATTTGTTCGAGCATGGCGCGCTGGTCTGGCGCCATGTTCTCCATCGCCTTCTGCGCCTGGGCCAGCTTGGCTTGGCGCGTGGCGTCGAGTTGGGGCGTTTGTTTGAGCTCCCAGAGCCCAGGCTTGAGGGCCTGGGCCTGGCTGGTCATCGCAGTGGTGCTGGCCAGGGCGGCCAGCAGCAGGGCTAGGTACTTCAAGGGGTGACCTCCACGGTCAGGCGAACACCCCCGCAGTGTCCTGCATCCGCGCACTCACTTCGCCGAGGTGGTGCAGGGTGTCGCCCCATTGCATCTCCATCACGGTGAGCCGCTTGAAGAAATGGCTGCCGGCATATTCGTCGGTGACGCCGATGCCGCCGTGAAGCTGGGTGCACTGCTGGCCGACGAAGCGCATCGCGTTGCCCAACTGCACCTTGGCCTGCGACAGCGCGCGCCGGCGCACGGCCGGCGCATCGCCCAGGCGCAGCGTCGCGTAGTAGCTCATCGAGCGGGCCAGTTCGAGCTGCATCTTCACGTCAGCCGTGCGGTGGCGCAGCGCCTGGAAGCTGCTGATGGCCGCGCCGAACTGCTTGCGGGTGTTCAGGTACTCGACCGTCATGGCCAGGTACTTCTCCATGACGCCGACCGCTTCGGCGGCCTGCGCGGCGATGCCGATGTCCGCCGCAAGCTCCAGCAATGCAAAGCCCTGCTCCGGCCCGGCGATCAGCTGCCCTGGCGCGTTGTGAAGGTGGACCTCGGCGGCGCGCGAGCCGTCGTGCAGGGAGTAGGCCCGCGTGTTCACGCCCGGTGCCGTGCGCTCGACGAGGTAGAGCGCGATGCCTTCAGCGGCATCATCCGCGCCCGAGATGCGGGCCGGCACGATGAAGGCATCGGCCACGTCACCGGCTGGGACGAGG
>JBBIVU010000139.1:0-9146 GCA_037439585.1 Roseateles sp. | reverse complement strand
GCGACGCTGTGGTGGGTGGTGGCGCTGATCTGCCTGCGTCACGTCAGTCCCCCCTTCCTGGACTTCATCGAATCGTCCGGCGTGACGACGCAGTGGTCGTCACTGACCGAGATCCTGCGCGGCACCAACGGCTTCGGCGGCAGCAATGCCACGCTGCAGTTCAACGGACCGGTCCAGGTCAAGCACATCGAATTCCTGGCCAAGATGGCCAAGGACGGCACTTTCAGCTACGCCGGCCGCAAGGTGTTCGACGCCGAGCTGGACTTCTCGGTCAGCGAGAACCCGACGCTGCGCTTCAACTTCGTGCCGCATGGCGACGGCGAGCTGAAGGCCGATGTCGGCACCGACGGCCGTGCCACGGTCACGCTGGCGCTGGAGCCGCGCGGCTTTGGCGCGTTGGTGCAGCTGCGCAGCGCGGACGGCGTGGCCGTGGCCCAACCGGTGCTGCAGGCGCAGCGGGTGCTGGCCGAGAAGCCGCTGGCGTCGTACTCGCGCGAATGGAAGCCGCTGCCCCAACGCCTGGTGCCCCAGGCGCCCACGCCGCGCGTGAAGGCCGCGCCCGCTGGCATGGTGACCGTGCCGGCCACGCCGGCCTTCGACTTCCGAGTGACCGGCCTGCAGATCGAAGGCGAGAACCGCCCGGGGCTGGACGTGCAGTACCCGTGGGAGGCAGTGGCGCGGCGCGAGCACGTGCACCGCATGGCCATCCCGCGCTTTCACATCGACGTGCACCCGGTCACCAACGAGGCCTTCGCCCGCTTCGTGCAGGCCACCGGCTACCGGCCGGCGGACGACCACCACTTCCTGGCCCGCTGGCAAGGCGCACAGCCCGCGCCGCAAGACCTGAAGCGCCCCGTGGTGTGGGTGGGCCTGGAAGACGCCCGCGCCTACTGCCGCTGGGCCGGCAAGCGCCTGCCGCACGAGTGGGAATGGCAGTACGCCGCGCAGGGCACCGATGGGCGCCGATACCCCTGGGGACCGGACTGGCGCGACGACCTCGTGCCGCCCGCGCACACCGCGCGCAATCTGCCCGCGCTGGCCGAGGTGGGCCGCTACCCGCAGGCGGCCAGCCCCTTCGGCGTGCAGGAGCTGGTGGGCCAGCTGTGGCAGTGGACAGACGAGTTCGAGGACGACCGCACGCGCGCTGCCATCGTGCGCGGCGGCAGCCCGTACCAGCCGCAAGGCGCGTCCTGGTACTTCCCCAACACGCGCCGGCTGGACCAGCACGGCAAGCTGTTGCTGATGGCCCCGTCCAAAGACCGCTCGGGCCTGATCGGCTTCCGCTGCGTGGCGGACGCCGACTGAGGCTGAAGCGGGGCTCTCAGCCCTCGCCGCGCAGCTTGTCGAGGATGCCCGACAGGGCGTCCAGCGAGTCGAAGTGGATGGCCAGCTCACCGCTCTGGCCGCCCTTCTTGGTGCGCTTCTTCACGCGCACTTCCACGGTGGCGCCCAGCGCGTCGGCCAGCTCTTCTTCCAGGCGCAGCACGTCGCGGCTCTTGTCGCTTTTCACGCGCAGCAGCGGGGCCTGGCGCGCGGCGCCCTGGGTCTTGGCCACCAGCTTCTCGGCCTCACGCACGCTGAGCTTCTTGGCAGCGATCTCGCTCGCGGTGGTGATCTGCGAGGCGCCGTCCAGCGGCAGCAGCGCGCGGGCGTGGCCCATGTCCAGGTCGCCGGCCATCAGCATGTTCTGCACCGGGGCGGCCAGGTTCAGCAGGCGCAGCAGGTTGCTGGCGGCGCTGCGCGAGCGGCCCACGGCCTGCGCGGCCTGTTCGTGCGTCAGGCCGAACTCGTCGGTCAGGCGCTTCAGGCCCTGCGCCTCTTCCAGCGGATTGAGGTCTTCACGCTGGATGTTTTCAATCAGTGCCATCGCGGCGGCCGATTCGTCGGGCACCGCCTTCACCAGCACCGGCACCTCGCGCAGGCCGGCCAGCTTGGCCGCGCGGAAGCGGCGTTCGCCGGCAATGATTTCGTAGCCCACCGAGCCGTTCGGCGTGATCGGGCGCACGAGGATGGGCTGCATGATCCCCTGGCCCTTGATGCTCTCGGCCAGCTCGTACAGCGAGCCCTCGTCCATGCGCGTGCGCGGCTGGTACTTGCCGGCCTGCAGCTGCTCCAGCTTCAGCGTGCTGGGCGCGCCGTCGCGTTCGGGGGCGGGGGTGTCGCTGACCTTGGGGCCCAGCAGGGCTTCCAGGCCAAGGCCGAGGCCTTTGGGTTTCTTCGTTGCCATGGGCGCGGATTGTCCTTCAGGGCTTGGCGAGGCTGTGCAGCAAGGACCGACCCTCGGGCCAGTCGCCCAGGCCCGAGTCCGCGTTCAGATGCCCGCGCGGCCCCGCCATGACCACATTGCTCCCCCAGGCCTGCGCCATCTGCGCGCTGCGCTCGGCGGCGCCGAAGGGGTCGTCGCTGCTGATGACGGCGATGCTGGGGAAGGGCAGGCGCTGGCGGCGGATGGGCCGCCAGTTGTGCAGCTGGGGTGGGGTGTCGTCGCGCTCGGTGTCGGGCGGGGCCACGAGCAGCGCGCCCTTCACGCGGGCGGTGTGCTGCGAGTGCTCGGCCCAGCTTGCCACCAGCTGGCAGCCCAGCGAGTGCGCCACCAGCACGGCGGGGGCGTCGTCCTGCAGCAGCACCTCGTCCAGCCGCGCCATCCAGTCGCCACGGCGCGGCCAGTCCCAGTCGTGCTGTTCCACGCGCAGATCGCCATGCAGGCGCTCCCAGCGGCTTTGCCAGTGGTCGGGGCCGGAGTTTTGCCAGCCCGGGAGCAGCAGTACACGCGATGAATTCATGGTTTGCCCTTATCCTGCATGGCTCGATTTTCAGCGGAGCAGCGGCGATGACGTTCAAGGTGTTTGTGGATGGGCAAGAGGGCACGACGGGTCTGCGGATCCATGAATACCTCGCGGCCCGCAGCGACATCGAGGTCCTCAAGATCGATGCCGACAAACGCAAGGACCCCGCCGAACGCGCCCGCCTGCTGAACGCTGCCGACGTGGCCTTCCTGTGCCTGCCCGATGCCGCCTCGCGCGAAGCGGCGGCCATGATCACCAACCCCAACACCTGCCTGATCGACGCCAGCACCGCCCACCGCACCGTGCCGGGCTGGACCTTCGGCCTGCCCGAGCTGGCGAAGGGCCAGCGCGCCGCCATCCGCGCCGCCAAGCGCATTGCCAACCCGGGCTGCCACGCCAGCGCCTTCATCCTGGCGGTGCGCCCGCTGGTGGATGCCGGCCTGCTGCCGCCGGATGCGGCCGTCAGTGCCACCTCCATCACCGGCTACTCGGGCGGTGGCAAGAGCATGATTGCCGAGTACGAGCAGCAGCCGCTGCCGGCCCACCTGCAGGCGCCGCGCCCCTACGGCCTGGGCCTGAAGCACAAGCACCTGCCGGAAATGGCCGCCCACACCGGCCTGGCCACGCCGCCGGTGTTCATGCCCATCGTGAGCAGCTTCTACAAGGGCCTGGCGGTGAGCGTGCCGCTGCACCTGAGCCAGCTTCGCGCCGGCACGACGCCCGAGGCCGTGCACGCGGCGCTGGCCGCGCACTACGCCGGCGAGCGTTTCATCAACGTGCTGCCGCTGCGCGACGCGGCCACGCTGGAATGCGGCTTCTTCGACGTGCAGGCCTGCAACGACACCAACCGCGTGGACGTGTTCGTGTTCGCGAGCGACACCCAGGTGCTGGTCATGGCCCGGCTGGACAACCTCGGCAAGGGCGCCAGCGGCGCGGCCGTGCAAAGCATGAACGTGCACCTGGGCCTGGAAGAAAGCCTGGGGCTGGCCTGACGGGAACAGCGGCGCTGCCGCCGCTCCGACATGTGCCTTGGCGAGGCCCGGATGGCCGTGCGTGCGGCAGCCTCAGACCAGCTCGGCCTCGGGGCTGCGGTAGTGGTACCGGTAGGCGAAGGTGAAGCCCAGGCGCGCGTACAGCCGCTGGGCCACGGCGTTGTCGCTGCCCACCTGCAGGTAGGCTTGGCGTGCACCTTGCTGGTGGGCCAGGGCCAGCAGCGAGCGACACAGGCGCTCGCCGTGGCCCTGGCGGGGCATGGCGGAGGCGATGTCGTACAGACCCACGAGGTCGCCTGCCACCACCATCTGCCCGCAGGCCAGCAGCCGGCCTTCGGCGTTGTTCAGCGCAAAGCCCTGGTAGGTGACCGGGGCGTGGGCAATGCGCTCGGCATGGGCTGCGATCGCCGCAGCTGACGATCCCCGCAGGGCACCCACGAGCGCGGCGTAGGCGGGCGCGTCCAGGCCCTGGAGGGGCAGCGGTGCGGGGTCGGGCAAGAGGGTGTCCAGCACCATCACGTCAGCTGCATCGAAAGCGCCCCAGCCCTTGGCAGCCAGGCGGGCATCTAGGTCAGCAGGCAGGCTCCAGGGCGTCAAGCGCACGGCCAGCGGCAGGCCGGCAGCGTCGTAGGCGCGCTGGCAGCGGGCCAGCAACTCGTCCAGTGGCAACGTGCCTTCGCGCAGCGCGTTGATGCAGCGCGAGCGCTTGGCCTTGCCGGGCGACAGGCGGATCAGCCAGCCGTCGACGTTGGTTTCCTGGGGTGGCGCGGAGGCGTCCAGGCCGGCAAGCTCGGCGCGCAGGGCGAGGGTAGACAGGTCAGGCATGGTCGAGCAGGCGGGCCGGTTCGCGCCACACGCAGCGCCACACGGTGTGTTGCTGGCCGGCGAGCGGGTCGCTGAGTTGCGGGCCGATGACCTCGGCGCCCAGGCGCTCGTAGAAGCGGCGGGCGGGGGTGTTGGCGTCCAGCACCCAGAGGTGCAGCGGGCGGGTGGAGCCATCGCGCTGCAGGCGCTCGGCCACGGCCTGCATCAGCCGGCGGCCCAGGCCTGCGCCTTGGAGGTCGGGTGCCACGTGGAGGTTGTCGATGTAGTCGCCCCAGGTGGGGTCGTGCTCGGGTTGCACGTAGGCGAAGCCGACGAGGCGGCCGGTGCCGTCTTCGGCCACCAGGCCCCAGTCCGCCGAGGGCGGGGCCGATAGCAGCCGTTCGCGCCAGGCGGTGCGGCGCTCGGCGTCGATTTCGTGGTCGAGGTAGTGGTCACCGAACACGCCCCGGTAGGTGCTGCGCCAGCTGGTGACGTGCAGGGCGGCCACCGCGTCGGCATCGGCCGGGGTCATGGGGCGCAGGCGCAGCGCGATCACCGCATTGTCTCGATGCGCTTCACCATCTCTTTGGCAAAGTCCACAAACGCCACGGCGCCCTTGGAACTCGGGTCGAACACCACGCCCGGCAGGCCGTAGCTGGGCGCCTCGGCCAGGCGCACGTTGCGGGGGATGACGGTGTCGAACACCTTGTTGCCGAAGTGGGCCTTGAGCTGGTCGCTGACCTGCTGCTGCAGGGTGATGCGCGGGTCGAACATCACGCGCAGCAGGCCGATGATCTGCAGGTCGGGGTTGAGGTTGGCGTGGATCTGCTTGATGGTGTTGACGAGATCCGTCAGGCCTTCCAGCGCGAAGTACTCGCACTGCATGGGCACGATCACGCCGTGCGCGCTGCACAGGCCGTTGAGCGTGAGCATGGACAGCGACGGCGGGCAGTCGATCAGCACGAAGTCGTAGTTGGCATCCACCTCGGCGATGGCGGTCTTGATGCGCTTCTCGCGGCGCTCCAGGGCCACCAGGTCCACCTCGGCGCCGGCCAGTTCTCGGTTGGCGCCCAACACGTCGTAGCCGGCCTTGTCGGCCCTGGCGCGCGCCTCGGCGATGGAGGCAGACTCCAGCAGCACGTCGTAGACGGTCAGCTCCAGCTTGCGCTTGTCGATGCCGGAGCCCATGGTGGCGTTGCCCTGGGGGTCCAGGTCCACCACGAGGACGCGCTGGCCGACTTGCGCCAGGCCGGCGGCGAGGTTGACGGTGGTGGTGGTCTTGCCGACGCCACCCTTCTGGTTGGCGATGCAGAAAATCTTGGCCATCTCTTGGTGTCGCGGGCGGCTGGGTCGATGCGGGAGGATAAAGGCGAACACAGCCACAGAGGCACAGAGACACAGAGAGAGCGACACGGATTTCTCCGTGGCTCGGTGCCTCTGTGGCTTTGTTTCTACTGGGGCCGCATCCAGACGATGCAGCGCTGGGCGTCCAGCCCCGGCACGCTGAGTTGTTCCACGTGAAACACCTCCACGTTGGCCGGCAGCGCGGCGATTTCGTCGGCCGGGTGCTGGCCCTTCATGGCCATCCAGACGGCGCCCGGGGCCAGGTGCTGGCGCGTCAGCGAGGTGAAGTCCACCAGCGAAGCGAATGCGCGCGAGGTGATGAGGCCGAAGGGCTCGGTGCTCAGCTGCTCCACCCGGCTGTGCACGCCGTGCAGGTTGGGCAGCTTCAGCTCTGCGGCCACCTGCTGGATGAAGGTGGCCTTCTTGGCCACGGCATCCACGCAGGTCACGTCGGTGTCGGGGCAGCAGATGGCGATGACCACACCGGGCAGGCCGCCGCCGGCACCCACGTCCATCAGGCGCTGGGGTGCGCCATGCCGCAGCAGCGGGGGCAGGGCTGACAGGCTGTCGATCAGGTGGTGGCTCAGCATCTGCGCCGGGTCACGCACGGCGGTCAGGTTGTAGACCTTGTTCCACTTCTGCAGCAGGGCCAGGTAGGCCAGCAGCTGGTCGAGTTGGTGGCCGCTGAGCTTCAGGCCCAGTTGGGCGGCGGCGGCTTGGAGGGTGTCTTTCATGCCGTGGCCGCCGTGTCGGCGGCTTCGGTGAAGCCCTTGAACTTGCCCTTCTTCAGGTGCACCAGCAGCAGTGAGATCGCCGCCGGGGTGATGCCCGAGATGCGCGAGGCCTGGCCCAGCGTTTCAGGGCGGTGGGTGTTGAGCTTCTGCCGCGCCTCGAAGGAGAGGGCGTGGACGAGGCTGTAGTCCAGGTCCTCCGGCAGCTTGAGGTGTTCGAAGTGCGCGGCGCGGGCCACGTCGTCCACCTGCTTGTTGATGTAGCCGGCGTACTTGACGCTGATCTCCACCTGCTCGGCCACGAGGTCGGCCAGCTCGGTGCCCAGTTCGGCGGCGAGTGTTTCACGTGAAACCGTCACCTCGGGCTTGGCGATGGCCGCCACTTCGGCCACGGTGTCAAAGCCCACGCCCGGGCGGCGCAGCAGGTCGGCGAGGTTGTATTCACGCTCCAGCGCCTTGCCCACCAGCCGCTCGGCGTCCGTCGCGGGCAGGATGCCCGGGTGCACCCAGGTGCTTTTGAGCTTCTCTGTTTCACGTGAAACAGCGTCGCGCTTGCGGTTGAAGGCGGCCCAGCGCCCGTCGTCCACCAAGCCCAGCTGCCGGCCGACTTCAGTCAGGCGTGCATCGGCGTTGTCCTCACGCAGCTGCAGCCGGAACTCGGCGCGGCTGGTGAACATGCGGTAGGGCTCGGTCACGCCCTTGGTGATGAGGTCGTCCACCAGCACGCCCAGGTAAGCCTGGTCGCGCGCCGGGGTCCAGGGCCCGTCGCCGCGAACTTGGAGCGCGGCGTTCAGGCCGGCGAACAGGCCTTGCGCGGCGGCCTCTTCGTAGCCGGTCGTGCCGTTGATCTGGCCGGCGAAGAACAGGCCCTGGACCACCTTGGTCTCGAACGAGGCCTTCAGCCCGCGCGGGTCGAAGTAGTCGTACTCGATGGCGTAGCCAGGGCGAATGATGTCGGCGTTCTCCAGGCCCGGGATGCTGCGCACGGCGGCCAGCTGGATGTCGAAGGGCAGGGAGGTGGAGATGCCGTTCGGGTAGAACTCGTGCGTCGTCAGGCCCTCGGGCTCCAGGAAGATCTGGTGCGAGTCCTTGTCGGCGAAGCGGTTCACCTTGTCTTCGATGCTGGGGCAGTAGCGCGGGCCCACGCCCTCGATGACGCCGGTGAACATCGGGCTGCGGTCGAAGCCGCTGCGGATGATCTCGTGCGTCTTCAGGTTGGTGTGGGTGATCCAGCACGGCACCTGCTGCGGGTGCATGGCGGTGTTGCCCATGAAGCTGAACACCGGCACGGGCGACAGGTCACCCGGCTGCGCCTCGCACTTGCTGAAATCGATCGTGCGGCCGTCGATGCGCGGCGGCGTGCCGGTCTTGAGGCGGCCCTGCGGCAACTTCAGTTCTTTCAGGCGCGCCGACAGGCTCACGGCCGGCGGGTCGCCCGCGCGGCCGGCGGCGTAGTTCTGCAGGCCCACGTGCACGCGGCCGTCCAGGAAGGTGCCGGCCGTCAGCACCACGGCGCGGGCGCGGAACTGAATGCCGGCCTGGGTGACGGCGCCGACGACGCGGTCGCCTTCCACCATCAGGTCGTCCACGGCCTGCTGGAAGAGCATCAGGTTCGGCTGGTTCTCCAGCCGGCGGCGGATGGCGGCCTTGTAGAGGATGCGGTCGGCCTGAGCGCGCGTGGCGCGCACAGCCGGGCCCTTGCTGCCGTTCAGGATGCGGAACTGGATGCCGCCTTCATCCGTGGCCAGCGCCATCGCACCGCCCAGCGCGTCCACCTCTTTCACGAGGTGGCCCTTGCCGATGCCGCCGATGCTGGGGTTGCAGCTCATCGCCCCGAGGGTTTCGATGTTGTGGGTCAGCAGCAGCGTCAGCGCGCCCATGCGCGCCGCGGCCAGCGCGGCCTCGGTGCCGGCATGGCCGCCGCCGACGATGATGACGTCGAATTCCTTGGGGTAGAGCATCTCGATCCTGGAAAGAACGCAGGCCCGCGCGAAGGCTCGGGCAAACCCCGAATTTTAAGGAGCGACTGTGGACAAGTCACCCCGGCCGCGTGCGCGGGCCAGGGTCATTTCACGGCCGGGGCCGGGCGCCGAGGCTGTGTTGCAAGCGGTCCTGCAGCCAGGCCGCATCCGGCACCTGCGGTGCGAACAGCAGCCGGTGCAGGATGGGCGCCACGATGCCGTCCATCAGAGCGTCGGTGGTGGGCAGGTCGGGCTCGCCCCGGGCGCGTGCGCGGGTGAGCATGGCGTCCAGTTGCGACGCGGTGAACTCGTAGCAGCGGCAGGGCACGGGCTGGCCTTCCACCCGCGTGGTGCCGGCCAGCACGTCGCGCACCACGGCGCGGCCCACGTCGGAGGCCATTTCGTCCAGGAACTGCTCGCTCCAGGCGGCCAGATCGCCAGCCAGGCTGCCGGTGTCGGGCGGCGGCATGTCGGGGCGCATGTGTTCCATGGCCACGTCGGCCAGCAGGTCCGCCAGGTCGCCCCAGC
>JBBIVU010000138.1:0-9198 GCA_037439585.1 Roseateles sp. | reverse complement strand
TCGACCATGGCATCGGTGATGTCCTGAACACCCGCCGCCAACAGCTCCGTGGCCCGCTCTGAGGGGGGGGGTGGGGGGGTGCCTTGGCTGCGGTCCAGGCCCATCGTGGGTGCGAGTTCGTGCAGCGTCAGGGAGTCGTGCACGGACGGCGCCAGCGGTGCAAGCAGACGCTGTGCGCGGGAGTCGCGCGGCAGACGCAGGTCCAGGGCGTCGGCGAGCTGCGTCAGGTGCTGTCGCGCCGTGTCCACCGCCTGCTCGAACGACTCCGCGCTCAGCCCCAGGGCCCGGGCGTGGCGCTGGGCCAGCGCGCGCAGCTTCGCATGCGCCTGGTCGGGCGGGGTGTTGATGATGAGGTCCGCCATGTCATTGCTGGCACGGGCGAGCCAGCGCTGCCGTTCGCCACTGTCGTCCAGCAGCCGCTGCGGGGGTTCGCCCACCGGCCGGCACATGGAGCGCTGGAGGCCGTCCGGCAGCCCCCACTGGCGGGCCACGCCCAGGCCAAGGGCCTCGTAGCTCATGCCCAGCACGTGGATGGATGCCGCCTCCTCGTTGAGGGAGGTCTGCCCGCCTTCTGCCGGGCTGACGAGGCGGCGCACAGCTTCGGCCTCTTCCGGAAAATAGAACTCCGACAGCGAGCGGCCCAGGTGGTGGAACATCGCTCCGAGGAAGGCCTCCTCGGCTTCGCGGGGGTTCGGGCACAGTTCGCGTGCAAGCGACGCCGCCATCAGCGAACGCAGGTAGTCCTCCCGCAGGCGCCGGGCATGGCCCTTGTTCTCCATGCGTTCCAGCAGCACCAGGCTCAGCGCCAGGTTGCGGATGCCGGCGAAGCCGATCAGCGCCACCGCGCGCGACACGGTGCCGATGCCCCCACTCGCATGCCGGTACTGCGCCGTGTTGACAAGGCGCAGCAGCTTCTGCGTGAGGGCCACGTCCTTGAGGATTTCATTGGACAGCGTGGCCAGGCTTTCATGCTCGGACTGCGTCAGGCGCTGGATGCGCACGATGGCGTCCGACAGCGCCGGAAAGTCGCTCTTGTGGCGCATGCGGCGCAGCAGAAAGTCCAGCACCGGTGCGTCTTGCTGCGCCTCGCCGGCGGGCTCGGACACGGGCCGCAGCCAGGCGGTGAGGGCCTCGCGCATGAGTGCGGCACTGGGCCAGCGGGCCTGCGGCTCACGCGCCAGGCCCCGTTGCACGATGGCCCGCAGCCGGTCGTCCACGCTGGCATCCAGGCCGGAGGGCAGCACGAGGTCGGTGGTCTGCACGCGGCGTATGGCCCGCCAGGGGTCGGGGTCGTGGTTCAGGCGCTGGCCACTGAGCATCTCGGCCAGCATGACGGCAGCTGCGAACACGTCCATCTGCGGACTGGCTGCAGCACCGCTGGCAGCTTCGGGAGAGATGTAGCCCGGCGTGCCCACGATGCGGGTTGGCAGGTCCGCGCCGCTGGAGACGCGCGCTGCAATGCCGAAGTCCATCACGCGGGGCCGGCCATGGGCGTCGAGCAGGATGTTGCTGGGCTTGAGGTCGCGGTGCACCAGCCCCACAGCGTGGGCGGCACTCAGCCCGTCCAGCACGCCCAGCATCAGCGTCACGGCCTCCACCGCGCTCGGGCGCGGCCCGGCACGCAGACGCTGGCTCAACGTGCCGCCGCTGACGTACTCGAAGACGAGGTAGGAATGCCCGCCCTGGGTGTCAGCCTCGAAGACCGGCACGATGTTGGGATGTGTGAGCCGGCTGACGGCCCGGGCCTCGTGCAGCCATTCATCCACACTGCCAGGTTCGGCGGCCGGTTTCAGCAGCTTGACGGCCACCTCCCGGTCCAGCAGCGGGTCGTGCGCCAGCCAGACAGTGGCCTGCGCGCCCTCCCCCAGGCGTTGCAGCAGGCGGAAGCGGCCAAGCTGGGGCGGGGTTTCGTCGGCCATGGCGCGGTACCTCAGGATCCGCCGCGGGCGGAAAGCCGCTCGCGCAGCGACGGCGCAGGTGCCACAGGCGCACCGGTGGGTGATGGCAGAGCCGCAGGTTGGCCTGCCACTGCCTGCGGGTCTGGCCCGTCCGTGCCTTCCGGCGGCCGGGAGGCGCCGGGGTTGAGGGCCTCCATCACGTCGCGCAGGCCGATGCCCAGCGCCTTGGCGTAGCGCCGCGTGGCCACTTCGACGCCCAGGCGGCGACGCGCCTCCGGCAGCCCCAGGGCATCCACCAGCTCGTTGGCCAGGCTGCAGGTCAGCCGCAGCGTGTCAGCGTCCGTGTGCGCGGGATGGACAGCGGCATCCAGAGGCTGGCGGCGGATCATGTGCAGCAGTTCGTCACCCAGGCCCCAATGGCGGGCCACGGCGCCCCCCAGCGCGTCGAGGTCGCACCCCAACACGGCGTAGGCGGCCGCCTGTTCGCTCATGGACGGCGGAACGGGCGGCTCGGAAGAAGGCGGGCCGCTCCGGGCTCGCTCGCCCGCCTCGAGGGACGGCAGGCGTTCACCTGTCGAGGGGGGCACTTCCAGGTCGGGCGGCACCATCAGCTGGCGGATCTGCTGGGCGTCGTCAGGAAAGTGGTACTGCAGCAGCAACCGGCCGAGGTTCTGCATGACGGTGATGAGGTGCACCACCTCGGCGTCATAACCTGCCGGCCGCAGCGCCTGCGCCACCTGCGCCGCCTTGGTGACACGGGCCATCAGCTGGCGCAGCATCTCGGCCGCCACGGGCGCCAGCGGGCCAGGCCAGGGTTTGAGGGAGTTGGCGGCGTACTGCAGCCCGTCCAGGCCCACCATCTGGATGGCACGCTGCATGTTCAGCACCGTCTCACCGCCATGGCCGGCCTGTTTGAGCGCACTGTTCACACGACGCACCAGTTCCAGGCCGAGCGCCATGTCCTTCAACACGAATTCCGACAATGCGCTCGCATGCTGGGACTCCAGGCCCGAACCGGACATGAAGCGGTGCAGCCCTGTGCTGGACATGGGCAGGTGGCCGTTGCGCTGGAGCCTGTCCAGCAGCAGCACGATGGGGCCGCCATTGTCATACGCGGCCGACTGGCGCCAACCGTCCAGCGCGCGCCAGAAGCTGCGGGCCAGGTGGTAGCGCTGACGCAGCTGGCGGTCGGTCGCGCGGTTGCAAATGGCACGCAGCGGGTCGGGGATGGGGTGGGGCGTCTCCCAGCCCAGTCGCACCAGCTCGCGGCCCAGGGGCTGCATCTGCTGCACCACGGCCTGCAGGTCGCGCTCCTCCAGCACGGGCCTGCCGCTGAGGATGCGATTGAGCAGGATGCCGACGCACAAGACATCCTCCTCGGCCGACTCACGCACGGCACGACGGGTGACCGTGTTGAAGTCCACGGTGGCCGGAAAGACTTCCTGGGCCACCTCCAGCCCGATGAGCCGCACCTTGTCGGTGGCGTCGATCAGGAGGCTGGCCGTCTGGATGTCGCGGTGGGCATGGCCGGCTTCATGCGCGAAGGCCAGCCCTTCCAGCAGCTGTGCCACCCAGCCGGCCGCCTCGATGGGCAGCGGTGCGCTTTGGCGTGCAAGGCGCTCGTCCAGCGTCTCTCCCAGCGCGCGGTCGTAGGCCACATAGGGCCACTGCTCCACATCGCCGATCTCGAACACCGGCGCGACGTTGGGGTGCTGCACCCGCCCGCCCGCCTGGGCCATGCGCAGCCAGTGCGCCAGGGCAGCAGCGCTGTTGGGCTTCTCGCGAGGCATGCACAGCATCAGTTCCTGGCCGTGGCGGCCATCAAAAACACGCCACAGCAAGCTGCGCGCGCTCTTGAAGAGCAAGGCGCGCAGCTCGAAACGGCCGAAGCTCCTCAACGGTGGGGCGGCAGGGCTGGTTTCAGGCACGGCAGGTGGGGCGGGCTGTAACAGTTGGTGTGCCCACATTGGACTCCAGGCCGGGGGGCCTCGACCCCCGGGCAAGCCCAGAAATGCAACGGATTTGCACCCCAAGCCTTCGGCTAGCCGCGACTTGTGTGCATCTGCTCACGTCGCGAGGGCTCATTCCCACCGTCTCCACCGGCGGCGCTCCATCCGTGATCGGGCTCCAGACCTTGTGGCTGCCACCTCACCTGCCCCTGCGGCCAAGTGCGTCAACCCCGCAAAGTGTGGAGTCAACTGGTCAGCTGACTCCACACTTTGTCCAGCCGCTTCACGCTCACCGGCTGCGGCGTGCGCAATTCCTGAGCGAACAGGCTCACGCGCAGTTCCTCCAGCTGCCAGCGAAAGTCGTCCAGCCGGGCGTCCTTCACGCCCTTCAGCTCGGCGACGCGGCGGGTGTAGCGCTGCTCCAGCGGCTTCACTTCGCTCATCAGCTTGGCGTCCCGCGCGGCATCGGCACGCAGCTTGTCGAGCCGCGCCGTGATGGCCTTGAGGTAGCGCGGCAGGTGCTGCAGCTGCGCCCAGGGCGTGTCCAGCGCAAAGCGCTTGGGCACGAGGCGCTGCAACTGGGCAGTGATGTCATCACCGACGTCCTTGGCCGGGCGCGAGTCCTTCAGCTTGCGGCTGGCGTTGGCCAGTTCCTGCAGCACGGCGTGCGCCGCGCGGGCCACCTCCTGCGCGATCAGGTTGAGCCGGCTGCGGCCTTCGTCGATGCGCTTCTTGAACGAAATCGGGTCGGTGGGCAACGGGTCGCCCAGAAAGGCGCGGTCCAACGCCACGCCGATGATCTGGTCGCGCAGCTCCTCGGCCGTGCCCAGGGCCATGTAGAGCACGGACATGCGCTGCAGGTCGGGAATGTTCTTCTCGAGAAAACGAAGCGGCTCCTTGAGCTGCAGCGCGATGAGGCGGCGCAGGCCGGCACGGTGCTTGGCCGCAGCGACCTCGGGCTCGTCGAACACCTCGATCTCGACATGGTTGCCCTTGTCGATCAGCGCGGGGAAGCCGACCAGCGTCTGGCCGCCTTTGCGGACCTCCAGCAGCTCGGGCAGTTCGCCGAAGGTCCAGTCGGTGTAGGCCTGGCTGGCGTCGCGGGCCGGCTCAGGTTTCTTGACGATCTCAGCACGAACGCCCTTCCCTGCGGCCGGCGCCGACGCTGGCACCGGCTTGGGCGCCTCGGCCGCCGGCAGCTTGAGCGCCGCCAGCGCCTGGAAAGCCGAGCGCGCCTGCCCGCCCAGCTCCGCCTTCAACGCGGCGAGCTGGCGGCCCTGGCCCAGCTGGCGGCCATGCTCGTCCACGACGCGGAAGTTCATGAACAGGTGCGGTGCCAGTTGCTCCAGCTTGAAGTCGTTGCGCTGCACGGCGATCTGGCTGCGGTCCTTCACGGCCCGCAGCAGCGTGTCCACCAGGCCGCCCTGGCAGAAGGGCTGCAGCTCGATGAACTCGGCCACGAAGTCCGGCAGAGGCGTCAGCCGCGCGCGCGGCTTCTGGTGCAGGCTCTTCAGCAGCGCTGTGACCTTGGCCGCCAGCATGCCGGGCACCAGCCACTCGGCGCGCTCCTCGCTGACCTGGTTCAGCGCAAAGATGGGCACGGTCACCGTCAGGCCGTCGCGCGGGTCGCCGGGCTGGTGCAGATAGGTCGCCGCGCAGTCCACGCCGCCCAGGCGGATGACCTTGGGGAAGGCCTCGCTGGTGACGCCCGACGCCTCGTGGCGCATCAGCTCGTCCTGGCTGAGCTGCAAGAGCTTGTCGTCGGCCTTGCTGGCCTCGCGCCACCACTTCAGCAGCGTGGCGCCGCTGTACACATGCGCCGGCAGCTTGTCGTCGTAGAAGGCGTAGATCAGCTCGTCGTCCACCAGCACGTCCTGCCGGCGCGACTTGTGCTCCAGCGCCTCGACCTTGCTGATCTGGCGGCGGTTGTGGGCTATGAACGGCAGGCTGCGCACGAGGTCTTCCGGCAGCTCGTCGCTGACCAGGCCCTCGCGGATGAAGATCTCGCGCGCCGCCTTGGCGTCCACGCGGCCGAAGTTCACGCGCTTGTTGCTGTACAGCACGATGCCGTACAGCGTCGCCCGCTCCAGCGCCACCACCTCGGCCGCTTTCTTCTCCCAGTGGGGTTCCAGCAATTGGGTCTTGATCAAGTGGCCGGCGATGGGCGGGAGCCATTGCGGCTCGATGTTGGCCAGGCCCCGGCCGTAGAGCCGGGAGGTGTCGACCAGCTCGGCCGCGACGATCCAGCGGCCCGGCTTCTTGCTCAGGTGCGCACCCGGGTGGCGGTAGAACTTGATGCCGCGCGCGCCGAGGTACCAGTCCTCATCGTCGCTCTTCTGGCCGATATTGCCCAGCAGGCCGGCCAGCATGGACAGGTGGATCTGCTCGTAGGTCGCATCGCTCTGGTTCATCCGCCAGCCGTGCTCGGCGACGACCGTCTGCAGCTGCGAATGCACGTCGCGCCACTCGCGCACACGGCGCGGGCTGACGAAGTTCTCGCGCAGCAGCTGCTCCTGCTTGCGGTGCGACAGCTTGTGCTGGCCCTCACCGCCGCGGCTTTCACCCAGCCATTTCCACAGCTTCAGATAGCCCATGAACTCCGACTTCTCGTCGTCGAACTTCTTGTGCTTTTCGTCGGCGGCCTGGGCGGCTTCCTGCGGACGGTCGCGCACGTCCTGGCCTGACAGCGCCGACGCGATGACCAGCACCTCCGTCAGCGCGTCGCGCGTGCGGGCCTCCAGGATCATGCGGCCCACACGCGGGTCCAGCGGCAGGCGCGACAACTCCTTGCCCAGCGGCGTCAGTTCGTTGGCGTCGTCGGTGGCGCCCAGCTCGTTGAGCAGCTGGTAGCCGTCGGCGATGGCCTTGGGCCGCGGCGCCTCCAGGAAGGGGAAGCGCTCCACGTCGCCCAGGTGCAGCGACTTCATGCGCAGGATGACGCCGGCCAGGCTGCTGCGCAGGATTTCCGGGTCGGTGAACTTCGGCCGCTCGTTGAATTCCTTCTCGCTGTACAGCCGCACGCAGATGCCGTTGCTGACGCGGCCGCAGCGGCCGGCGCGCTGGTTGGACGCGGCCTGGCTGATGGGCTCAATCAGCAGCTGCTCGACCTTGTTGCGGTAGCTGTAGCGCTTCACGCGCGCCAGGCCGGGGTCGATCACGTAGCGGATGCCCGGCACCGTCAGCGAGGTCTCGGCCACGTTGGTGGCCAGCACGATGCGGCGCGCGCCGTGCGGCTCGAAGACCTTGTTCTGGTCGGCCTCGGACAGGCGCGAGAACAGCGGCAGGATGTCCACGCCCGGCGGGTGGTGCTTGCGCAGCGCCTCGGCCGCCTCGCGGATCTCGCGCTCGCCCGGCAGGAACACCAGCACGTCGCCGCCGCCCTCGCGCCACAGCTCGTCCACCGCGTCGCAGATCGCGTTGTTCAGGTCGTACTCGCGGCTTTCCTCGAACGGACGGTAGCGCTGCTCCACCGGGAACAGCCGGCCGCTGACCATCAGCACAGGCGCCGGGCCCTTGGCCGACTCGAAATGCTTGGCGAACCGGTCCGCGTCGATGGTGGCCGACGTGACGATGACCTTCAGGTCCGGCCGGCGCGGCAGCAGCTCGCGCAGGTAGCCGAGCAGGAAGTCGATGTTGAGGCTGCGCTCGTGGGCCTCGTCGATGATGAGCGTGTCGTAGGCCTTCAGCAGCGGGTCGCTCTGCGTCTCGGCCAGCAGGATGCCGTCCGTCATCAGCTTGACCGACGCGCCCTTGGACAGCCGGTCCTGGAAGCGCACCTTGTAGCCGACGACGTCGCCCAGCGGCGTCTTCAGCTCCTCGGCGATGCGCTTGGCCACGCTGCTGGCGGCGATGCGCCGCGGCTGCGTGTGGCCGATCAGGCCGCCGCCGTTCAGGCGCCCACGGCCCATGGCCAGCGCGATCTTGGGCAACTGCGTCGTCTTGCCCGAGCCGGTCTCGCCGCAGACGATGACAACCTGGTGCTGGACAAGCGCCTGCGCGATCTCGTCGCGCCGAGCCGAGACCGGCAGCGATTCAGGGAAGGAAATGGAAAGAGCCGGCTGGACGGGCCGGCTCTCAGGAATTTGGGAACTCATTGCCGCCGCATTGTCCCGCAGGCCCGAGAATCCCGCGCCATGAGCGGTCTCGTCTTTCCCCACACCTTCGTGCCCTGGTTCCGGTCCGTGGCGCCCTACATCCACGCCTACCGGGGCGAGACCTTCGTCGTCGGCATGCCGGGCGAGCTGGTGGCCGCCGGCAAGTTGAACAACTTCGTACAAGACCTGGCCATCCTGCACGCGATGGGCATCAAGCTCGTGCTGGTGCACGGCTTCCGCCCCCAGGTCAACGAACAACTGGCTGCCAAGGGCCAGACTCCGCGCTACAGCCACGGCCGCCGCATCACCGATGCCGTCGCGCTCGACTGCGCCCAGGAGGCCGCCGGCCAGCTGCGATTCGAGATCGAAGCGGCCTTCAGCCAGGGCCTGCCGAACACGCCCATGGCCAACGCCACCGTGCGGGTCGTGTCAGGCAACTTCCTCACTGCACGCCCCGTGGGCATCGTGGACGGCGTCGACTTCCAGCACTCCGGCCTCGTGCGCAAGGTGGACGCTGCCGCCATCCAGCGCGCCATCGACATCGGCGCCATCGTGCTGCTCTCACCCTTTGGCTTCTCGCCCACGGGCGAGGCCTTCAACCTCAGCATGGAAGACGTGGCCACCTCCACGGCCATCGCGCTGCAGGCGGACAAGCTGCTGTTCGTTTGCGAAGTGCCCGGCGTGCCGGAAGACCCCAGCGACCCGGAAAGCCCCATCGACACCGAGCTTGCCGTGGCTGACGCCGACCGCATGCTGGCCAGGGCCGCGCCGAACCCCGAGCCCACCGACGTGAGCTTCTACCTGCGCCACTGCGCCGAAGCCTGCCGGGCCGGCGTGGAACGCTCGCACATCATCCCGTTCGCGGTGGATGGCGCCCTGCTGCAAGAGGTTTACACCCACGACGGCATCGGCACCATGGTTGTCGACGAGAAGCTGGAAAGCCTGCGCGAAGCCAGTTCCGACGACGTGGCCGGCATCATCAAACTCATCGAGCCCTTCGAGCGCGACGGCACGCTGGTCAAACGCAGCCGGACGGAAATCGAGCGCGATGCCGAGCTTTACACGGGCATCGAACACGACGGCGTCATTTTCGGATGCGCGGCCTTGTACCCCTACGTGGAGGCCCGCACCGCAGAAATGGCTGCACTCACGGTATCGGCCGAAGTGCAGGGCCAGGGCGATGGCGACCGTCTGCTGAAAAGAATCGAGCAACGCGCCAAAGCCATGGGGCTGGACAGCATCTTCGTATTGACCACG
>JBBIVU010000137.1:0-9318 GCA_037439585.1 Roseateles sp. | reverse complement strand
CTTCCGGCGGCTCGGCCTCGCCGTCCTCCGACATCTTGTCGACCGCGGCGCGGCCCGGCGCGTAGGGCAGCGTCTCGAGCTTCGGCCGGCCGGCCTTGTTGGCTTGGTCCATCAGGTCGAGCAGGGTCGATTCCGAGTAGACCTTGGTGCCCAGCACGGCGGGCAGCGGGCCGTCGGCCTCCAGGATGGCGCCCATCGCGCTGATGGCCAGCGCGGCGCCTTCGTGCGCGGCGGTGGCACGGTGGCGGGCCAGCACCTGGGCCTGGCCACGGCCGTGCTGGGCGAAGGCGGCGCGCAGCGCGGCCACGGCGCTGTCGGGGTCGAGCACGGCCGCAACGTCGGCCTCGGTGATCAGTCGCATCGGGGGCTCCACAAAGGCATGGCGTGGCACTGTAGGCGGGCACGGAGGCACCGTGAGCGTGCTATCACAACAGCACGCATTCCCACAGGTTATGCGCCGCCCACAAGCATTCATTGAACGCCACGCAACACCTGGGGTGATGCCCCCTGGGCGGGGCTGCGCGGGGCAGCGAACATCGCCGGCGATCGAATTGAAAAGGAGTGCTTGCAATGAAGTTGAATCGTCTGGCGGCGCAGCTCGCCGTGCTGGGTCTGGCGGCACATGCCAGCGCCGTGATGGCGCAGGCCGAGGGCACGAAGCTGGAGCGCGTGGAGGTCACGGGTTCCAGCATCAAGCGGATCAAGGACGAAGGCGCCCTGCCCCTGCAGGTCATCTCCCGCAAGGACATCGAGCGCCAGGGCATCGTGTCGGCCGAGCAGCTGATCAGCACGCTCAGCGTGAACGGCAACGGCCTGGACAACCTGGCCTCCAACGCCGACGTGGTGGCCGGTGCCGCCCGGGGCAACAACGGCGCCAGCTCGGCCAACCTGCGCGGCCAGGGCGCCGCCAGCACGCTCATCCTGCTGAACGGCCGCCGCGTGGCCGCCCACGGCCTGAACGGCGGTGTGGTGGACCTGCAGCAGATCCCCTTCGCCGCCATCGAGCGCGTGGAGGTGCTGAAGGACGGCGCCTCCGCCATCTACGGCACCGACGCCATCGGCGGCGTCATCAACTTCATCCTGCGCAAGGACTACGCCGGCCTGGAGGCGCAAGCCTTCACCGACGTCACCCAGGCCGGCGGCGGCAACATCGGCCGCGTGCAGCTCACGGGCGGCTACGGCAACATCGAGAAGGACAAGTTCAACGTGCTGGCCTCGCTGTCGTTCAGCGACACGCAGATGCTGCGCGGCGACCAGCGCGACTTTGTCAACACCTTCCAACCCAACCGCGGCCTGTCGGTGGACACGCGCGGCACGCCCTACGCCACGGTCTTCGCCATCTCCAGCCTGAACAGCGCGCTGAGCCGCGACAACCTGAGCAGCGCTGGCCGTGGCACGGGCCCCATCCAGCCCGGCACCACGCTGGCCATGAACGGCATCAACCCACTGAACCTGCCGGGCCAGGCGGGTTGCTCGTCCATCGCGGGCCAGGCCCCGTACGACGCTGTGCTGTGGGCCTCGCCGGCTGCCAAGTGGGGCTGCGCCTGGGACACGGGCCGCGCCGCCGTGCTGCAGCAACCGGTCAAGTCCAGCAACGCCGTGCTGCGCGGCACGCTGGCGCTGGGCGAGCACCAGGTGTTCGCTGAGTACGTGGGCGCCCATGTGGTGACCGACAAGAGCTTCTCCCCCAACCAGGTCTCCAGCTCCACGTCCACCACCAGCCCCTTCTTCAACCTCGCTTACCCAGCCACCGGCCAGGCCTACAGCTCGGTCTTCAACGCACTGGTCTCCACCTTCCCGACACTGGAAAAAAACCGCGGCCTGCCGCTGGCCTTCCGCTGGCGCTGCATGCCCTGCGGCAACCGCGAGATCGAAACCACGGCCGACACCCAGCGCGTGCTCGTGGGTGCTGAAGGCCCGCTGTTCGCCGGCTGGGACTACAAGACCGGCGTGTCCCAGGCCACCAGCGACACCACCTCGCTGCTCAAGCACGGCTACTTCTACAGCAAGCCCTTCGCCGCGCTCATCAACACCGGCGTGCTCAACCCCTTCTCGGCCGACGGCATCACGCAGAGCGCCCCCGCCATGTCGGCACTGGACGGCGTGCGCGCCGACGGCGTGACGCTGTACGGCGGCAAGTTCACGCTGCGTCAGGCGGACTTCACCGCCACCGGCCCGGTGTTCAAGCTCCCCGCCGGCGACGTGATGGCCGCCGTGGGTGCCGACGTGCGCAACGAGCAGTACAAGTTCAACGGCAACGCGACCGACGCCGCCACCCAGGCCACCATTTTCAACGCCCCCTTCGACAGCGTGAACACGCTGGACACGGTGAAGCGCGACATCAAGGCCGTGTTCGCCGAGGTGCTGGTGCCGGTGCTCAAGAACCTCGAGGCCGGCGCCGCCGTGCGCCGCGACAGCTACACCGGCTTTGGCAGCACCACCAACCCGAAGTTCTCGCTGCGCTACCAGCCCTTCGAGCAGCTGCTGGTGCGTGCGTCCTCCAGCCGGGGCTTCCGCGTGCCCACCTTCAACCAGCTGTTCAATGGCGTGACCGAGTCCCCGTATTCCGGCAAGGATCTGGTGGACCCAGCCAAGTGCGCCACCGGCTTGGTGGACGCCAACAACCCGGCCTGCGCCGCCATCACCCCCACCATCCTGACCGGCGGCAAAGCCAACCTCGGCCCCGAGAAAAGCAAGCAGTGGACCTGGGGCCTGGTGTGGTCGCCCACCGCCGACGTGGCTGTGGGCGCCGACTGGTGGCAGATCCGCAAGACCGGCACCATCCAGTCCATCGCGGTGAGCGACATCGTCAAGAACTACGCGCTGTTCCCGGACAACTTCATCCGCGACGCCTCAGGCACGCTGCAGGCCATCGACGACCGCTGGGTCAACGCCGGCGAGACCGTCACCAAGGGCGTGGATCTGTCGCTCAGCGGCACCACCGCGCTCGGCGCCGGCCGCCTGGTCGCCAAGCTGGAAGGCAGCTACCTGCTGGACAAGCGCTCGCGCCTGATCGCCAGTGCGCCCATGGGCGCCAGCGAGATCGGCGTGTTCACCCGCGCCGGCGATCTGGGCCTGCGCTGGAAGCATTCGGCCACCTTCACGTACGCCGAAGGCGACTGGACCGGCACCTTCCAACAGCTCTGGCGCGCTGGCTACAAGGACGCACAGCTGCCCGGTGTGGCCAACGGCAGCATCGTGCCGCCCGAGTGGAAGCCCAACGTGGCCAAGTACATCACCTACAACGCCAGCATCAGCTACACCGGCATCAAGAACCTGGGCCTGACCCTGGGCATCAAGAACCTGCTGAACGACGACCCGCCGTTCTCGGCCGCCTACGACGGCAACACCGGTGCAGGCAGCTCGTGGGAACCGCGGGTGGCCGACCCGCGCGGCCGCGCTTACCAGTTCACCGTGAACTACAAGTTCTGGTGAGCCATCAGCTCCCTGGCCGGCCACCCGCCGGCACTCTCAAGCCCCGGCCTGCCGGGGCTTTTTTGTGTCAACCCAGGCGCAGCGTGCCTGCGGCCACGTCCATCTCGGCTGCCACGCCCAGCGGCAGCGGCCGGTTGGGCTGACCGTGGCCCGAGGGCCAGCCGGCCAGCACGGGGCAGCGCAGGCGCGCCAAGTGGTCCGCCAGCACGGTGTCGGCACTTTCGGCGCCGGTGAAGCTGCCCACCAGCAGGCCGGCGATGCGGCCCAGCACGCCGGCCAGGCGCAGCTGCGTGAGCAGGCGGTCCACGCGATAGGGCCCCTCGCTGACGTCCTCGATGAAGAGCAGCGCACCGTCCACCTCGGGCAAGTAAGGTGTGCCCAGCAGCGCGCAGAACATGGCGAGGTTGCCGCCGATGAGCCGCCCACGCGCGACGCCGCCGCGGCTGAGCGGGTGCGGCGCGACCTGGCCGACGACATCGCCCGCGCGCCAGCCCCGGGCGAGGCCGGCAAAGAGCGCATCGGTGTCAGGCTCCGCACCCGGCAGGCCCCAGTCGCTGGCGGGCATGGGCGCGTGCAGCGACGGGATGCCAGCCCGCGTGCGCAGCGCGTGCAGCACGGTGAGGTCGCTGTAGCCGATGAGCAGCTTGGGCGTGGCGGCCAGCCGGCCGAGGTCCAGCCCATCGAGCAGGCGGATGCAGCCCGAGCCGCCGCGCAGGGCCAGCACGGCGGCAAAGCGCGGGTCGGCAAAGGCGGTGTGCACGTCGGACAGGCGCGCCACGTCAGGCGCTGCCAGGAAGTCCAGCGGCGGCGGGCCAAAGCAGCTGGGCAGCAGTGCGGGCACGTAACCGCGCTCGCGCAGCCAGCCTGCAACCGGGTCCAGCCGCCCGGGCTTGGGTGGGCCGGCCGGCGCAATGACGGCAATGGCCGCGCCGGGGCGCAGCGGCGGAATCAGGAATTCGCCATCAGCCATGCATGCACCGCCGCGCCCAGGGCGGGCAGCTTCCAGGTGGTGGCCGTGCCGGGCTGCGGCGCGTAGCGGCTGCCGAGGCTGGTGGTGACGGCGATGAGGTAGTGCAGCGCACCGTCGTGCACGATGCCGGCGTCGCTGCTGTAGTTCTGCGTGTTGCCGGTCTTGTGTGCAAAGCGGGCCGGGGCGCCCGGAATCCCGGGCATCCAGCCGGGCTGTGCGCGCAGCGAGTCGCTGGACAGGATCTCGTTGAGCTTCTGCGCGTCCAGCGCGCGGCGGATGACGGCGCGGCTGGCCGGGCTGACGAGTTCGGGCATGGCAGGCGCGTCAGCGTCGAGGCGCCACATCAGCCGCAGCGCGTCCCAGGCCGTCATCTGGATCTGGCCCACGCCCGAGCCCGCACCGTTGCCCCAGCCGCCGTCGGGCTGGGTGTTGGCCAGCTGCAGGCCCGGCAGGCCGTGGGCGGCGAACAGCGTGTGCAGCTCGTTGTGCACCTCGCGGCCGCCCCGGCCCTCAGCTTCACGCCGGATGGCGCCGCGCGCGTGCAGGTGGGCCACCAGCGCCGACGTGGCCCCGTTGCTGCTGACGGTGATCATGTCGAACAGCCAGTCGGCCACGGCGCGGGTCTGGCCGGCGAAGGCCCACGGCAAGGCCCAGTCGCTGCGGCCGGCGTCCACCAGCCGCGCCACGCCCACGGCCACCATCATCTTCAGCAGTGATGCCGGGTAAGGCGCGACGAAGCGCGGGCCGCTGCCGAACCAGGCGGGGAAGGCGATCTGCGACCAGTCCGCCCCAGGCAGCCAGGCGAAGGAGTCACCCGCCGCATTGCGCACGTCGGCATGGAAGGCGACGTTGTCCACCGGGCCGAACGCGCCGCCGAAGCGCGCCACCAGGCCCTGCGGGTGCTCGCGCGAGAACAGCACGTTGGCGGCCACCGGCACGCCACCCGGCGGGAAGACGGCCACGGCCAGGTCGACGCTGGGGTGCCAGCCCAGCGGGGCACCGGCCTGCAGGCTGTCGGGCGTGGTCTCGAAGCGCTGTGCCAGCACGGCGGCACGCAGGGCGTGGCTGAGGTCGTCGTCGGTCACAGGCTGAGGCCGTCCAGCGGCAGCGGGCTGGCGCGGCCGCTGATCAGTTCCGCCACGATGTTGGCCGTGGCGAAGGAGAAGGTGAAGCCCAGCGGCCCGTGGCCCACGTTGAGCCACAGCTTGCGCACGCCGCTGGCGCCGACGATGGGCGCACTGTGGGGCGTGGCGGGGCGCAGGCCGGCCCAGGCGCTGGCGCGGTCGTAGTCCGCCGCGTGCGGGAAGGTGGCGCGCACGCTGCGCTGCAGCGAGGCCAGGCGCTGGGGGTCGATGGATTCGTCGGCCCCCACCAGGTCCACCATCGCGGCCACGCGCAGGTCGCTGCCGATGCGGGCGTAGAGGATCTTGCGTTCGAAGTCGGTCACGCTGACTTCGGGTGGGCGGTGGGCCGGGGTGATGGGCGCGGTCAGGCTGTAGCCCTTGAGCGGGTACAGCGGCAGGGTCACGCCCAGCCCGGCTGCCAGCGCCCGGCTCTGCAGGCCGGCGGCGAGGACGACCTCGTCCGCCGCCACCGCACCGGCCGAGGTGCGCACCGCGCGCACGGCACCGGTGGCGTCCACGTCAAAACCCTGCACCGTGGCAGCGAGCTGGCCGCGGAAGTGCTCGCGCTCCCGCAGCCGGGCGAACAGCTGCTGGCAGAAGGCGTGGCAGTCTGCCACCGCCTCGCCGGGCGTGAAGATGCCGCCGGCCAGCGAGGCCTCGCCGGCCGCGAACTGGGCCAGCGCGGGCTCCAGGGCCACGCAGTCGTCGTGCGACAAGGCCTGCTCGGCACCGCCGCCCGCCAGGCGCGCGGCCACCCGGGCGAACTCGGCCGGCCGGCGGTAGATGACGAGCTTGCCGGGCGCGCGCAGCGCGATGGTGTCGCCCAGTTGCGCCTGGGCCTGCAGGCGCGCGAACGCCGCCTGGCTGCAGGCGCCCAAGGCCAGCAGGCGCTCGGTCATGCGGCGGTTCACCGGCCCCCGGCAGTTGCGCAGGAAGGCGGCGAGCCACGACCACTGCGCCCAGCTTGCCTCGGGCCTGAAGCGCAGCGGGCCGTCGGGGTCCAGCAGCCAGCGCAGGGCCTTGAGCGGCACGCCGGCATCGGCCAGCGGCGACACGTAGCGGTAGCTGAGCTGCCCGCCGTTGGCGCGGCTGGCGCCCTGGGCGACGGCGGCCTCGCGCTCGACCAGCGTCACGCCATGCCCCCGCTCCAGCAGCGCCCACGCGGTGGTCAAGCCCACCACGCCACCGCCGATCACCACGCAATGCTTCATCCTGCCGCTACGAGCTCCATCAAGCGGCGCAGCGTAAAAGAGGGGGGCTGCCGCTGCCAATGAAAGGCAGCGCGCCATCCATAACCGGCAGGCATCCGTGCCACCAGCGGTCAGAGCCCGGGCGTGGGGCGGCTGCGGCGCTGGAAGTGAATGTCGAAAGCGTCGCGGTAGGCCCGCTGCGTGTCGGCAGGCAAGGTGGCCTGCATGGCCTCGCGGAGCATGGCGGCGCCTTCGGGGGTGCCGAAGGTGGCGTCGATGAGACGCAAGGCGGACAGGCCCCAGGGCGTCCGGGGGCACGCAACACCGGCAGCGATGAGCTCGCCCGCCCCCTTGATCGGCAGCGCCGCCAGGCCCGGTTCCGCGTCCTGCCGGCTGGCCAGCGCGACGAGCACGCTGGGGTACTCGACCGTGTAGTCGGCGCGATCCTGCATGAGCATGGGCAGCAGGTTGCTGCCGAAGTCTCCGCCCCTCACCCGCACCAGCCGCTGGCCAGCGCTCAACTGGCCGTCCAGTGCCGCGCCATAGCTGCGACCTTGCGCGATGACGCCGCGCAGCGACGCGTCGGCCAGCAGGGCGGACAGATCGACCGCACCGCGCGCGTCCAGCGGCAATGCGCTGCGGCGCTCTCGCCGCACGATCACCTGCGGCGGGGGCATCATCCACAGGGTGCTGAAGTGCGCCAGGTATTCACGCTCCGGCAGGCGCACCGCACTGGCAATGCAGGCGGTCTCGCCCTGTCGGATCAGCGCCCAGCTGCGTTCGGTGTTGGCCACCATCGGTTGCAGGCGCACGCCGGCAGGCAAATGGGCCTGCAGCCAGCTGGCAATCTGCTCGGCGGGCCGCACGAGCTGGCCGCCCACGCGAACGGCCAGCGTGTCGCTGTTCAACCAGACGATGTGATCCACCCCTGGCGGTGCTGCAGGGGCTGCCGCAGCCAGCAAGGCCAGGCCGAGGGCGGCCAGTCGCATGGCTGAAAGCGTCAGTCCGCCAGCACGGCGGCCATGGCTTCGGCCGTGGCTTCGACGTTGCGGGTGTTCAAGCCCGCCACGCACATGCGGCCGGAGCGGAGGATGTAGACGCCAAACTCGGTTTTCAGCCGCTCGGCTTGGCTCTCGCTCAGGCCCGTGTAGCTGAACATGCCGCGCTGGGTGAGGAAGTAGTTGAAGTCGCGGTCGGGCAGCTTGGCAGCCAGCACACGGTACAGCTCCTGCCGCATGGACTGGATGCGGCTGCGCATCTCGGCCACCTCGGCCTCCCACAGGGCGCGCAGGTTGGGGTCGGTCAGCACCTTGGCCACGATCTGCCCGCCGTGCATGGGCGGGTTGGAGTAGTTGCGGCGGATCATGAACTTCAACTGGCCCAGCACGCGGGCCGCCTGATCGGCATCCGGGCACACCACGCTCAGTGCACCGCAACGCTCGCCGTACAGGCTCATGCTCTTGGAGAAGCTGTTGGCGATGAGGAAGCTGATGCCCTCGTCGGCCAGCAGGCGCACGGCAAAGGCGTCTTCCTCGATGCCGTCGCCGTAGCCCTGGTAGGCCAGGTCCAGGAAGGGCAGCAACTGGCGCTCGCGCATGACGGGCACCAGCGCGCGCCACTGGTCCGGCGTGAGGTCCACGCCCGTCGGGTTGTGGCAGCAGGCGTGCATGAGCACCACGCTGCGCTCAGGCAAGCCCCGGAAGAACGCCAGCAGCTCGTCAAAGCGCAGGCGCCCGGTGGCGGGGTTGTAGTACGGGTAGGTCTCGCAGGTGTGGCCTGAGCCTTCGAACACGGCGCGGTGGTTGTCCCAGGTGGGGTCGGAGAGGTAGATCTTGCTGCCGGGGAAGTAGCGCTTGAGCAGGTCGGCGCCCACCTTGAGGCCGCCACTGGAGCCCACGCCCTGGATGGTGGCGATGCGGCCGGCGGCGATGGCCGGGTGACGGGCACCGAACAGCAGGGCCTGCACGGCGCTGCGGAAGTTGGCCGCGCCTTCCATGGGCAGGTAGGGCCGCGCGCCGGCCGCCTCGACCACCGCCAGCTCCGCCGCACGCACCGACGGCAGCATGGGGATGCGGCCGTCGTTGTCGAAGTAGATGCCGATGGAGAGGTTGATCTTGCCGGCGCGGGGGTCCTTCTGGAAGGCCTCGTTGAGGCTCAGGATGGGATCACCGGCGTAGGCATCGACGTGCTGGAACATGGGGCGGACTCCGTTGGGTATCGCCCGATTATCGGAGCCGGCCACGCCGCACCGCCCTGCGGCGCTCGCTCAGAGCCACTGCACCCAGCGGCCGTGCGGGTGGCTCCAGGCCAGGGCCTGCGTGCGGCCCGCGCGCCGCAGGGTCCACAGCGTCAGCGAGGAGGCCGCCTCGTCGGCGGGCAGCACCGGCTCCGGCGGCCGCGCGCCCTGGGGCGCACTGAGCCAGGCGAGGTCACCGCACAGCCACACCAGGCCGTGGCGGTGGGAGAGCTGGTCCACCGTGGTTCGCAGCCGGTCCAGCTCGGCCTCGCTGAGGTAGTACAGCACCCAGCTCGTCAGCAGCACGGGCTGCGCCCCGGCCGGCACGCCGGCCAGCCAGGGCTCCAGCGCGGCGATGCAGTC
>JBBIVU010000136.1:0-9371 GCA_037439585.1 Roseateles sp. | reverse complement strand
GCCTGGCGCAGCGGTCAGCGGCGCGCCCAGGCCCCGGACTGCATGGCCGACATCGCCAAGGCGCTGACCGAGGCCGAGATCAACGCAGCCACGCAGTTCCTCTCCAGCCAGCCCATGCCCGCCGACGCGCACCCCGCAGCACGGCTGGCGGCCCCTGCGCCGCTGCGCTGCGGCGGTCTGACACCATGAGGCGCCTGGGCATGGCCTTGGCCATGTGCGTGGCCCTCGGGGTGGGTGGCGCCTGGGCGCTGCTGGCCTGGCAGCGCGGCATGTCGGACCTCACGCCGGCGTCGGCCGTGCCCGCTCCTCAGGAGCGCGGCGCCTGCCTGGCTGCCGTGGGCAACTGCGCGGGCTGCCACACCATGCGGGGTGGCAAGCGCCTCGCCGGCGGGCGGCCCATCCCGACACCGTTCGGCACGGTGTTCTCCAGCAACCTCACGCCCGACCCAACCGGCCTTGCCGGGTGGACTACCGACGACTTCTGGCGCGCCCTGCACCTGGGCATCAGCCGCGACGGCCGCCTGCTGGTGCCGGCCCACCCCATCACCAACACCACGCGGGTCACCCGCGAGGACGCCGATGCCTTGCACGCCTGGCTGCAGGCTCAACCCCCGGCAGCGGCGCCCCAGCGTGCCCATGAACTGCGTTGGCCGATGAACAGCGAACTCGGCGCACAACTGGCCGTGGCCACCTGGCGCGCCCTGAACTTCAGGCCCGGCGTGTACCTGCCAAACCCCGCGCGGGACGCCGCCTGGAACCGCGGGGCCTACCTGACCCAGGGCCTGGCGCACTGCAGCGCGTGTCATGCAGCACGCGACGCCCTGGGTGGCGACCAGGGTGCTGCAGACTTTCGCGGCGGACCGTTGGCCGGCCTGGGCTGGGTGGCGCCGTCTTTGCACGACCCGGCTGAAGCTGGCGTGCAGCACTGGCCCGACCGCGACCTGCAGCGCTGGCTGCACAGCGGCCATGCCGACGGCCACGTCGCTCAAGGCCCCATGGCCGAGGTGGTGCTGGGCAGCACGGCAGCACTGAACGACGGGGACCTCGCGGCCATGAGCGCCTACCTGCGTTCACTGCCCGAGCACCCGGTGCCGCGCCCCCAGGCGACTTCACCGGACCTGCCCCGGCGCGAGCGCGGTGCGGCGCTGTACCGCGAACATTGCGCTCAGTGCCACGGCCCCCAAGGCGAGGGCAGGCACGATGACAGCGGCCATCTCGCGTACCCCGCACTGGCAGGCAGTCGGATGGTGACCCAGGCCAGCGCCGCCAACCTCATCCGGATGATCGAGCGCGGCGGCTTTGGACCCGCCACGCCCGAGCACCCGCAGCCCTATGGCATGCCACCCTTCGCCGGTGTGCTCGGAACCGACGACCTGGCCGCCCTGGCGAGCCATCTGCGCCAGTCTTTCGGGCACCACGCCGGGGATGTGGCCCCGGTGGAAGTGCTGCGTCTGCGCGCACGGGCCGCACAGCACTGAGCGCCCTGCCACCAGAACGCCGCAAAGCGATGTGAACGACTTCACGCAAGCCCTGGCCACACCGAAGGTAAATCGTCACAGGTCGAGACACACTGCGCAGCGGCCGCTGGGCGAGACGGCCGGAGCGTGGTGAACCAGCCTACATTCGCCGCCTGTTTCAAGATGCGGCGCACCGCCACCGATTTCCGAGATCTCCGGACAAGGATAAGAACCGAATGAACTTCCTGACCCAAATGCGCATTGGCCAGCGCCTTTTCGTGAGCTTTGGCCTGCTGATCGTGCTGCTGGTTGCCATCGGCGTTTTCGGTGCCTCCAATGCCAACCGCCTGGCCAAGGATCTGGACCGCACGGCCAACTCCAGCCTGGTGAAGATCGGCGCCGCCAACGCACTGGAAAACCAGGTCAACATCATCTCGCGTGCCGTGCGCGACCTGCTGCTGCTGGACACCGCAGGCGCCATCAAGAAACAGAAGGCGGCCATCGTCGGTGCCTTGGACGAGGGCGAGAAGCAACTGGCCAGCCTCGAAGCCGCCGTGGCGGATGACACCGAGAAGGCCGTTGTCAGCGAGGTGCGCGAGCGCAAGGCCAAGTTCCTCACGGCCCTGGAGAAGTTCCAGAAGGTGCAGACCGACGGCAGCCCCGACGAAGCCCGCGAAAGCCTCATCACCGACGTGCGCCCGGCCCAGGCAGCGCTGCAGGAAGGCCTGAAGAAACTGGTCGACATGCAGTTCGACAGCGGCAAGGACCTGGCCGTCAAGGGCGGAGAACTGGCCCGTTCCTCGGTCATGTTGACTGCCGTGCTCGTGGTGGTGGCCGTGGCGCTGGGCTTGGGCGGCTTCATCGTGATCTCGCGCTCCATCGTCGGCCCGGCTCGCAAAGCCCAGCTGGCGGCTGAAGCCATCGCGGCAGGCGACCTGACGCAGAACATCCAGGTGGAAGGCCGCGACGAACTGAGCCAGATGCTGCAAGCCATGAAGGACATGCAGACCGCGCTCTCCGGCGTGCTGCGTGATGTTTCCACGGCCGCCAACGAGGTTGCCCAGAACTCCGGCTCCATCGCCGACAGCAACGCCAACCTGGCCGACCGCACGACGCGCTCTGCGGCCAGCCTGCAAAACACCGCCGCCTCGGTGGAACAGATCGCCTCCACGCTCAAGGGCGCCAGCGACCTGACCCGCCGCGCCGCTGGCATCGCCGTGACCGCACGCCAGTCCGCCAGCAACGGTGGCACCGTGGTTTCCAAGGTCGTCGAAACCATGGAAGAGATCAGCGCCAGCTCCAAGAAGATCGGCGACATCATCGGCGTCATCGACGGCATCGCCTTCCAAACCAACATCCTGGCCCTGAACGCTGCGGTCGAAGCAGCGCGTGCTGGCGAGCATGGCCGCGGCTTCGCGGTCGTTGCGGCCGAGGTTCGCGCACTGGCTCAGCGCTCGGCCGGTGCGGCCAAGGAAATCAAGGTGCTGATCCAGGAATCCACCGTCAAGGTCGAGAACGGCACGACGCTGGTCAACAACGCCGGCGTCACCATCCGCAGCGTCGTGGATGAAGTGAACAACATGGGCCAGCTGATCGAGGAAATCTCGCACTCGGCCCAGGAGCAGGCCACGGGCGTGGGCGTCGTGAACGGTGCCATGAACGAACTCGACAAGGCGACGCAGCAGAACACCAGCCTGGTGGGCGAGCTGAGCCGCTCGGCCGACGCACTGCGCGACAGTTCGACGCGGCTGATCGAAGCCGTCGGCTTCTTCCGCGCCGCCTGAGCCCCGTCAATTGTTTTCAGAGAGGGTTGCCATGTCATTCCTGCGTTCCGTCACCGTCCTCGCTGCCAGCCTGATGCTGGCCCTGGCCGCTCAAGCCACCCCGAAGATCGTCAAGAAGGTGCCGCCCGACTTCCCGGCCGAGGCCTCCAAGAAGGGCATCTCCACCGGTGTGGTCAAGGCCAAGCTGATCATCGAAGCCGATGGCAAGGTCAGCGACGTCGAAATCCTGGAAGCCGAGCCGAAGCGCGTGTTCGATCGCGCCGTGAAGACTGCATTGATGGAGTGGAAGTTCGAGCCGGGTGAAAAGACCACGCACGAAGTCAAGCTGGTCTTCAAGAACGAAGACTGAACCGGGCCGGGAACAGCGTGCTGTTCCCGACGGCTCCGCGTGTCCGCCGGCTTGCAAGCCATGTGGCCCGAGGCCGGCACGGCCAACGATCAAGCCGGCTGTTGTGCCTGGCCACTCAGCGGTGCTGGGCCACTGAAACGTCCACCGTCTTGTGGCGTGCCGTCCAGTTCTGCACACCCCAGCCGACCAAGGCCAGCGCCATGGCGACGCTGCCGGCCATCGCGGCCAGGCGCCGCCGGCGCCGCGATTGCCGCGCCCGCACCCTGGCCCCCCCAGCCACGCTGGCCTCGCGCAAGGCTGGGCTGATCCGGCGCTGTGACAAGCGGCGCAGGTTCACCGCCTGCTTGCGGCCGTCACGACCGGTCACGATTTCGAAGCTCAACATCTCGTCAGGGCGGGGACCCTCCCCATCGGTCGGGAATGCGGCCAGGCTGACAAACACCTCGCTGCCCCCTCCCAAGGGCCGGATGGCACCGTAGCCGGCACTGTGGTCCCAAGCGCTGAGCACGCCTTCAAATCTCATGGTCACCTCCACAGTTCCCGCAGATCTTGCCTGTGGCCCCGGCCATCACAGCAACCGGATGTAAGCCTGACAATCGGCGGTCCGCCAGCGCCCTTCCACCCGTCCACGCATGCCCATCAACTGGTTCCCCGGCCACATGAACTCCACCCGCCAGGCGATCAAGGATCGCGTGAAGGCGGGGCTGGACGTGGTCATCGAACTGCTCGACGCGCGACTGCCCGGCTCCAGCAGCAACCCACTGCTGGCCACACTCACGACCGGACGGCCGTCGCTGAAGGTGCTCAACAAGCAGGATCTCGCAGACCCTGAGGTCACGACCGACTGGCTGGCGCACTACAACGCGCAGCCCCACACCCGCGCCATCGCGCTGGACGCCAGCGACCGCTCGCCCGCCCGCGCCCTCATCAAGGCCTGCCGCGAACTGGCCCCGCTGCGGGGCGACATGCACAAGCCACTGCGCGTGCTGATCTGCGGCATCCCCAACGTGGGCAAGAGCACGTTGATCAACACCCTGGTGGGCAAGCGCGCGGCCAAGACCGGCGACGAGCCCGGCATCACCAAGATCGAGCAGAAGTTCGTGCTGGAAAACGGCTTCTACCTGTTCGACACGCCCGGCATGCTGTGGCCGCGCATTGCCATCGAGCAGAGCGGCTACCACCTGGCTGCCAGCGGCGCCATCGGCCGCAACGCCTTCGACGAGGCCGAGGTGGCGCTGGAACTGATCGCCGTGCTCAAGCGCCGCTACCCCGAGCGCCTGCAGCAGCGCTACGGTCTGGCCGAACTGGGCCCCGACGACGCCGTGCTGGAAGCCATCGGCGTGAAGCGCGGCGCCAAGATCCGGGGCGGTGCGGTGCAGATGCACAAGGCGGCCGAGGCCTTGCTGATCGACTACCGGCAGGGGCTGCTGGGCCGCATCACGCTCGAAACGCCCGAAGAGATGACCGCCTGGCACCAAGCGGCCGCCGCAGAGGAGGAGCGCAAGGCGGCGGTGGCCGAGGCGGCCCGCCTGGCCGACAAGGAACGCCGCAGCGGCAAGCGCAAGGCGAGCAGCGGCGACGCGTGATTCCCCGGCCTTGACCGGCCTCTTCGCCCGCCTATGCTGGGCCGGTCACGACTTCCCGCGCCGTCATGAGCCGACTTTCCCTGCTCGACCTCGCCTTCTTCATCGCCGAGAGCGAGGCCAGCCCCAAGCACGTGGCAGGGCTGCACATCCACCAGACGCCCAAGGGCGGCGGTACCCAGTTCGCGCGCCGGTTGTACGAGGAGTTCCTGACCCACACGGACGTGCAGGCGCCGTTCGATCAGGTGATCAACTTCGTCTCGCCCACGATCATGCCCAGTTGGCGCACAGCCGAGCACGTGAACCTGGCGCAGCACCTGTTCTTCCACAAGCTCAGGCCCGGTGCCAACGATCGCGACGCGCTGTACGCCCTGACCTCGCGCTTGCATGAGCCCGTGCTGGACCGCAGCCGGCCGCTGTGGGAAGTGCACGTGATTGCCGGGCTGTGGAACCGCCAGTTCGCCGTGTACTACAAGATGCACCACGCGGTGGCTGACGGCATCACGATGACGCGCTGGGGCGTGGAGTCACTGCGCACCACGCCGGATGACCCCACGCTCACCCCGGTCTGGACGTTGAAACCCTCGCGCCATGGGTCGGGCCCGCACGGCAAGAAGCGGCTGGACCAGGCCGTGGCCGGCACCGCCTGGAAGCAACTCACGGCCAACAGCAAGCGCGCCGTGGGCATCGGCCGGCTCACGGCCATGCTGGCGCTGGAGGCGGTGAAACTCACCAAGAACGCCATCGCGCTGCCCTTCGTGGCCAGCGGCGGCACGCCCTTCACTGGCAACGCCACACCGGGCCGGCAGTTCGCCACGGCCGCCGTGCCCATGGCGCGCATCGACGCCATCCGCCAGGTGTCGCGCGCCACGCTCAACCACGTGGCCCTCACGTGCCTGGACAGTGCCATGCACCGCTACCTCGCGGATGAAGGCATCACGCTCGACCGGCCCATCACCATCCAAATGCCGGTGAACCTGCGTCGCGAGGGCGAGAAGGGCAATGGCAACAAGATCGGCATCGTCCTCGTGGACCTGTCCCCGCCCACGGACGACGCCTACGTGCGGCTGCGCAACGTCGGCTACTCACTGCGCAATGTGCGTTCGATGATGGACGCGGTCGCACCCGAGGCCGTGGAGACCTACACCCTCCTCACCGGCCTGCTGGGCCAGATCGCCGGCATGCTCAAGCTGGCCGACGTGGTCACGCCCATGGGCAACACGCTGGTCTCGAACGTGCCGGGGCCGGCCGAGCGCTTGTACCTGAAGGGCGCACCGCTGCTGGAGATGCACCCCGTCTCCACGCTGCCGGCCACCCACCTGCTCAACATCACGCTGTTCAGCTACGCCGGCACGCTGTACTTCGGCCTGATCGCCACGGACGCCCTGCCCCACCTCGGTCGACTGGCGGCCTATGTCGAGGAAGAGATCGCGACGCTGGAAGCGGCCGTGGGCCTCGCATGAGCTGCGGTCCGGTGTTCGACGCCTACCTTTATGGCCACTGCCGCACACCGCGCGGCCGGGGCAAGGCCGACGGCTCACTGCACGCCGCCACCCCGATCTGGCTGGTTCGCACGCTGCTGCAGGCGCTGCAGGAGCGCACACGGCTGGACACAGCGCTGGTGGACGATGTGGTGCTGGGCTGCGTCACGCCCATCGGTGAACAGGGCGGCGACATCGCGCGGATTGCCGTGCTGGACGCCGGCTGGGCCGAGACTGTGGCCGGCATCACGCAATCGCGCTTTTGCGCGTCCGGATTGGAGAGCATCCACCTCGCCGCCGCCAAAGTGGCCAGCGGCTTCGAGCGCCTGGTGGTGGCGGGCGGCGTGGAAAGCATGAGCCGTGTGCCCATGGGCAGCGACGGCGGCGCATGGCTGCTGGACGAGCGCGTGGTCGACGCCATCGGCTTCGTGCCACAGGGCATCAGCGCCGACCTGATCACCACGCTGGAAGGCTTCGGCCGCCACGAGCTCGACGCCTTCGCCGCCCGCTCGCATCAACGGGCGGCCACTGCGCGCGCGGCGGGCCACTTCGAGGCCGCGCTGGTGCCCGTGCACGGCACCCAAGGCCAGTTGCTGCTGGCCGAGGACGAAACCATACGTCCGCACACGACACCCGAGACCCTGGCGGCCCTGAACCCGAGTTTCACCCGATTGGGCGCACGGTTCGATGCGCTGGCGCTGCGCAAGTACCCCCAGGTGCAGGCCATCGACCACTGCCATCACGCCGGCAACTCGTCCGGCATCGTGGATGGCGCTGCCCTCGTGCTGGTGGGCTCCAAGGCCGGCGGTGGATGCGCCGGCCTGCGCCCCCGCGCCCGCATCCGGTCGGCCGCCGTCACGGGCAGCGAACCCACCCTCATGCTGACCGGCACCACGCCCGCGTGCCGCAAGGCGCTGCGGCAGGCGGGCATGCAGGCCTGCGACGTCGACCTCTGGGAAATCAACGAGGCCTTCGCCGCCGTGCCACTGAAGACAGCGCGCGACCTCGGGCTGGACCTGGATCGCGTCAACGTCAACGGCGGCGCGATCGCGCTGGGCCACCCGCTGGGCGCGACGGGTGCCATGCTGCTCGGCACCCTGCTCGACGAACTCGAACGGCGCGACCTCCAGACCGGTGCGGTCACGCTCTGCGTGGGCGGCGGCATGGGGATCGCTACCGTCATCGAGCGGGTCTGAGCAGCGAAGTCATAGGCGGATCCAGCCGCCCACGCGCAGGCGCCAGCGCCCACCGTTGCTCTCCCACCGGTGCGGCTCGTAGCGGTAGCCAGCCCGCGGGCGTTCGTAGTAGCCCGGCACCCACTGGTGGCGGCCGCCCTGCCAAGCCCAGTAGCCACTGATCCAGACCGCGCCCGGGTACGGCATGACAGGCACGACCTCGGCGTACGGTGGCGGTGGGGGCATGTCCACGACGACGGCCGGTGCGGCTTCGTAGTGGCCACCGTGGTGCGCAGGCACGACGACGCAGGCCGGCAGCAGTGCGCAAACCAGCAGCGAGGCAGACAGGATCAGGCGTTTCATCACGGGTCTCCCAGTCGCCGACCGAGCGACCATGTGCCTCTAACCCTCGAGAGCGCCCGGAGGATGACCCCATCACACCCTGTTACTTCGTGTCGGAAGGTTGCCGTTGAGCCAGGCACGGTCGCCCACCCACCGCCACCCATCCGGGTTAACCGCATGTGCCGCATGTCATGCGGTTGAAGCGTCAGGGGCAGAGTATTCTTTAGCCAGTCAACTCACACGTCTCCCACGCATGAATCGCATCCTGCCCGTGACCGTCCTGTGCGCAGCCCTTGCTGGCTGTGCAGCCCCCGCAGCCCAGGAAGGTACCCCCACAACCACCGCGACGGACGCCACCTGCGACCGTGAAGTCAAGACGGGCAGCCTGATGCCGACGGTTCGCTGCCGCACCGCCGCAGAACGGGAAGCAGACCGCAAGTCGGCCGAGGGCGCCGCCGACTTCGTGCGACGCAACAACCAAGTCATGCAGCCGGGCAAGTAGAGGCCTGCGGGCGTTCACGCGAAACGGCCAGCAAGGCCAGCATCCCGGCGCCCAGCACCGCAGCCGTCAGCCACAGTGCAGCATCGAAGCTGCCGCTGGCCTCCACCATGCGGCCCGTCAAGGCCGGCGCACTCACCTGCGCCAACCCGTAGCTCAGCGTCAGCCGGGCCATCGCCTTGCCCGGGTTGGCGGGTGAGCGCCGGCCCACCAGGGCCAGCGTCAGGCTGACGATGCCGATGAAGGTGGCGCCGTACAGCAACGCGCCGGCCAGTGCGGCCACCAGCCCTGCCGCCAGCGCGGGCAGCAGCACACCCACCATCTGCAGGCCGAAGGCCATCAGCAGTGCTTGCACATCACCCACCCGGCGAGCAATGCGGTCCCAGACAAAGACCGCCGGCGTGGCCGCCAGGCCCACCAGCAGCCACGCCCATGGCCCCTGGCCAGCCAGCAGCGGCTGCTTCTCGACGATGGCCACCGTGAAGGTGGCATTGATGACAAAGCCCCAACCGGCGCAGAAATAGGCCGCCAGCATCAGCGCCATCCAACGCCGGCTGGGCGCCTGGCCGGTGGCCGCTCTGGATGCCAGCGGTGGCACTGGCGGACGCCAGGCCCAGGCCGGCACGAGGAAGGCCACGCCCAGCCATGCGAAACCCTGCCACTGCGCCGCCCAAACCAGGCCTGCACCGGACATGCCCATC
>JBBIVU010000135.1:0-9386 GCA_037439585.1 Roseateles sp. | reverse complement strand
ACAATCTGCAAGCTCTGCAACTCGGCCTTCAGGCGCCTTGCCTGGGCCATCTGCCCCGCGTTCCGGCGCCGGCAGACCCCGCCGCTGCGGCGGCACACCTCGACCCTGCCGCGCTCGGCGCCCTTCTTGCCTGACCCTCGCATGAACCAGATCCAAACCCTCACCCCCACCACCGACGCCGACCGCCGCCAGGCCACGCCCTGGACGGTGGACGCGGTGGCCGCGCTGTTCGAGCTGCCCTTCAACGACCTGCTGTTCCGTGCGCAGCAGGTGCACCGCGAGCACTTCGACGCCAACGCGGTGCAGCTGTCCACGCTGCTGTCCATCAAGACCGGCGGTTGCGAGGAAGACTGCAAGTACTGCCCGCAATCGGCCCACTTCGACACCGGCCTGAAGGCCGAGAAGCTGATCCCGCTGGAAGAGGTGATGGAGGCCGCCCGCGCGGCCAAGGCCAACGGTGCCACGCGCTTCTGCATGGGCGCGGCCTGGCGCGCGCCCAAGGCCCGCCACCTGGACGCCATCGGCGAGATGATTTCCGAGGTCAAGGCCCTCGGCCTGGAGACCTGCCTGACGGCCGGCATGCTGGAAGACGGCCAGGCCGAGCAGCTCAAGAGCGCCGGGCTGGACTACTACAACCACAACCTCGACACCTCGCCCGAGTTCTACGGCCAGATCATCACCACCCGCACCTACCAGGACCGCCTGGACACGCTGGACCGCGTGCGGCAGCAGGGCATGAAGGTGTGCTCCGGCGGCATCGTGGGCATGGGCGAGACCCGCCGCCAGCGCGCCGGCCTGCTGGTGCAACTGGCCAACCTCGACCCCTACCCCGAGAGCGTGCCCATCAACAACCTCGTGCAGGTGGAAGGCACGCCGCTGGCCGGCACCGCGCCGCTGGACCCGCTGGAGTTCATCCGCACCATCGCCGTCGCCCGCATCACCATGCCGCGCGCCATGGTGCGCCTGTCGGCCGGCCGCGAGGAGATGCCCGAGACCATGCAGGCGCTGTGCTTCCTGGCCGGCGCCAACTCCATGTTCTACGGCGACAAGCTGCTGACCACCAGCAACCCGCAGGCCGAGAAGGACCGCGCGCTGCTGGACCGCCTGGGCATGCGCTGCTCGACCGAATCGGGCCTGGCCAGCGAAGCTGCAGCCAAGGTCGACCTCTGCCGCCACTGACGTGCGCACGGCATTGCTGACCCTGATCGCGGCGGCCGGGCTCTCCGGCTGCGGCCTGCTGTACGACATCGGGCAGCAACACGCGCTGGAGAACTGCGACCGCTCCGCCAGCCCGCAAGACCGCACGGCCTGCCGCAAGGCCAACAGCCAGACCTACGAAGACTACGAAAAGCGCCGCCAGGCCGCCAAAGAGGGCAAAGCCCCCTGACGCCGAGCGCCTCCGCTTGAGCCCCGATGCCAGCCCCGCCCACCCCGCATGGCCGGCATCTGCCCAGTTCACAAGACTTGGAGACAAGACGAGATGTTCAAGAAGATCCTGATCGCGAATCGAGGCGAGATCGCCTGCCGCGTCGCGGCCACTGCCCGCCGCCTGGGCATCCAGACAGTCGCCGTGTACTCGGAGGCTGACGCCAACGCCCAGCACGTGAAGGCCTGTGATGAGGCCGTGCTGATCGGCGGCCCTGCGCCGCGGGACTCCTACCTGCAGTGGGAGCGCATCCTGGCCGCAGCCCAGGCCACCGGCGCGCAGGCCGTGCACCCGGGCTACGGTTTCTTGAGCGAGAACGAGGCGTTTGCGCAGGCGTGTGCCGACGCGGGCGTGGTGTTCATCGGCCCGCCGCCGAGCGCCATCCAGGCGATGGGCCTGAAGGCCGAGTCCAAGCGGCTGATGGAAGCCGCGAAGGTGCCGCTGGTGCCGGGCTACCACGGGGCCGACCAGGACCCGGCACTGCTCAAGCGCGAGGCCGACCGCATCGGCTACCCCGTGCTGATCAAGGCCAGCGCGGGTGGCGGCGGCAAGGGCATGCGGGCGGTCTACAGCGCCGACGAGTTCGACGCCGCGCTGGCCTCGTGCAAGCGCGAAGCCATCAACAGCTTCGGCGACGACGCGGTGCTGATCGAGCGCTACGTCCAGCGCCCGCGCCACATCGAGATCCAGGTGTTTGGCGACACCCAGGGCGACTGCGTCTACCTGTTCGAGCGCGACTGCTCGGTGCAGCGCCGCCACCAGAAGGTGCTGGAAGAAGCCCCGGCCCCCGGCATGACGCCCGAGCGCCGTGCGCAGATGGGCGAGGCCGCCGTGGCCGCGGCGAAGGCCGTGGGCTACGTGGGTGCCGGCACGGTCGAGTTCATTGCGGAGCAAGACGGCCGCTTCTACTTCATGGAGATGAACACCCGTCTGCAGGTGGAGCACCCGGTGACGGAGGCCATCACCGGGCAAGACCTGGTGGAGTGGCAGCTGCGCGTGGCGGCCGGCCAGCCGCTGCCGCTGAAGCAACACGAACTGCGCATGCACGGCCATGCCATCGAGGCCCGCATCTGTGCCGAGAACCCGGACGGCGGTTTCCTGCCGGCCACCGGCACGCTGGACGTGGCCCGCTGGCCCGCCCACGTGGCTTTCCAGCGGGGCGACGTGCGCATCGACGCCGGCGTGAGCGAGGGCGACGCCATCAGCCCGTACTACGACTCGATGATCGCCAAGCTCATCGTCTGGGGCGAGGACCGCGCCCAAGCGCTGGCCCGGCTGGATGCCGCGCTGCGCGACACCCACATCGTGGGCCTGCACACCAACGTGGCCTTCCTGCGCCGCTGCGCAGCGACCGCGTCGTTCGCGGGCGCCGACCTGGACACCGGCCTGATCGAACGCGAGAAGGCCGTGCTGTTCGACCAGCCCGGCCTGCCGCTGCGCGTGGCTGCCGCCGCCGTCGTTGCGCACACGCTGGCCGTCGAAGCCACCAAGCAGGGCACCGACCCGTGGAGTGCCCGTGACGGCTTCCGCCTGTTCGGCTCCGCCTCGCGCCGCTTCGACCTCGAAGCCGGCGGCACGCATCACGAGGTGCTGCTGTCCCGCCATCACCGCGGCGGCATGACGCTGACCGTGGCCGGCGAGGCCATCGACTTCGCCGTGCAATCGAACGACGCTGAAACACATGAACTCTTCCTGGGCACCGACTGCATCCGCGTGAAGACCTACGCCCAAGGCGAGCGCGTCGCGGTGTTCGGCGCCGAAGGCTCGGCCGTGCTGACGGAGGTGGACCTCATCGCCCACGCCGGCGATGGCGCCACCGAGGGCGGCCGCCTGACGGCACCCATGCCCGGCAAGCTGGTGGCCTTCCTCGCCAAGGCGGGCGACACCGTCACCAAAGGCCAGCCGCTGGCCGTGATGGAGGCCATGAAGATGGAGCACACCATCTCGTCGCCGCGCGACGGCACCGTGGCCGAGCTGCTGTTCGCGGTGGGCGACCAGGTGACGGATGGTGCAGAACTCTTGCGCCTGGAGGCCTGAACCATGGCCCTGCCCACCCACGTCAAGATCCTCGATGTCGGCCCGCGCGACGGCCTGCAGAACGAGAAGGCCCAGGTTACCACCGAGCACAAGGCGCGCCTCGTGGGCCTGCTGCAAGACGCCGGCCTGAAGGAGATCGAGGTCACCAGCTTCGTCAGCCCGAAGTGGGTGCCGCAGATGGGCGACAACACCGCCGTGATGGCCGCCATCACGCGCCAGCCCGGCGTGCGCTACTCGGTGCTGGTGCCCAACCTCAAGGGGCTGGAGCCGGCGCTGGCAAGCCAGCCCGACGAGATCCTGGTGTTCACCGCCGCGAGCGAGGCCTTCACGCAGAAGAACATCAACTGCTCCATCGCCGAGAGCCTGGAGCGCTTCGCGCCGGTGATCGAAGGCGCGCATGCCGCGGGCGTGAAGGTGCGCGCGGCGCTGTCCTGCGCGCTGGGTTGCCCGTACGAAGGCGACATCAGCGCCAACCAGGTGGAGGCCGTGGTGAAGCCGCTGCGCACGCTCGGCGTGGACGCCATCGACATCGCCGACACCATCGGCGTGGGTACGCCGCGCCGGGTGCAGGCCGCCATGGAGCGGGCGCTGAAGCACTTCCCCACCGCCGAGGTGTCGGGCCACTTCCATGACACCTACGGCCAGGCGCTGACGAACCTCTACGCCAGCCTGGAGGTGGGCGTGCACAGCTTCCACGCCAGCGTGGCGGGCCTGGGCGGCTGCCCGTACGCCAAGGGCGCGACCGGCAATGTGGCGACCGAGGACGTGGTGTTCCTGCTGAACGGCCTGGGTATCGAAACCGGCATCGACCTCGACAAGCTGGTCGACGCCGGCGCGTTCATCTCCGGCGTGCTGGGCCGCGAGCCGGTGTCGCGTGTGGCGCGGGCGGTGCTCGCCAAACGGGCCTGACAAGCCAGGGGCGAGCGTGCCGCTTGTCACGCCCCCCGTGCAGACACGGAGGGCCAGCGGCGGCATTGCCGGCTGTAATCGCGCCCTCAATAAAAACAAGACGTTGGGTCAGCCCGGAGCGCGCTGCTGCCGGGCTGAACGTCGCCCTGGACGCGATGAACCTCGAGCCCCTGAGTCTGCACCGGCACCGCTTCGAGCGGGGCCAGGCCACGCCTTTTGCCATCTACGACGCGGCTGGGCGCCTGCTGCTGGCACGAGGCCATCAGTTCGACAGCCTGGAGCAGCTGGACAAGCTGGTCAGCCGCGAGGCCATGGTGGACCCCCGCGAGTTCGCGGACCCGGCAGAGCAAATTGCCCACGCCCGGCCGGGAGCAGTTGCCGCGTTCTGGGACGCGCACCTGGGCGAGATGGCCCGGCTGCTGCGCAGCCAGCCGGCGAGCGACTTCACGCAGTCGCTGGACCGCGCCTCGCGCCCGCTGATGGCGCTGATCGAGCGCGACCCGGACCTCGCCATCCTGCAAACCGTGCGCGCCGAGGCGGAGCATGGGGGCGCGTCGTCCTACGCCAGCCGGCACGCCGTGCACACGGCCACGGCGGCCTGCCTCGCGGCCACGCGGCTGGGCTGGTCCGTCGCGCAGAAGCAATGCGTGGTGCGCGCGGCCTTGACGATGAACCTCGCCATGGCCGAGTTGCAGAACCGGCTGGTGACGCAGGCCTCGCCCGTCACGCCGCTGCAGCGGGCGGAGATCCAAAGCCACCCCGAGCGCAGCGCCGCACTGCTGGAGATGGCTGGCGTGGCAGACACCGACTGGCTGGATGCCGTGCGCCAGCATCACGAGGAAGACGGCGGCACCGGCTACCCGCGCCGGCCTGCCAAGGTGCATGAGGTGGCGCAGCTGGTGCACAGCGCCGACACCTTCACCGCCAAGCTCAGCCCGCGCCTGCGCCGCCAGCCCCTGCTGGCCGACGTGGCCGCGCGGCTGCAGTTCCAGGCCGGCCGGGGCGACGTGATGACGGCGGCGCTCATCAAGGAGTTCGGCCTGTACCCGCCGGGCTGCGCGGTGCGGTTGAAGTCCGGCGAAGTGGGCATGGTGATGCGCCGGGGCGGCAGCGCCAGCACGCCCCGCGTGGCCGTGCTGAGCGACCGCAGCGGCGGCCTGCTGCCCGAGCCGGCGCAGCGCGACACGGCACGCACCGAGTTCGGCATCACGGCCGTCATCCCCTTGTCGGGCTTGAAGCTGCGCGTGGGCCTGGAGAAGCTCATCCAGACCGTGTCGCACTGACACGGCGCCCTGCTGCGCGCCCGGCAGCGCCTCAGCCCAGCCGGTCCAGCGCGTTCTCGAGCTGGCCGCGCTCGTGGTCGCCCAGGCCCCGGCCGGCGCGACGCAGGCGCGCCACCAGCGCCGCGTCCACCGGCTTGGCCGGGCCCAGCTTCTCGGCCACGCGCAGCAGCACCTGCAGCCGCTCGAAGCCGCCGTCCATGCCCTCGGCGCTCGTCAGCACGCGCTCCAGGCCCGCCGTGTTCAGCCGGGGCCGGTCGAGGAGTTGGTTGAGCGCCTCGCGGCGCTCGAAGCCCCCGGAGAGGCCTGTGGCAGCGCTGGCGTAGGCCGCCACCAGCTCGGCCTCGTCACCCTGCAAACGGCCAGCCACGGCGCCCAGCGCCTCGAGCTTTTCGAAGTCGCCCTGGATGTGCGTGGCCGCCTGCAGGGCTGCAGCGAGCACGGCAGGCTGGGGCGTCGCAGCCACCTGGGCGCTGATGGCGGAGCGCCGCTAGAAGTCACCGCCGATGCGGCCCAGCGCCTCACTCCACGCGGCCAACACGACCGGGCGGAGCAACAGCCGAGGTGCCAGCACGCCCAGGGCCTCGCGCCGCTCGAAGTCGCCGTCGATACCCGCCACGGCGGCCAGCCACGCCAGTTGCTGCACCTCGGCCAGCGGCTGGCGGGCGATGGCGCTCAGGGCCTCACGCCTCTCGAACGCGCCCTGCAGCCCAGCAGTGGCGGCAATGAGGCGGTCTTGCACTGCGACAGGCACAGGCGACTGGCGCCTGAGCGTGGCCTCGATGCGGCGGCGGCGGGTGAAGTCGTCGGTGGCCTTCTCCACATCGGCCAGCACCGCGTCAAAGCCACCCTGGGCAAAGCGCTTCTGGGCGCGCACGTCGGGGTCGATCAGCGTCTCGGCCATGCGCTGCGCAGCGCGGGCCCACCAGCGGCGCCCAGCGTTGTCCAGCGTGGCGGGCTCACCACCCACACGGTAGTCGCGCCGGATGCGCCCCTCGCCCGCGGACGTGAGCTTCATCTCGCACGCCAGGCCGCCCTCGCGCTCGCGCACGACAAGGGTGCCGGTGAGGGTCTGCACGTCGTCCTCCGCGTCGTTGAAGTTGACGCGGCCTTCCAGCTTCACCGCAAAGCTGCCACCCGGGTAGCGGCTGAGGATGCGGGTGCCGCCCGGGAAGGAAAAACTGTCGGCCAGGCCGTCCAGGTCCAGGCGCGCCAGCAGGCTGCGCCCGTCCGTGTGGCTGACGACGACGGACGGCAGCACCGCCAGCACGGCCAGCAGGTCCAGCCGCTGCAGGGCGACGCGGTTGAGCAGCTGCGGCCACAGCAGGGCCTGCAGCAGCGCGGCGAGCAGGAGCCAGGCGGGGTCGCGCCGGCGCAGGTGAACAGGGCATCAGTCATGGCCGGCCTCCTTGCGTTGCTTCAACAGCGCCTGCAGCTCGGCCAGCTCCTTCGCGTCCACGCTGCGCGCGTCCAGCAGGTGGCTGACGAGCGCGCTGGTGCGGCCGGCAAACAGGCTGTCCAGCAGGCTGCCCACCATGGAGCGCTGCACCTCGGCCTCGGTGACCCGGGGCGTGTAGAGCAGCGCACGCCCCTCGCGCCGGCTGCCCAGCAGGCCGCGCTTTTCCAGCCGCGTGAGCAGGGTGGCCACGGTGGTGTGCGCCAGGTCGCGCTCACCGCGCAGCGCTTCGGCAACCTCGGCCGTGCTGGCCTCGCCACGGGCCCACAGCACGCGCATCAGGCTCAGTTGCAAGTCACTCAGCGAGACCTCGCCCGCACCGGCGTCGTCGTCCACGGTCGCTCTTCTACAGTTGTCGTAACAAAATGTAGAAGATTCAATCGGCGGCTGGCAAGTGGCTTTTGGCAGGGGGCGGATGTCAGGGCGCCAGCTGGCCAGGCGGGTTGCGCAGGCGCTGGCTGAACCACCACAGGTGGCCGTCGGGGTCCACGCAGGCGTAGCTGCGGTCGCACCAGTAGTCGGCGCCGTAGTCGTTGTCGACCGGCTCGCAGGTCACGCGCGCGCCGGCCGCACGGGCCTGGGCACAGTGGGCGTCGACGTCGTCGACGTAGAGGAACAGCGCCTGGGTGTTGGCGCCACCCAGCGCACGCGGCGAGCGGCCGGGCACGCCGAAGCGGGCCTCGCGTGCGGCGCCGCCCTCGGCCACCATGACGATGGCACCACCGTAGCGCAGCTCGCTGTGCCTGACGCTGCCGTCGGGCGCGTCCACCAGGATCTCGATCTCGAAGCCGAACGCGCGCTGGTACCAGGCGATGGCTTCGCGGGCGTTCTCGCAGTACACGGCCGAGGACAGGCGCGGCCAGCCGGGTGGGGTGGGTTTGGCGAAACCTGGGGTTTTCATCGTGGTCTCACGGGAGCCGGGGTGCGGTGGAATCGTCGCACTGCCACCGCCACTGCGCCACACCATGAAGCTGCTCGCCACACTCACCCTGGCCCTCAACCTCACCCTGCCCGCCGCCCTGCCCGCTCAGGCGCAGGATGCGCCCGCGTATGACGCCGCCAAGGCGCAGGCCTGGGGCGCCAACGACCAGGGTCTGCGCGGCTACGTGTTCGTGCTGCTGAAGACCGGCCCCAAGCGCATGCCCGATGGGCCGGCGCGCGACGCGATGTTCAAGGGCCACTTCGCCAACATGGCCCGGCTGGCCAAGGAGGGGCTGCTGGTCTACGCGGGCCCGCTGGACGGGGTCGACAGCCTGCGCGGGCTGTTCATCTTTGCCACCAAGGATCTCGATGTCGCACGCCAGGCCGTGGACACCGACCCCGTCATCGTCAACGGCGAGATGGTGGCGGAGCTGCACCGCCACTTCGGCTCGGCGGCGCTGCTGGCGGTGAACGAGTGGCACCCCCGGCTGATCAAGCCGGCACAGCCTTGAGCGTCAACCGCGCTTGAGCACCTTGGGCACGGGGTTGGGCCGCAGACGGAAGGCGTCGGGCATGCCCGAGCCCAGCAGCGGGCGCAGGTAGAGGCGGAAAGCGTCCGTGACGTCGGTGCCGCTGGCGGTGATGAAGTGGTCTTCCATCGTGCGCGTCTTGCCGGCCACGGCGGCCAGGGGCAGCAGCGCGTAGTCCACCGCGTAGGTGCCGGTGCGCTTGATGGCGACGGAGCCGTCGCGGTCGCCGTGGAAGGCGTACTGCACGGCCTTCTCGCCCACCTCGCGGGCCTCGCGCTGGTCCACGTCGCTCACGCAGCCCAGGAAGCTGCGCTGCAGGTAGCCGAAGGTGTCACCGCGCACGCGCTTGATGCCCAGCTTGGCCTTGATTTCCTCGCACAGCAGGTCGGCCAGCGCACCGGTGCCACTGAGCTGCACGTTGCCGTGGGCATCGCGCTCCAGGTCGCCGGCGAGTTTGGACAGCATGGGCGTGCCGGAGGCGTCATGGATGCCCTCGCTGACGGCGATGACGCAGCGGCCGTAGCGCTCGTGCGTGGCCTTCACGTCGCGCAGGAACTGCTCGTTGTCGAAGTTGCGCTCGGGCAGGTAGATGAGGTGCGGGCCGTCGTCGTCGAACTTCTTGCCCAGGGCGGCGGCGGCCGTCAGGAAGCCGGCGTGGCGGCCCATGACGACACCCACGTAGACGCCGGGCAGCGCCGCGTTGTCGAGGTTGGCGCCGGCAAAGGCCTGGGCCACGAAGCGCGCCGCGCTGGGAAAGCCCGGCGTGTGGTCGTTGAGCACCAGGTCGTTGTCTATGGTCTTGGGGATGTGGATGCAGCGCAGCGGGT
>JBBIVU010000134.1:0-9412 GCA_037439585.1 Roseateles sp. | reverse complement strand
AGATCGAAAAGCAGCGCGGCATCTCGGTGGCGTCCTCCGTGATGCAGATGGAGTACCGCGACTGCGTCATCAACCTGCTGGACACGCCGGGCCACCAGGACTTCTCGGAAGACACCTATCGCGTGCTGACCGCGGTGGACGCAGCACTGATGGTGATCGACGCAGCCAACGGCGTGGAGCCGCAGACGCGGCGCCTGCTGCAGGTCTGCCGCGCCCGCAACACGCCCATCCTGACCTTCGTCAACAAGATGGACCGCGAGGTGAAGGATCCGCTCGCGCTGATGGACGAGATCGAGCAGGAGCTGGGCATGACTGTCGTGCCCTTCACCTGGCCGGTAGGCATGGGCAAGCAGTTCCACGGCGTGATGGACCTGCGCCAGCAGCGCATGCGCGTGTTCGCCCCCGGCGAGGACCGCGTGGCCGGCACCGAGGAGGTGCTGGAAGGGCTGGACAACCCGATCTATGCCGAGCGCTTCGGCATGCAGTACGACAACGCGGCCGGTGAGATCGAGCTGGTGCGCGAGGCCGCGCCCGAGTTCGTGCAAGACGACTTCCTGACCGGCAAGCAGACGCCCATGTTCTTCGGCTCCGCCGTCAACAACTTCGGCGTTCAGGAGGTGCTGGATGCGCTGGTGGAGCTGGCCCCCGCGCCGGACGTGCGCCAGGCCATGCAGCGCACCGTCAAGCCCGAGGAGCCCAAGTTCACCGGCGTGGTGTTCAAGATCCAGGCCAACATGGACCCGGCCCACCGCGACCGCATCGCCTTCGTGCGCGTGGCCTCGGGCCGCTTCGAGCGCGGCATGAACCTGAAGGTGGTGCGCTCGGGCAAGACGCTGCGGCCCAACAGCGTCGTGACCTTCATGAGCCAGAAGCGCGAGCTGCTGGACGAGGCCTTCGCCGGCGACATCATCGGCATCCCCAACCACGGCGTGCTGCAGCTGGGCGACACCATCACCGAGGGCGAGGCCCTGCAGTACACCGGCCTGCCCTTCTTCGCGCCGGAAATGTTCCGCGCCGTGGAAGTGGCTGACCCGCTCAAGACCAAGCAGCTGCGCGCCGGCCTGACCCAGCTGGGCGAGGAGGGTGCGATCCAGGTGTTCCGCCCCATCGCCGGCAGCGTGCTGCTGCTGGGCGCCGTGGGCCAGCTGCAGTTCGAGGTGGTGGCCCACCGCCTGGAGCACGAGTACGGCTGCAAGGCGCGCATCATGCCGAGCCGCTTCCAGGTCGCCCGCTGGGTGACCTGCGACGACGCGAACGAGCTGAAGCGCTTCATCGACGCCAACGACCACCGCATGGCCTACGACGCGGTGGACGCGCCGACGGTGCTGGTGGAGTACGCGCCCGAGCTGCGGGCCATCGAGGCCAACTGGCCCAAGATCAAGTTCCACGCGCTGCGCGAGCACGCGGGCCTGGTGTTCCAGCAGCGGCTGGAAGGGTGAACCGGACATCCCCACACGGAAGGTCGTTCACCACGGTAGGGATTGCCAGCCGGTTCTGGCCATGCTTTGCTTCGGTCTCTCTTATGGAGGCACGCATGGCCCGCTTCACGTCTTCAACTGGCTGCCCGCTGCGCGCTGCGCGAGCCCCCGGCAACGGCAGCGCTGCATCCCTCCTGCTGGCCGGCGCACTGGCGGTGGCGGGCGGCGCACAAGCGCAGCCCTCGCTGCCGGTCGCACAGAGCACAGCGCAGGCCACCGGCACCGACTACCGCGGTGGCACCTGTGACAGCGGCCTGCGGGTCGGCACGATCAGCATCGCTGCCGAATGCTCGGTCACATCGCCGGGTTCGTCGGGTGGAGGCGGCGCCTCGGCGGGCTCGGGCAGCGTGCGGATCACCTCGAACGCAGACGCCTTCAATATCAGCACCAGCAGTCGATCGGCCAACGGCTGGTCCAGCGCAAGCTTTGTCGACTGGATCGCCATCCAGGGGCCCGCCGGCAAGACGGGCGTGCTGACCGGCACGATCGTTTTCAGTGGCGGCGTGAGCGCAAGCGTCAACGGGGCGACCGAGAGCGCAACGAACGCCGGCGCCAGCTACAGCTTCAGCGCCAGCCTGTTCGGCCAGAACGTGGCGCTCAGTGGCAACGCCCTGGAGGCCACCAGCGGCATCTCGACCCTCGCCAACCCGTCCGGCGGCACGTTCACGGTCACGGCGAACCTGAGCTTCGGCAGCAACGGCTGGGCGGTCGGCGCGATCACGATGGGGGCGATGACCCAATCCGACGCGTCGGCCCGGCCCTATCAGGCGACATCGGCCTCGCCCCTGATCGACGCCAGCGCCCATGCAGCCGCAAGCTTCGGGCATACGCTGTACTGGGGCGGCATCGACAGCCTGACGGTCGATGGCGCTGCCCTCACGGGCTACGCGCTGACCTCGGCCAGCGGCATCGACTACCGCTTCTCCACCGCGCCGGTGCCCGAGCCCGGAACACTGGCGCTGCTGCTGGCCGGCCTGGCAGCCATCGCACGGCAGGCTGGGCGACGGCGCACCTGAAACTGGCGGGCCGCGGCCCTGGGCTGCCAGCGCCCACCGACCGTGGTGCTTGCACCGAACCGGCACTTGGCAGGCATCCCTTGCCGGCATACGGCCTCACCGCCAAGCGCCCCCGCCACAGGCCGCGCGCTGCGATGATGCGCGGCTTAGATCCCCTGCCCTTTTGCACACGTCCCCATGAGCCAGCGACTCCTCTCCCTGACCCTCGCCCTGGGTGCCCTGTCCACCACGGCCCAGGCCGCGCCGGAACTTGAAACCGTCGTCGAAGGCCTGAAGACGCCCTGGGCCCTGGCCTTCCTGCCCGACGGGCAGTTCCTCATCACCGAACGCGATGGCGCGATGCGCACCGCCCGGCCCGGTGGCAAGCCCAGCGCCCCGATCGCCGGCGTGCCGGCGGTCGTCGCCGAGGGCCAGGGCGGCCTGCTGGACGTGCAACTGGACAGCGACTTCGGCCGCAACCGCGCGATCTACTTCTGCTTCGCCGAGCCCAGCACCGACAAGAAGACCAACAGCACGGCATTGGCCCGCGCCCGGCTCAGCGAGGACAGCAAGCGCCTGACCGACGTGAAGGTCATCTTCAGCCAGCAGCCCAAGATGGACAGCAAGCATCACTTCGGCTGCCGCATTGCCGAGGCGCCCGACGGCAAGCTCTTCCTGAGCCTGGGCGAGCGCTACAAGGGCATGCAGAGCGCCCAGACGCTGGACAACCACCTGGGCAAGATCGTGCGGGTGAACAAGGACGGCAGTGTGCCGGCCGACAACCCCTTCGTGGCCACGCCGGGCGCGCTGCCCGAGATCTGGAGCTACGGCCACCGCAACTCGCAAGGGCTCATCTTCGACGCGCAGGGCCGCCTGTGGGAGCACGAGCACGGCCCGATGGGCGGCGACGAGCTCAACCTCATCAGCCCGAAGCTGAACTACGGCTGGCCGGTCATCACCTACGGCCTGAACTACGACGGCACCAAGGTGGGCGACGGCATCGCCGCCAAGGCGGGCATGGAGCAGCCGGTGGTGAAGTGGGTGCCCTCCATCGCGCCGGCGGGCCTCGCGCGCCTGAAAAGCGCCAAGTACGGGCCGGCGTGGCAAAACAGCTTCTTCATCGGCTCGCTGAAGTTCGGCCACCTGGAGCGCGTGAAGCTCGACGCCGACAACCGCCTGGCCGAGCAAGAGCGCCTCTTCCCCGATGCCGGCCGCATGCGCGACGTGCGCGAGGGGCCGGACGGGCTGCTCTACCTCGTGCTGGAAGCGCACGGCAAGGTGGTGCGCGTGAAGCCCTGAGCCGCGGCGGAGCCTGACGGCCCTCGGAACAACGTCGGCGGCAACCGGCGCTGAAACCTGACGACCAACGCACGCAGGGTGCGCGATGGTCGCCGGGCAGGGATTACCGGTTCGCCGAGTAGTTGACCGGCAACCAGTCGTACCCCTTGCCGTCCACCCGCAGGCGGCCGATGCCAGGGAAACTGACGTGGGTGACGGCCACGTAATAGCCGTCCTTGGCCGCGGCCGCGTAGGCCGCTTCACGGGCGGGGCGGGCCGTCTTGGGGTCGCTGTCGAACTGCACGGTCACCGTCGGGTCGGGGAACTGCACGGCGGCCACGTGCATCAGGTCACCCCAGAACATCATCTTCTGGCCCTTGCTCTCGGCCACGTAGTTGCTGTGGCCGGGCGTGTGGCCGTAGGCCGGGAAGGCCTTCACGCCAGGCACGATTTCCACGCCGTCCTTGCTGCCATCGAAAGGCTTGAAGCGGCCGGTGTCGGCGAAGCCTTTCACCAGTGCGGCCACCGCCTTGGCGCCGTCGCCACCCTTGGTCACCTGTTCCGGGGCCAGCCAGAAGTCGCTGTCGCGCTTGTCGATGCGCAGCGTGGCATTCGGGAAGGCGGTGCTGGACGCACCGCCGACGTGGTCGCCGTGCATGTGGGTGATGACAATCTCATCCACCTGCTCGGGCTTGTAACCCGAGGCCTGCAGGTTGGCCAGCACGCGGCCGGCGGTGGGGCCGAAAAGGCCAGCGGTGCCGGTGTCCACCAGCACGAGCTTGGCGCCGGTGTTGACGAGGTAGGCGTTCACCGAAGTTTCCAGCGGCACGCCCAGGTAGGCATGCTGCAGCGCGCGCAGGGTGTTGGGTGCGGGCTGTTGCAGCAGCTTGTCGACGGGCAGGTCAATGGTGCCGTCGGACAGGGCGGTGATCTCGAAGTCACCCAGCTGCAGGCGGTACCAGCCAGGTGCCTGGCCTTTGAGCTGCGGGCCGGCGGCAAGGGCTGGGGCCACGGAAGCCACGGCAAGGACGGCAGGAAGCAGGCGTTTGAACATTGAGGGTCTCCGGGGGGGTTGAAGGGCGGGCGGCGCAGGATAACGGCCGACCCGTCACCCTGCATCACCCAGGGTTGTTGACTGATTTCCGGACGGCTCGCCCGCAAGCCATGCCTGGAATCCAGACATCCCCTCATCGGCTGACGGCCAAAGCGCGGGTTGGCTCGCAAGGGTTTGCCCGCACTTCGCCCCGAGTTGGCGCGGGCATGGCTTTTGCGCACGCAGGGGTTGGCCCCGAACACCACAAACCAGGAGACAAGCCATGCCCCGATGCCAACCCGCGGCCTCGCCGCTGAAGCCGCTGCATTTCGCCGTCCTCGCCGCCCTTGGCGCGGCGGCCCAGACCACAGCCGCCCAGACCCCACCCGTGGCTGAGCCGGCGGTGACCACCCTGGAGGCCGTCAAGGTCACGGCTCGCAAGCGCGAGGAAACGCTGCAGGACGTGCCGGTGGCGGTCACCGCGCTGACCGCCGAGCAACTCGACAAGCTCGCGATCAAGGACCTGGGCGATCTGCAGGGCCAGGTGCCCAACCTGACCGTCTATGCCGCACGCGGCAGCAACACCACGATCACCACCTTCATCCGCGGCGTGGGCCAGGCCGACCCGCTGTGGGGCGTGGACCCGGGCGTGGGCATCTACTTCGACGACGTCTACATCGCCCGGCCGCAGGGCGCGCTGCTGGACGTGTACGACGTGCAACGCGTGGAAGTGCTGCGCGGCCCGCAAGGCACGCTGTACGGCAAGAACACGATCGGCGGCGCTGTGAAGTACGTTTCCAAGCCGCTGCCGCAGCAGACGGAGGGCCAGGTGACGCTGGCCGTGGGCAACTATGGGCAGGTGACGGCCAAGGGCGGTGTGGGCACGGCCGTGGCCGACGGCCAGCTGAGACTGCGCTTGGCGGGTGCCAGCCTGAACCGCGACGGCTACGGGCGTGACCTGACCGACGGCAGCCCGGTGAGCGACCAGAACACGACGAGCGGCCGCCTGTCGGCCGGCTGGTTCCCCACGGGTTCGACCTTCAACGCCCAGGTGTCGGTGGACCGCACGCAGGATGCCTCCCACATGCGCGGCTTCCAGCGCCTCAACGTGAGCGCTTTCGACCCGGCCAAGACGCCTGCCACCGCCGGGCGCTACGACATTGCCAGCGGCATGCCCAACGCAAACCGCACGAGCAGCAAGGGCGAATCCCTGACGCTGAACTGGGGCGTGAACGACGCCTGGAGCCTGAAATACATCGCCGCGCACCGCGCATCGGACACCAACACCTCCATCGACTTCGACGGCCTGCCCAACAAGATTGCCGACGTGCGCGCGGAATACCACGACAGCTCGCAAAGCCACGAGCTGCAGGCCATCTACGAGGGTCGCAACAGCTCTGGTGTCATCGGTGCGTACTACTTTGACGGCCGCGCCGGCGGCACCGTGCGCAACAACTTCTTCAACCTGAGCTTCGGCACCACCAACGGCACCGTCTACACGCAGGGCAAGGCCTTGTTCGGTGACTGGAGCTGGCGCCTGACGCCGCAGTTCAGCGTCAGCACCGGCCTGCGCTACACGGACGAAACCAAGCGTGCCGTGGTGCTGAACCAGGCCTTCTCCAACGACCAGTTCAGCGGCACGCCCATCGCAGTCCCGGCCAACTTCGACAACTCGCGTTCGGTGACCAACACCTCGCCGCGCCTGTCGCTGGAATACAAGGCCAGCAACGCAGTCAAGCTCTACACCACGGCCTCCAGCGGCTTCAAGAGCGGCGGCTACAACATCCGCGCCAACACGCTGGCTTTCCCGACATCGAGCAAGCCGTTTGGCGATGAAAAGCTCGACTCGCTGGAACTGGGCGCCAAGATGGTGCTGGACGGTGGCCGACTGGAGCTGAACACCGCGCTCTTCCACAACAAGTACAAGAACGTGCAGCTGTCGGTGTTCACCAGCTACACCACGGCCGCCGGGCAGCCGGGCTTCTTCGGTGACTTCACCAACGCCGGCAAGGCGACAGTGCAGGGCGCTGAAGTCGAGTTCCTGTGGACGCCGACCACCGCCTGGCGCATCAGCGGCAACCTCGCTTCGCTGAATGCCAAGTACGACGAGTACATCGACCGCGGCGTGAACGTGGCCAACCAGAAGAAGTTCACCAACACGCCCAAGTTCCAGGCCGGCTTGAACATCGAGCACAGCGCCAAGCTGGCCATGGGCACGCTGCGCTCGCGCCTGGGCCTGACCTACCGCACCAAGGTCTACCCGACGACGGACCTGTCCGAGCAGCTGGCGCAGGACGCCTACACGCTGGTGAACGCCGGCCTGATCTGGGAGAAGGACAGCAAGCTGAGCTTCTTCCTGCAGGGCAGCAACCTGACCGACAAGGCCTACAAGACGGACGGCTACAACATCGCCGCGCTGAGCGTGCTGAACGCCTACTACGGCCCGCCGCGCACGGTCACGCTCGGTGGCACCTTCAAGTTCTGAGACCGGTGAAGCCCTACGGCTTTGCGGGCGGCCCGGCGGGCCGCCCGTTCTTGCTTCGGGAGGCCCTGCCGGCGCGGTACATTGCGCCAGCCATGCCACTGTCCAAAAACCAGACACCCGCCGCGCCCGACATCCCGCAGGACGTCGACGGTCTGCTGCGGCTGGCTGCGCAGTCGATGTTCGACGTGCTGGCCCGGTCCACGGAAGGGATGATGGTCATCGACCGCCACCACCGTGTGGTGTGGATCAGCGACGGCTACAAGCGCTTCCTGCCGGCGCTGGGTTTCAGCGACGAGCACGAGTTCGTCGGCAAACGGGTGGAGGACGTCGTCCCCAACACCCAGATGCTGCAAGTGCTGGAGAGCGGCAAGCCTGTCCTCGTGGATCTGCTGACGAACAAGGCCGGCACCTTCCTCGTCAGCCGGCTGCCGCTGCGCAATGACGCGGGCGAGGTGATCGGTGCATTGGGGCTGGTGCTGCTGGACCACCCCGAGACCACCATGCAGCCGCTGATCACCAAGTTCGCGCGGCTGCAGCAGGAGCTGGAGGACACGCGACGCCAGCTCGCTGCGCAGCGCCGGCCCAAGTACACGATCGCCAGCTTCATCGGCGCCAGCCCGGCGGCCCTCGAGGTGAAACGCCAGGCCCGCCGCGTGGCGCAGACCGATTCCACCGTGCTGCTGCTGGGCGAGACCGGCACCGGCAAAGAGCTGATGGCGCACGCCATCCACTCCGCCTCACGCCGCGCGCACCGGCCGCTGGTGGGCGTCAACATCGCTGCCGTGCCCGAGACACTGCTGGAGGCCGAGTTCTTCGGCGTTGCGCCCGGTGCCTACACGGGGGCCGAGCGCAAGGGCCGGGACGGCAAGTTCAAGCTGGCCGACGGCGGCACGCTGTTCCTGGACGAGATCGGCGACATGCCGCTGGCGCTTCAAGCGAAGCTGCTGCGCGTGCTGCAGGAGCAGGAGGTGGAGCCATTGGGCAGCAACACCGTGCTCCGCGTGGACGTGCGCGTGATCGCCGCCACCAGCCGTGACCTGGCCGCCATGGTCGCCGCAGGCACCTTCCGCGCCGACCTGTACTACCGCCTCAACGTGCTGCCCATCCGCGTGCCGGCGCTGCGCGAACGGCTGGACGACATCGAGGCGCTGGCCGAGGCGCTGGGCGAAGACATCGCCCGCCGCAGCGGCATGCCACAGAAGCTGCTGAGCCCCGACGCCATCGAATGGCTGATGCAGCAGCCCTGGCCGGGCAACATCCGCGAGTTGCGCAACACGCTGGAGCAGGTCAGCCTGATGAGCGACGACATGCAGCTGACGGCCGCGCACTTTCAGGGCGATGCTGCGCTGCCTGTGGCCGCTGAGGCACTGCCCGCGAATACGCCGCCCGCAACGTCCGCCGCCGTGTCCGCCGCCCAGGCCGTGGCGCCCCTGCCCGAACTGATCGAAGCCCTGGAGCGCGATGCCATCCGGCGCGCCCTGCAGGCCACCGCCGGCAACCGTGTGGCGGCGGCCCGGCTGCTGCAGATCTCGCGGGCCTCGCTGTACGAGCGCCTGGCCCGCTGGCCCGACCTGGAAGTCCAGGTTTCGGACAACGCCTGAATTTCAGACACTCTCACCGTTGCAGGCCAGCCGCCTGCGGCCTCAAACCTCGGGACAACCCGCACGAAAACCACCCCTGGCGTCCCTTCCCCGCTGGGCACGGCCCTTGCAAAAAGGGAAGACACCGTCTGCCGACAGAGCAGACACCGAGAAACTCAGGAGACAAGCCCATGCGCCTCATCACGCGCCGCCTCGTGATTGCCGCTGCCACCCTGGCCACGTCCAGCCTCGCTCTGGCTGCCGGCAACGAAATCCGCATCGCCCACGTCTACAGCAAGACCGGCCCGCTGGAGGCCTACGGCAAGCAGACCCAGATCGGCCTGATGATGGGCCTGGACTACGCCACGGGTGGCACCATGGCGGTGGGCGGCAAAAAGCTCGTCGTCATCGAAAAGGACGACCAGGGCAAGCCCGATGTGGGCAAGAGCCTGCTGGCCGCGGCCTACGGCGACGACAAGGCCGACATCGCCGTCGGCCCCAGCTCCTCCGGCGTGGCCCTGGCCATGCTGCCGGTGGCCGAGGAGTACAAGAAGATCCTTCTG
>JBBIVU010000133.1:0-9466 GCA_037439585.1 Roseateles sp. | reverse complement strand
GCGGCGCCTGCGCCGGACGTGACGAGCTTGACCTGCTTGATGTCCTTGCCCACGACCTTCAGGCCGTTCAGGAAGGCTGCGCCCACCACGATGGCGGTGCCGTGCTGGTCGTCGTGGAAAACGGGGATCTTCATTCGCTCGCGCAGCTTGCGCTCGACGTAGAAGCAGTCCGGTGCCTTGATGTCTTCGAGGTTGATGCCGCCGAAGGTGGGCTCCAGCGCGGCGATCACGTCGACGAGCTTGTCCAGGTCGTTCTCGGCGACTTCGAGATCGAAGACGTCGATGCCAGCGAACTTCTTGAACAGCACGCCCTTGCCTTCCATCACCGGCTTGGAGGCCAGCGGGCCGATGTTGCCCAGGCCCAGCACGGCGGTGCCGTTGGAGACGACGGCAACGAGGTTGCCCCGCGAGGTGTAGCGGAAGGCGTTGGCGGGGTCGGCCACGATTTCTTCGCAGGCTGCGGCCACACCGGGCGAGTAGGCCAAAGCCAGGTCGTGCTGGTTGACGAGCTGCTTGGTGGCGGCAATCGCGATCTTGCCAGGCGTCGGGAACTCGTGATACTCCAGGGCGGCCTGGCGGAGTTGGGCGCGTTTTTCTTCTGAGCTGGGCATGGCGAGATCACTGGTTCCGACGGGGTTGGGATCATGCCACCGCCGTTGCCTCGGGGGTGCTGTGGATCTCCACAAGGTCTAATCGGGTCATGGGCGAGTTTGATTTGATCCGGCGCTTTTTTCAGCGCCCCGCCGCCGCAGGCGTCGAGGTGGGCGTGGGCGACGACTGCGCCGTGCTCGTGCCCACGCCAGGTGCGCGCTGGCTGGTGTCCAGCGACATGCTGGTGGAGGGCCGGCATTTCCTGTCCACGGTGGACCCGGCGCGGTTGGGCCACAAGGCCTTGGCCGTCAACCTCAGCGACCTGGCCGCCTGCGGCGCCACGCCGCGAGGTTTCATATTGGCCCTGGCCCTGCCGCGTGCTGACGAAGCCTGGTTGGCTGAATTCGCGCGGGGCCTGTGGGCGCTGTCCGATGCGTGTGGCTGCCCGTTGATCGGCGGCGACACCACGCAGGGCCCCCTCAACCTCTGCATCACCGTTTTTGGCGAGGCGCCCCCTGGGCAGGCCTTGCTGCGCCGTGGCGCGAGGGTGGGCGACGACATCTGGGTGTCGGGCCAGCTGGGCGATGCGCGGCTGGCGCTGGAGGTGTTCCGCGGCACGGTGGCGCTGGACGGTGCCGGCTTCGAGGCCGTGCGCCGGGCCATGGAGCTTCCCACACCGCGCCTCGCCCTGGGCCAGGCGCTGCGCGGCATCGCCACGGCGGCGCTGGACCTCTCCGACGGCCTGCTGGGGGACCTGGGTCACCTTCTGGCGGCTTCGGGTGTCGGCGCCTGCGTGGACGTGGATGCCCTGCCGCGCAGCGCCGTGCTGGCCGCGCAGCCGGCCGCGCTGCAGCACGCATGCCTGCTGGCAGGTGGCGATGATTACGAATTGGTCTTCACCGCGCCGCCCGGCGCCCGTTTGCCTGAGGTCGGCGTGCCACTGACGCGCATCGGCCGCATCGAGGCCCCACCTGGCTTGCGCGTCGTGAGCGCGTGCGGCGATGCCGTCGTGCACGGACTGCAGTCTTTCGATCACTTCAAGTCATGAACGCAGCCCCCATCCGCCCCACGCTGGCTTTCATGCTGCACCATCCGGCGCGCTGGATCGCGCTGGGCTTCGGCAGCGGCCTTGCGCCCAAGGCGCCGGGCACCTTCGGCACGCTCTGGGGCTGGATGGCCTTCGTCCTGCTCGTGCCCTGGATGAACGACCTGGCCTGGGCGCTGCTCATTGGCGGCGGCACGCTGGTGGGTTGGTGGGCTTGCACCGTCACCGCCCGGCACATGAACACGCCCGATCCTGGCGCCATCGTGTGGGACGAGGTGCTGGCCTTCTGGCTCATCCTGTGGCTGATCGCGCCGGTGGGCTGGCTGGGCCAGCTCGTCGCCTTCGGCCTGTTTCGCTTCTTCGACGCTGCCAAGCCTGGGCCCGTGGGTTGGGCCGACCGGCTGTTCAAGGCTGAGCGCGGCGCGGCCATCGGGTGGGCACAGGGCTTCGGCATCCTGTTCGACGACTTCGTGGCTGCGGGCTGCACACTGGCCGTCATCGCAGCCTGGCGTTTTGTGATGGGGTGACACCATGCTGACCGACGACTTGATTCCCGGCATTGCGACCGCGCTGCTGGTGCGTGGCGAGCGCCTGGGCACGGCCGAGAGCTGCACCGGGGGCCTGATTGCGGCGGCCTGCACGGACCTGGCCGGCTCCAGCGCCTGGTTCGAACGCGGCGTGGTGACTTACAGCAATGAGGCCAAAGCCGAGCTGCTGGGCGTGCCGCCCGAGCTCATCGCCCGGCATGGCGCCGTCAGCGCCGAGGTGGCTGAGCACATGGCGCGTGGCCTGCTGGCCCGTGCACCCATCCACTGGGCCCTGGCCGTGACCGGCGTGGCCGGGCCTGCAGGGGGCAGCCTGGCGAAGCCGGTCGGCACCGTATGGCTGGCACTGGCGCACCGGGGCGGTGATGCGAAAGTCTGGCGCGAAAACTTTGGTGGCGACCGCCAGGCGGTGCGCGCACAGACGGTGGCTTCCGGGCTGGCGGGGTTGGCCCGGGCGCTCGGGCCCGCGGCTGGCTGATCCCGGTCAGCCCAGCTTGGCCATCTGGCTTTCGGCCGAAAGGATGGAAGGGTCGGGCGCCTGCCAGTTCAGCGCCCAGCCGATGAACTGATCCTGCGGCATGGGCTTGCTGACGTAGTAGCCCTGGCCCTCGTCGCAACCCAGGCGGGCGAGCATGGCCCAGGCCTTGATGGTCTCCAGCCCCTCGGCCACCACGGTCAGGCCCAGGTTGTGGGCCAGTTCGATGGTGGAGCGCACGATGCGGGCGTCGTCCAGGTCGCGCTCCATGGCCATGACGAAGCTTTTGTCGATCTTGAGCTCGTCCACGGGCAGGCGCTTCAGGTAGGCCAGCGAGGAGTAGCCGGTACCGAAGTCGTCGATGGACAGCTTGAAGCCCATGGCGTGCAGGTGCTCCAGCGTGGACAGCGCCCGCTCGGGGTCGTCCATGATGGCGCTCTCGGTGATCTCCAGGCACAGCGAGGCCGGAGGCACTTCCAGGGGGGCGATGAGGGCCTCGATCTTGGCGGGCAGCTCCTGGTCCATCAGGTCGCGGGTGGACAGGTTGACCGACAGCCGAAGCGTGAGCCCCGCATCGGCTGCTTCACGCGCGAACCGGGCGGCGCCAGCGAGCACCCAGGCGCTGAGCATGCGGATGAAGCCCGTCTGTTCGGCAAACGGGATGAACTGCATCGGCGGCACCAGGCCGCGTGTCGGGTGCTGCCAGCGCACCAGGGCCTCGGCACCGACGACGCGGCGGTGAAGGAGGTCCACCTTGGGTTGCAGGAACAGGCGCAATTCGTCGCCTTCGACGGCGCGGCGCAATTCCGACAGCAGTGACAACGACTCCTGGCTGCCGGCGTCCAACTGCGGGTGGTAGATCAGGCTGCCACACTGCCGCGCCTTGGCGGCGTACATCGCCAGCTCGGCGCGGCCGAGCAACAGGTTCACGTCCTCGCCGTGCTCGGGGAAGAGGGCAATGCCGATGCCGGCACCCAGGTCGATGGTTTCGTTGTCGATCTGCAGCGGGCGCTCGAAGTCTTTCAGGATGGCCAGCCCGGCCTCACTGGCCTGGCGAGCGTCGGCGTGCGCCAGCAGGATGGCGAACTCGTCGCCCGAGAGCCGCGCCAGCACCGCACCGGTCGGCGCACACAGCGACTGCAGGCGCTCGGCCACGCTTTGCAGCAGGCGGTCACCCACCTCGTGCCCGAGCACGTCGTTCACGTGCTTGAAGCGGTCCAGGTCCAGCATCAGCACAGCCCCGGGGGTGTCGCTGTTGGAGATGTGGCGCTGGAGCACCTCTGCGAACCGGGCGCGGTTGGGCAGCAGGGTGAGTTGGTCCACGTAGGCCAGGTTGTTGACGAGTGCGTCACGGCGGCGGATGCCCTCGCGCATGCTCTCCAGCGCCAGGGCCAGCTTGTGCACTTCGTCCAGGTTCGAGGTGGCCGGCACGGGGGTGTCGTAGTCGCCCCGCTCCAGCCGCCGCGCCGAGGCGGACAGGGCCGTGATGGGGGTGCTGATGCCACGTGCCAGCAGCACGCTCACACCCGCGAACACGGCCACGCCCAGCAGCGTCAGCCCCAACAGCACGAGCTGCAGCTGCTGGTAGGGCGCCAGCGCCACGTCCAGCGAACACAGCAGCAGCACGCCCAGAGGCTGGTCGCCCCCCAGCAGCGATACGAAGCGGGTGCGCTGACGCTCGCCGCCGAGCTGCAGCATGCCGTCGCCAGGCGTGTGCGAGCTCAGGCCGGACTGCAGGGCACGGGCGGCCTCGGCATTGAGGTTGGTGACGATGCTCAGCCATTGCGGTGGGGCCGGTTTCAGCAGCACGACGCTTTCCAGCTCGGACAGCGCCTTGAGGTCGTCCAGCACCTCCCGGTTCAGCTCGAAACCCATCAGCACCCAACCGACAGGCGCTGGCGTTCGCACTTCCACCGCGACGATCTGATAGACGTGGTTGCCCAGCACCGCCAACGCCGCATCCTCTTTGTTTTTGACAACCTGCTCCAGGACCGTGCCGAAGGCGGCCGCGCCGTCGCGCGTGGCCGCGATCAGGTGGAGGTGGACGTCGAAGTAGGCCACCACCGAGGCGCCCACCCGCTCACCCTGGTTGACGAGCGCATCCTTGATGGTCTCGACGGTGTCGGCTTGGGCGAGCGACAAGCCCACGGCGCTGCGAAAGCCGAAGTCCTTGGTCAGCAGCTCGGCGGCGTCGTGCAGCTTGCCCGCGCGCTGATCCAGCAGCCGCCGCAGGACGCGCTCGCCCGTCTGCAGCTCGGCCGCCAGGGATTCGTCGGCGTTGCGCGTGATGCTGGCGCGGATGGCGCCGAAACTCACCAGTTGCACCACCAGCAGCAAGGCAAGGAAGAGGGCCACGATGCGCCCTTCCAGGCGGCGCAGATTCAACCAGGCAGGCCAGTGCATCGTGGGCGGGTCAGTCAGCCAGGGTCAGCACGCTCGCACCGCCGGTGGCGGGCACGTCGAGCTTGAGGTTTTGCAACGTGGGTGCTTTCTGGCCTGCGTGCCAGGCCTTCACCACGTGCTCTCCCGGCGGCAGGTCGAATGTGGCCTGGCCCTTGTCGTCGGTGCGTGCGAAGGTGGGCGTGTCTACCACGATGATGTACGCGCTCATGCGGTCATGGATGTTGCAGCCCAGCGTGGCCACACCGGGCTTGTCGAAGACGATGGGCTCGGCCGGCGTGCCCGAGTAGAGCTTGATGTCGATGACCTTGATCGGTGAGAACGAGTAGACGTGGTGACGCACGGTGTCGAAGTTCGGGAAGTTCACGGCGGTGCCGGTCTGCACGATGAGGAACTGGGGCACGAACTGGCGGTCGCGCTGGCCGACCTCGGCCTTGGCCGTCGTGGTCTTGCCAGTGCGGCCCTTCACCTCGACGGCGACCGCAGCGCCAGCCAGGGGCTGGCCGCTGGGGCCGCGCAACTGCACGGTCACAGGTGCGGCCTGGGCGGCGAGGGGGCCCAGCAGCAGGGCGAGGCGAAACAGGCGGTGGAGGGGGCAGAAGGGCGTCATGGTGGCTGTGGGAGGTGCTTCGACGATAGCCCGAATCCTGCCTATCGGGCAGCCAGAACTGCCCCAGTTTTACCGCTTGCGGCCTCGGCGAGCATCAGTGCGAGGCGGCGCAGTGCAGCCCAGGGGTCGCTGGGCCAGTCCGGGTGGCGCAGGCCTTTGACGAGGCCATCGCACACCTGGGCGGCCTGCACGAGGCCCCCCGCCTGGGCAGCGTCCAGTCGGGGGGCGATGCGCTCGACGAGGCGCTCCTTGGCGCCCCAGACCCGGGCCTCGCGCAGCGCCAGCGGCAGCGGCTTGCCGGCGTCCAGCGCGGCGCGCACGCGGGCCAGGGCGCGCGCGTCCTCGGCAAGGTTCCAGTGCACCAGCACGGCGGCTTCGCCCTCGGCCTCCAGGCCGTCCAGCATGCGCAGCAGCCGTGGCACGTTGCCGGACAGCACAGCCTCGCTGAGCTTGAACACGTCGAAACGCGCCACATCCAGCACGGCGGCTTCGATGTCGGCCAGCGTCAGCTCGCCCTTGGGATGCAGCAGGGCGAGCTTCTGCAACTCCTGGTGGGCGGCCAGCAGGTTGCCTTCGACCCGATCAGCGAAAAAGGCGAGTGCCTGTTGTCCGTCCTCGCCTTCGGGCACGGACTGGCCCTGGGCCTTGAGACGCTGGGCCAGCCAGGCCGGCAGCAGGCGGCGCTCGACGGGCTCCACGCGGAGGGACACGCCGTGGCTGTCCAGCGCCAGGAACCAGGCGCTGGACAGCTGGGTCTTGTCCAGCCGAGGCAGCGTCACCAGCGTCAGCACGTCGTCGGGCGCGGCCTCGGCGTAGCGTTGCAGCGCCTCGGAGCCATCCTTGCCGGGCTTGCCGGTGGGGATGCGGATCTCGATGAACTGGCGCTCGGCGAACAGGCTCATGGCCTGGGCGGCGGCCAGCACGGGCGCCCAGTCGAAGTAGGCGCCAGCGACGGTGAAGATCTGCCGTTCGCCGAAGCCCTGGGCGCGGGCGGCGGCGCGGATCTGGTCGGCCGCCTCCTGTGCGAGCAGCGGCTCGTCGCCGTGCACGGTGTAGAGGCGGGCCAGGCCCCTGCTCAGGTGAGGCCCGAGAGCTTCGGCGCGGATTTGCATCAGCTCTGCAGCTTCACCGCCGCCAGGCGGCGCATGACCTGGGCGATGGCGTCCGAATGCATCGCGTTGTAGAGATTGGTGGCCTCCTGCTCCTTGGCCAGCGCCGCCGTCTCGTTGAAGTTCATGTCGCGGCTCAGCCGCAGCTCGACCTTGGGCACCAGCAACTCGCCGTTGGCCGTGCGGATCATGTAGTCGAACTGCAGGCGCAGCTGCCATTCGCGCACCTGGCCGACGCTGGTGGACGCCACCACCGTGCGATCGCGAAACTCCCGCAGCGCCTCCAGCACCACCTGGGCGCGAGCCGGGTCTTCGATGAGTTGCACCGGCGTGCGTCTGATCTGGCGCTTCAGGCCCAGGGCCAGCGGCGACTCGGGCGGGAACCCGGTCAGCGCCAGCGTCTGGAACGGCAGCACCGGCTCGTGACGCAGCTCGAAGCCGCAGCCGGCGAGGGCGGCGCTGCCCAGCAGCAGAAGGTGGCGGCGTTGCATCGTGATCAGACGACCACGTTCACCAGGCGGCCCGGCACGATGACGACCTTTTTGGGTGTCTTGCCTTCGCTGAACTTGACGAACTCGGGGTTGGCCAGCGCGGCCGCCTCGATGGCGGCCTTGTCGGCACCTGCCGGCACCTTCACCACGCCACGCAGCTTGCCGTTGACCTGCAGCATCAGCTCGATCTCGTCCTGCACCAGGGCCGCGTCGTCCACCGCAGGCCAGGGCGCGTCCAGCAGGTCGCCCAACTCGGCCGCGAATCCCAGGTCTTGCCAGAGCTGGTGAGCGATGTGCGGCGTGGCGGGGTAGAGCACGCGCAGCAGCACGGAGAAGCCGTCACGGACGGCGGCAGATTGACCTTCCGCCTTGAAACCTTCCAGCGCGTTGAGCAGCTTCATCGCGCCGGAGACGACAGTGTTGTACTGCATGCGCTCGTAGTCGTAGCTGACCTGCTTGAGCACCTGGTGCACCTCGCGGCGCAGCGCCTTGCCGTCGCCGTTCAGCGTGGCGTAGTCGCTGCCGCCGGTCTTGATGGCGTCGGCGTTGCGCGCGCCGAAGTTCCACACGCGCTTCAGGAAGCGGTGGGCGCCTTCCACCGCCGCGTCGTTCCACTCCAGCGTCTGCTCGGGCGGCGACGCGAACATGACGAACAGCCGGGCTGTGTCGGCGCCGTACTGGTCGATCAGCGCCTGCGGGTCCACGCCGTTGTTCTTGGACTTGGACATGGTCGTCATCTCGTACTCGAGCGGCGTGCCGTCCTTCTTCAGCGTCGCGCCGGCGATGCCGCCCTTGTCGTCGTGGATGACGTCGATCTCGTGGTCCCAGTAGTAGTCCTTGCCACCGCCCTCGGGCTTGTGGAAGAACGCGCCCTTCAGCACCATGCCCTGGGTCAGCAGCTTCTGGAAGGGCTCGGCCACGTCCACCAGCTTCAGGTCGCGCATGACCTTGGTCCAGAAGCGCGCGTACAGCAGGTGCAGGATGGCGTGCTCGATGCCGCCGATGTACTGGTTCATCGGCATCCAGTACTTGGTCCCGGTACCGACCATGGCCTGGTCGTTCGTCGGGTCGCAGTAGCGCATGAAGTACCACGACGAGTCCACGAAGGTGTCCATCGTGTCCGTCTCGCGGCGCGCGGGCTTGCCGCAGGTCGGGCAGCCCACGTTCAGGAAGTCGGCGCGCTTGTTCAGCGGGTTGCCGCTGCCGTCGGGGATGCAGTCTTCCGGCAGCACCACCGGCAGGTCCTTCTCAGGGACCGGCACCACGCCGCAGTCATCGCAATGGATGATGGGGATCGGTGTGCCCCAGTAGCGCTGGCGGCTGATGCCCCAGTCGCGCAGGCGCCAGGTGGTCTTCTTCTCGCCCAGGCCCTGGGCGGCCAGCAGCTCGGCGACCTTGTCGACGGCGGCCTTGTGGCCGAGGCCGTCGAGCACGCCGGAGTTGATGCACACGCCGCGCGTCTTGTCGCCATACCACTCGGCCCAGGCGTCGGTTGTGAAGACCTCGCCCTCCACGGCCACCACTTGCTTGATCTCGATCCCGTACTTCTTCGCGAACGCAAAGTCGCGCTCGTCATGCGCCGGCACGCCCATCACCGCGCCGTCGCCGTAGCTCATCAGCACATAGTTGCCCACCCACACCGGCACCTGCGCGCCGGTCAGCGGGTGCGTGACGAACAGGCCCGTGGGCACGCCCTTCTTGTCCTGCGTCGCAAGCTCCGCCTCGGTCGTGCCGCCGGCCTTGCATTCCTCGATGAAGGCGGCGACTTCAGGCTTGTCCTTGGCCGCAATCGTGGCCAGCGGGTGCTCCGGCGCCACGGCGCAGAAGGTCACGCCCATGATCGTGTCGGCGCGGGTCGTGAACACCCACAGCTTGTCGCCGCCTTCGATGTTGTGCGGGAACGCGAAGCGCACGCCCTGGCTCTTGCCGATCCAGTTCTCCTGCATCAGCCGCACGCGCTCGGGCCAGCCGCTGAGGTAGTTCGGGTCCTCAGGGTTGGCCACGGCCGAGAGCAGTTCCTCGGCGTACTGCGTGATCTTCAGGTAGTAGCCCGGGATCTCACGCTTCTCGACCAGGGCGCCCGAGCGCCAGCCGCGGCCGTCGATGACCTGCTCGTTGGCCAGCACCGTCTGGTCCACCGGGTCCCAGTTGACGACCTGGGTGCGGCGCTCGGCGATGCCGGCCTCCAGCATCTTCAGGA
>JBBIVU010000132.1:0-9490 GCA_037439585.1 Roseateles sp. | reverse complement strand
TCGACGCCGGCACCCTGCCCCTCGTGACCCGCTGGGCCGGCCCGCTCCAACCGGGCGCCCTGCCGGTGTGGGTGAACGAGGCCGGCCGCGACCGCGACGGCCTGCGCCCCGGCCGCGTGTTCGAGCTTGAACTGGCCGACAGTGGCCGGGTGCTCAAGCTGCAGGTGCAGGGCGTGTGGCGCGACTACTCCCGCCAGAGCACGGCCTTGTGGATGAACCTGCCCGACTACCGCACCGCCAGCGGCGACAGCACCGCCACCGAGGCCGCGCTGTGGCTGGCCCCCGGCCAGACGCTGGACACCGCCCGCGCCGCCGTGCGCCGGCTGGCCGGTGACGACGTGGAACTGGCCGACGCGGGCGAACTGCGGGAGATGTCGCTCACGATCTTCGACCGAAGCTTTGCCATCACCGTGTGGCTGCAGGCCGTGGCGCTGGCCGTCGGCCTGTTCGGCGTGATCGCCAGCCAGTCGGCCCAGGCGCTGGCGCGCAAGCGAGAGTTCGGGCTGCTGCGGCACCTGGGCCTGTCGCGGCGGGAGTTGCAGCGGCTGCTGTTGCTGGAAGCCAGCCTCACCGGCGGCGCGGGCGCCCTGGCCGGGCTGGTGCTGGGCCTGGGGTTGAGCATGGTGCTGGTGTACGTGGTGAACCCGCAGAGTTTTCACTGGAGCATGGAGATGCACCTGCCCCTCACCCGCCTTGCCGCGCTCGTGAGCCTGGCCTTTGTGGCCGCCGTGGGCGCCTCGCTGCTGGCGGGCCGGCAAGCGTTGGGCCAGGATGCCGTTCGCGCCGTTCGGGAGGACGCATGAAGCGCCGCGTCCTGCTGCTCGCCGCCCTGCCCCTTGCTCAGCAGGCGCGGGCGTCACTGAGCTTCCCCACCGACTTCGGCGCCCACCCGGCGCAGGGCATCGAGTGGTGGTACCTCACCGGCCTGCTGGGCGACCGCTACGGTGCCCCGCCGCGCTACGGGTACCAGCTCACCTTCTTCCGCCTGCCCGGCCCTGCACCGGCCGACCACCCCAGCGGCCTGGCCGCCAAGCAGCTGCTGTTGGGCCACGTGGCCTTGTCTGACCTGGGCGCCAAGAAGCAACGCCACGCCCAGCGCCTGCTGCGCGCCCTGCCCGGCGCGGTGCACGCCACCCTGGGCGACTGCGATGTGAAGCTGCGCGACTGGACGCTGGTGCGCGAGGGCGACGGCTACCGCGCCCGCTTCGGCAGCCCCGGCTTCGCGATGGAACTGGAGCTGTCCACCCCCGACGCGCCGCTGCTGCAGGGCAACGCCGGCCACTCGCAAAAGGGCCCGTCGCCCGAACAGTTCAGCCACTACTACTCCCGCCCCCAGCTCGCCACCCAGGCCGCGCTCACCGTGGACGGCCGCCGCCACAGCCTGGCCGGCCGCGCCTGGCTGGACCACGAGTGGAGCGACAGCGTGCTGGGCGACTCGGTGGGCTGGGACTGGCTGGGCATCAACCTGCACGACGGCCGCGCGCTCACCCTCTTCCAGCTGCGCCGCAAGGACGGCCGCCGGGACTGGGCCGGCGGCAGCCTGCGCACGCCCGGCCAACCCGACCGCAGCTTCACGCCGGACGAGGTGCAGATGGCGCCCACCCGGCACTGGGTCAGCCCCGCCACCGGCGCCCGCTGGCCCGTGGCCTGGCAGCTGAAAAGCCCGGCTGGCGAGATGCGGCTGGAGGCCGCCTTCGACGCGCAGGAGATCGACGCCCGGCGCGGCACCGGCCTCGTCTACTGGGAGGGCGCCGCCCGCCTGCTCACGCCGCAGGGCCGTGAGATCGGCGGCGGCTACCTGGAGCTGACGGGCTACGCCGGCCGGCCCCCGATGCTGTAGCGCCGCCTGCGTCGGCTCTGCGAAAGGTCAAGCCGCAGCGCCCCAGGCTGGGGCAGACTGGGCCCATGAGTTCCACCCCAACCCTGCACCTCCAAGACCTGGGCACCGCCGTCCAGACCCTGCTCGCCCGCGTGGACGGGCCGGTTCGCTTGGCGCTGCCGCTGGGCATCGGCAAGCCCAACGCGCTGGTGAACGCGCTGTACCACCGCATGGCGGCCGACCCATCCCGGCCGCTGCGCATCCTCACGGCGCTGTCGCTGGAGATGCCGTCAGGGGCCAGCGAACTGGAGCAGCACTTTCTGGCGCCGCTGGTGGCCCGGGTGTTCGGCGACTACCCGGACCTCGCCTACGTCAAGGCCGCCCGCACGCAGACGCTGCCGGCCCACATCGAGGTGCGCGAGTTCTTCCTGAAAACGGGCGACTACCTCGGCAACGACACCGCCCAGCAAGGCTTCATCTGCAGCAATTACAGCCTGGCCGTGCGCGACATGCTGGCCCAGGGCGCCAACGTCATCGCCCAGGCGGTGGCCATGCGCGTGGAGGCCGGCGGCCAGCGGCGCTACTCGCTCTCCTGCAACCCCGACCTGACGGCCGACTTTGCGGCGCAGTGCCGCGCGCTGGGCCGGCCACTGCTGACCGTGGCGATGGTGAACCGCGAGCTGCCCTTCATGCCTGGCCCGGCCGAGGAGGCGGAGGACTTCTTCGACGTGATCGTGGACGCGCCCGAGGGCCACCACGCGCTGTTCGCGCCCCCCAACCCAGCCGTCTCCAAGGCCGACTACGCCATCGGCCTGCACGCCGCCAGCCTGGTGGCGGACGGCGGCACGCTACAAATCGGCATCGGCTCGCTGGGCGACGCCATCGCCCAGGCGCTGTTGCTGCGCGAGCGCAACAACGAGGCGTTCTGCACGCTGCTCAACGCGCTGGACACCGCCGCACCCTGCGCCGGCCGAGAGACGGGCCGCTTCGCGCAGGGCCTCTACGGCTGCTCGGAGATGTTCGTCAACGGCCTGCTGCAGTTGCTGGATGCCGGCGTGATCCGCCGCGCCGTGTACCCCGACCTGGCCCTGCAAACCCTGGCCAACGCCGGGCAGCTGGACGAGCGCCCCACCCTCGCCGCGCTGCAGGCCCTGCTGGCCCGCGGCGCCTTCCAACCCCAGCTCACGCCCGCCACCCTGGCCCATGGCCAGTCCCTGGGCCTGCTGCACGCCGACCTGCAGCTGGACGCCACCGGCCAACGCCTGCGCTGCGGCACGCTGGAGGTGCCCAACGACCTCCACACCCTGCCCGCCGCCCTGCTGGGCCCACGCTGGCTGGGCCGCGCCACGTTGCACGGCGGCTTCTTCCTCGGGCCGCGCGCCTTCTACCAGCGGCTGCGCGAGATGCCGCCCGAGCAGCTGGACCTCATTGCCATGAGCCGCATCGGCGTCATCAACGAGCTTTACGACAGCCCCGGCCTGCCCGAAGCGCTCAAACGCGCCCAGCGGGTGAACGCGCGCTTCATCAACACCACCATGAAGATGACGCTGCTGGGCGCTGCGTCGTCCGACGCGACAGGCGACGGCCGGGTCGTCTCCGGCGTGGGGGGCCAGTACAACTTCGTGGCGCAGGCCCAGGCGCTGCACGGTGCCCGCTCGGTGCTGGCGCTGCGCGCCACGCACGACAACGCAGCCGGCCTGCAGTCCAACCTCGTGTGGAGCCACGCCAACTGCACCATCCCCCGCCACCTGCGCGACCTGGTGGTGACCGAGTACGGCGTGGCTGACCTGCGCGGCGCGAGCGACACCGAGTGCATCCAGCGCCTGCTGTGCATCGCCGACTCCCGCTTCCAGGAGGCCCTGATGCACGAGGCCCAGGCCCACGGCAAGCTCAGCGCTGGCTGGCGCCTGCCCGAGCACGCCCGGCACAACACGCCCGAGCGGCTGAAGGCGCTGCTGGCCCCAGCGCGCGAGGCCGGCCTGCTGCCGGACTTCCCCTTCGGCACCGACCTGGACGAGGACGAGATCCGCATCGTGCGTGCGCTCAAGAAGCTCAAGCACGCCAGCCACCACCCCGTGGAGCTGCTGGGCGCCGCGCTGGCCAGCCTGGCCCCGCACCGCGCGGTGCCGCCCGCCTACCTGGAGCGGCTGGGGCTGGACGAAGCGCACAGCCTGAAGGATTTGGTGCTGCGCCGGCTGCTGTCCGCCAGCTTCTGAAAGGCCGACGCCCCCGGTGAGGCGGGCCGGCCTCCCTACACTGCCGCCCATGTCCGCATCCACCGCCCGCCCGGCCTCCAAGCAGGCCCGCTCCCTTTCCGGCCTGCTCCCCTTCCTGCGCCCGTACCGGGGGCGCATCGTGCTCGCCCTGGTGCTGCTGGTGTGCGCCGCGCTGGCCACGCTGGCCTTCCCACTGGCGCTGCGCGGGCTGATCGACGCTGGCTTCAGCGCCAGCAACCCCGGCGAGCGGCTGATGGCGCTGCGCGAGCACTTCCTGGCCATGTTTGCCGTGGGCGCGGCGCTGGGCGTGTTCTCCGCCTCGCGCTTCTACATGGTGACCTGGCTGGGCGAGCGCATCACCGCCGACCTGCGCAACGCCGTCTACCGCCACGTGCTGCTGCAAAGCCCCGAGTTCTTCGAGACGACGCAAACCGGCGAGGTGCTGAGCCGCATCACCACCGACACGACCGTGGTGCAAACCGTGGTGGGCTCCAGCCTCTCCATGGGCCTGCGCAACACCGTGATGGGCGTGGGCGCGCTGGTGATGCTGGTGGTGACCAACCCCTATGTGATGGGCCAGGTGCTGGGCATCCTGGTGCTCATCGTGGCACCGGCGCTGTACTTCGGGCGCCGCGTGCGCAAGCTTTCCCGCGCCAGCCAGGACCGCGTGGCCGACACCTCCGCCATCGCCGCCGAGGTGCTGAACGCCGTCACCGTGGTGCAGAGCTACACCCAGGAGCAGGCCGAAAGCACCCGCTTCTCACGCGCCAGCGAGGCCGCGTTCGACACCGCCATCAGCCGCACCCAGGTGCGCAGCTTCCTGGTGGCCTTCATCATCACCGCCGTGTTCGGCGCCCTGCTGTGGGGCCTGTACCAGGGCACGCAGGCTGTCATTGCCGGCCGCATCACCGCCGGCCACCTGGGGCAGACCGTGGTGTACGTGACCCTGCTGGTGAGCAGCGTGGCCGTGCTGGCCGAGGTGTGGGGCGACGTGCTGCGCGCCGCCGGCGCCACCGAGCGCCTGGTGGAGCTGATGGACGCCCGCTCCCCCGTGGCCGACCCACCGGCGCCGCTGGCCCTGCCCGCCACCACCGGTGGCAGCCAGGTGGAGTTCAGCGCCATCCAGTTCCACTACCCCTCCCGCCCGCAAACGGCGGCGCTGGATGCGGTGAACCTCACCATCCAACCCGGCGAAACCATCGCCCTCGTGGGCCCCAGCGGCGCCGGCAAAACCACGCTGTTCCAACTGCTGCTGCGCTTCTACGACCCGCAGGCCGGCCTGATCCGCCTGAACGGCGTGCCCACCCAGCAACTCCCCCTCGCCGCGCTGCGCGGCGCCATCGGGCTGGTGCCGCAAGACAGCGTCATCTTCTCCACCACCGCGATGGAGAACATCCGCTACGGCCGCCCTGACGCGACGGACGACGAAGTCATCGCCGCCGCCCAGGCCGCGTTCGCCGACGACTTCATCCGCGCACTGCCCGAGGGCTACGCCAGCTTCCTGGGCGAACGCGGCGTGCGGCTGTCCGGCGGCCAGCGCCAGCGCATCAGCATCGCCCGCGCCATGCTCAAGAACCCGCCGTTGCTGCTGCTGGACGAAGCGACCAGCGCACTGGACGCCGAAAGCGAACGCGTGGTGCAGGCGGCGCTGGAGGCGGCCATGCAGCACCGCACCACACTGGTCATCGCGCACCGGCTGGCGACCATCCAGAAGGCAGACCGCATCGTCGTGCTGGATGCCGGCCGCATCGTGGACATCGGCCGGCATGACGAACTGGTGGCGCGCGGCGGGCTGTACGCCAAGCTGGCGGCGATGCAATTCGGCTTGGAGCGGGGCTGAACGCACCCGGATGCCGCGGCGCTGGCACGGCCTGGCAGCAGACCCGGCCCGCGGCGGCCAGATAATCGTGGGCCAGGCCACGACCCGCGCCCCATGACCGCTTCCATTCCGACGCCCTATGAAGACCTCATGCGCCATGTGTTCGCACATGGCGTGCACAAGAGCGACCGCACCGGCACCGGCACGCGCAGCGTGTTCGGGCACCAGATGCGCTTCGACCTGGCGGCCGGCTTCCCGCTGGTGACCACCAAGAAGGTTCACCTCAAGTCCATCATCCTGGAGCTGCTGTGGTTCCTGCGTGGCGACAGCAACGTCAAGTGGCTGCAGGACCGCGGCGTGACCATCTGGAACGAGTGGGCTCGCGAGGATGGTGACCTGGGGCCGGTGTACGGCGTGCAATGGCGCAACTGGCCCACGCCGGGCGGCGGCCACATCGACCAGATCGCCGACGTCGTCCAGACGCTCAAGACCAACCCCGACAGCCGCCGCATCATCGTCAGCGCCTGGAACGTGGCCGACCTGCCCCAGATGGCGCTGATGCCCTGCCACGCGTTCTTCCAGTTCTACGTGGCCGATGGAAAACTGAGCTGCCAGCTGTACCAGCGCAGTGCCGACATCTTCCTCGGCGTGCCCTTCAACATCGCGAGTTACGCGCTGCTGACCATGATGCTGGCCCAGCAGTGCGACCTGCAGCTTGGCGAATTCATCTGGACGGGGGGCGACTGCCACATCTACGACAACCACGTGGAGCAGGTGCAGACCCAGCTCACCCGTGAGCCGCGCGCCTACCCGACCATGACGATCAAGCGTCGCCCGGCCAGCATCTTCGACTACGAGTTCGAGGACTTCGAGCTGAGCGGCTACGACCCGCACCCCGCCATCAAGGCGCCGGTGGCGGTATGAGCAAGATCACCCTGGTTGCCGCCGTGGCCAAGGACGGCGCCATCGGCCGCGACAACGCGCTGCTCTGGCACATCCCCGAGGACATGGCGCGCTTCAAGGCGCTCACCACCGGCAAGCCCGTCGTCATGGGCCGCAAGACCTGGGATTCCATCCCGGCCCAGTTCCGCCCGTTGCCCGGGCGGCGCAACCTCGTCGTCAGCCGCACTGCGAGCGAATTGCCGGGGGCCGAGGTGTTCGCCAGCCTTGACGCGGCCCTGGCCGCGTGCGCGGCGGAGCCCGAGACCTGCGTGATCGGCGGCGGCGAAATCTATGCCTTGGCCTTGCCGCGCGCCGACAAGCTGGCACTGACCGAGGTGGATGTCGTCTTCCCCGATGCGGACCGGCATTTCCCGGCCTGGCCGCGCGATCAATTCATGGAAGCCCACCGCGAGACGCGCAGCAGCGCGAAAGGGCTGGCTTTCGATTTTGTCGACTATCTGAAACGCAAGGAGTAATCACCATGTCCGGACACGGTTTTCACGTTCACGGCCCGCATGACCACGAGCTGGAGCACGCGGCGCAGCACGAGCCCAAGGGCCTGGCCGGCCAGCTGGCCGTCATCACCGCCATCCTCGCCACGGTGGGCGCGTTCTTCTCGTACATGGGCGGCGCCACGCAGGCCAACGCCGCCCTCTACAAGAACGACGCGGCCATCAAGAAGACCGAGGCCAGCAACCAGTGGAACTACTACCAGTCCAAGAGCAGCAAGCAGAACCTGTCGGAACTGGCCTTCGACCTGAGCACCAACGAGGATCAAAAGACCAAATACAGGGACAAGATCGCCCGCTACGAGAAAGAAAAGGCCGACATCAAGGAGAAGGCGGAGGCGCTGGAAGCCCAGTCTTACCACTTCGATGAACTGAGCGAGGCACAGATGCACCAGCACCACCGCTGGGCGCAGGCCACCACGGCGCTGCAGGTGTCCATCGCCATCGCAGCGATTGCCCTGCTCACCAAGCGCCGCTGGATGGAGGGTGCCACGCTGGTGATCGGCGGCGTGGGGGTGGTGCTGGGGGCGCTGGCCGCAGCTCACATCTGACCGGCACCTCATGCTCGACCGCATCGACGAAGAGATCACCTTCCGCAAGCTGGAGATCCTGCTCGCCTTCCTGGAGGCCGGCAGCCTGGCACGGGCGGCCGAGCGGCTGGGCGTGAGCGCGGTGAGCGTGCACCGTGCGCTGCACTCGCTGGAGACGGGCACGCGCTGCAGCCTGTTCCGGCTGGAGGGCCGCAACCTGCAGCCCAACGACGCAGCCCATGCCCTGGCTGACGTGGCCCGCGAGGTGCTGCAAGCCATGGCTCACGGCATCCGCGCCACGCGCGAGATCGCCGGCTACGCGGCCGACCGCATCCGCATCGGTTCGCTGTACTCACTCACCAGCGGCACGGTACCGGCGCTCATCATGGCGCTGCGCCTGCGCAAGCCCGACATCCAGACCGAGCTCGTGCTCGGCTCCAACAGCGAACTGCTGCGCAAGCTGCGCGAGGGCGAGCTGGATGCGACAGTGATGGGCGCCCCGGAAGGCGCGGCGGATGTGGAGTCGCAACTGCTCTTCGAAGACGGCATGTTCTTCGCGGCGCCACAGGACTCCCCCTACGTGCACCAGACCGAGATCGACCTCAGCGCCTGCGCGGACGAACGTTTCGTTTCGCTCAACGAGGGCTACGTCACACACGATCGCTTCGTGGATGCCTTCCGCGTGGCAGGCTTCGAGCCCAACGTGGCCATGACCACCAACGACATCTTCTCGCTGATGAACCTCGTGGGCGGCGGCATCGGCTGCACGCTGCTGCCGGGCCGCATCCGCAGCGTGCTGCCGCGCAACGTCTGCCTGGTGCCGCTGCAGCCGCGCTACCAGATGCGTCAGAAAATCAGCATCGTGTTCCTCCGCACGCGGGAGCGCGACCCCAACCTGCTGTCGCTGCTGGCCGCCTGCCGCAGCCACTCGGCTGAGCTCGAGGCCGCCCAGTTGCGAAGTCAACCTCAGGGTTAACCCACGACCGTTGCGGCCAGCGTAACGGTCCCCGCATGAGGTTGATTGACCCGCCAGGAAGCCGCCACCACACTGCGTCCGCATACCGCCACCCAGAGGCGGAACCTGGAGACAAGCCATGACCCTGACACGCCGCCAATGGATGGCTGCCACCGCCGGCACCGCCGCAACTGCCTGGCTGCCTGCGGCCCACGCTCAAGCGGGCTCGCTGAAGATTTCCCACCAGTTCCCCAGCGGCACGCTGGCCGAAGGCGACTTCCGCGACCGCCTGTGCCGCAAGTTCGCCGCCGAGGTGGAGAAGCGCAGCAGCGGCGCGCTCAAGGCCTCGGTCTACCCCGGCTCATCGCTGATGAAGACCAACGCCCAGTTCTCCGCCCTGCGCAAGGGTGCGCTGGACATGAGCCTGGTGCCGCTGTCCTACGCCGGTGGCGAGGTGGCCGAGACCAATGCCGGCCTGATGCCGGCGCTGGTGCCCAGCTACGAGCAGGGTGCCGCGTGGAAGACGGCCGAGGTGGGCAAGCTGCTGAGCAAGGTGCTGGACGACAAGGGCGTCATGATCGTCAGCTGGGTCTGGCAGGCTGGCGGCGTGGCCAGCCGGGGCCGCCCGCTCGTCACCCCGGACGACGCCAAGGGCCTGAAGGTGCGCGGCGGCAGCCGCGAGATGGACATGATGCTGAAG
>JBBIVU010000131.1:0-9494 GCA_037439585.1 Roseateles sp. | reverse complement strand
CAGGATGGGCGTGGCCTTGAACTTGGGGTTCTCGCGCAGCTTCTTGGTCAGGCTGATGCCGTCCATGCGCGGCATGTTCTGGTCGGTCAGCACCAGATCGAAATCGCGCTGGCCGGACTTTTCCCAGGCATCCTGGCCATCCACTGCTTCCACCACGTTGAAGCCGGCGTTCTTGAGCGTGAAGGCCACCATCTGGCGCATCGAGGCCGAGTCGTCGACAGCGAGGATTGAGTGCATTTGTGTTTTCTCCGAGGGAACGTGTAGCCTGGGGGCGAAGTGAATTGGCGAATTGGGCGTGTCAGAAGAGCTCGATGGAACCCGCGTCCATCTCGTCCTGTGTGACCGGGTTGGGGCGCAACGGGGCAATCTCGACGACGGCTTCTCCATCTTCGTCGTCCATGCCGAAGGTGTCTCGGGCGAGCTGGTCTGCGCAGTTGCGCAGGCGCTGGCTCGTGTGGGCGATCAGCTGGGTGGCCATGTCCTGGAATTGCAGGGCGGTGATCGCTGCTGCGATGTCTTGCATGATCTGCTTCAGTCCGTCGGACGCCGGTGTGCCGTCGCTGCTGCTGAGCAAGGTCATCGTCTGGCTGGAGGCACTGTAGAAGTGCGTGGACAGCGCTTCGCCGGCATCGTCGAGCAGCCGTTGCAGGCGCTCAAGGTCGTTGGTCACCGTCATCAGGTGATCTTGCAGTTCCGCAGCCGCCAGCAGCGGCATGGTTGCCGCAGCTCCGTCGAAATCAGCGGCGGTGGATGTTTCTGTCTGCATCGTGTCTCCGCGAGGGGATGCTTGCTTCTCTTCCCGATGCCCCGAAAGCTACCCGCAGGGCGAATGCATCATGGCACGTTCACCCGTTTTTCGACACGTATGGACGCTGAGATGTCGCGAGAACGAGCCGTATTACCGGTCTGTACAGCGTTGAGTGTGGCGCCAGTCGGGCGTGCTGGCGCACGGCATACTGCGGCTCCATGACGATTTCTGGTCTGGAGCAGGCCTCCCGGGTTCTGCACGTGCTGCATGTCGAGGACTCCGAGCTCGACCATCAACTCATTCTGGCGCAGCTAATCCGTGCTGGCCTGAAGGTCGACATCGAGCGGCTGGATGCCTTGCCGGCCGTGCTGGCAGCGCTGGAGCGCCCTTGGGACGCCATCATCTCCGACTACAACCTCCCGGGCTACTCGGGCCTGGAGGTGCTGGAGGTGCTCAAGGCCCGCCAGCTGGGTGTGCCGTTCATCCTGGTGTCGGGTGAAATCGGTGAGGACATCGCCGTGGGCGCGATGCGCAACGGGGCGTCCGATTACCTGCTGAAAAACAACCTCAACCGTCTGGCCCCGGCCCTGCTGCATGCCGTCGATGCGGCCGAGAACGAGCGCGCGCGCCGGACAGCGGATCAGGAACTGGTGAAGTCCAAGCAGCGCCTGCACGAGCTGGCGGGCCACCTGCAGACCAGCGTCGAGCTGGAGCGTGCGGCGATCGCTCGGGAGATCCACGACGATGTCGGGGGCTCGCTCACGGCAGTCAAGTTCGATCTGGCCTGGATCGATCGTCATGCCAAGGAGCCCGAAGTGCGCCAGCGCGTGGCCGCGGCACTCGAGACGGTGAATACGGCCATCGGCGCTGGAGACGCTCGACCAGGCGATCGGCGCCAGCCAGCGCATCATGCACAACCTGCGGCCTGCCATCCTGGAGCAGGGGCTGGTGGCTGCGTTGCAGTGGATGACGGCGCGTTTCGAGCGCCGCACTGGCATCGAAGCCGGCCTTCGCCTGGGCGATGATCGGCTGGCTTTGCCGCCCGGCGTTCCGCTGGTGGCCTACCGCACGGCGCAGGAGGCGCTGACCAATGTGTCCAAGCATGCCCTGGCCACGCGGGTGGATGTCGAGCTCAGCCTGGAATCCGGCGTGTTGACGCTGGAGGTCCGTGACAACGGCCGCGGCATGGGCCCGGACGATCTTGCCAAGGAGCGCTCATTTGGCATCCGCGGCCTGCACGAGCGCGCGGCCACGGTGGGGGGGTGGGTGGACCTCGCCAGCCCGCCGGGCGGGGGCACCAGCCTCATCCTGACCGTGCCACTGGCTCAGGACGCCATCGACGCGCTGGACGACGCCACCGATTTCGGCGATGACAACGGCACGTCCATCTGGGGGCGGGCGTGATCCGCGTCATCCTCTGCGACGACCACGGCCTCATCCGCCGTGGCATCCGGGACACCCTGGCCGATGCGCAGGACATCGAAGTTGTCGGCGAGGCCGGCGACTACACCGAGCTGCGCGGCCTGCTGCACACCCTGGGGAAGGACAACCCCTGCGACGTGCTGGTGCTGGACATCAACATGCCAGGCCGCAGCGGTCTGGACGTGCTGCACGTGCTCAAAGACGAGGGCAGCACGCTGCGGGTGCTCATCGTGTCCATGTACCCCGAGGACCAGTACGCCATCCGTGCGCTGCGTGCCGGGGCCTACGGCTACGTCAACAAGGGGGGCGACCCCGCATCGCTGGTCCAGGCCGTGCGCACCGTAGCCCAGGGCCGCAAGTACGTCACGCCTGAAATCGCGCAGATGCTCGTGGAGAGCCTCACCGCGCCCATCACCGAGCAGGCGCACCACAAGCTGTCCGACCGCGAACTGCAGACGCTGGTGATGATCGCGTCTGGCAAGCGGCTGTCGGACATCGCCGAAGAGCTGATGCTCAGCCCCAAGACGGTGAGCGTCTACCGTGCCCGGATGCTGGAGAAGCTCGGCTTGACCAACAATTCCGAGCTGACGGTCTACGCCATCCGCAACGGCCTCGTGGCCAGCTGATACCCCAGCTGCGCCCGGCGCCCTGCCGGCCGCCGGCTGGATGCTGCTCGCCCGCGCCCGCTGTTGATTCATCCCGCCCAGCTGCCGTCCGTCGAAATACTGAGGCGCCTGGCAGCGTTGTCTGTGCACAATCCGCCCCGTTTCAGCCCCCTGGGCGACTACTTTCGGGAGCGCGTCATCGATACCGGACTGCTGAAGGAACTGCGCATCGAAGGTGCGCAACGGGAAGACCTCGACCGTGGGGCGCCGAGGTGGCTGTGGGGCGCGGGGGCTGCGTTTGCGGTTTTGGGATTGCTGGGCGGTGGCATTTGGTGGTTCGTGGCGGGCAGCAAGCCGGTGGCCGTGCAGACCGCCACCGTTCGGGCCAACGGCCAGGGCGCGTCGGCCGATGCCGTGCTGCAAGCCACCGGCTACGTGACGGCGCGCCGCATGGCCACCGTGTCGGCCCAGATGACGGGCACGCTGACCGAGGTGCTCATCGACGAGGGCTTCAAGGTCAGGAAGGGCCAGGTGCTGGCGCGGCTGGACGACACCGGTCTGAAAGCCAGCATGGCCGCCGCCGACGCGCAGATCCGAACGGCCGAGGCCAACCTGGGCCAACTGCGGGCCCAACTGGCCCAAGCGCAGGCCGACGAGCGCCGCCAGGCCGAGTTGAACGCCAGCGGCATGACGACGCGCCAGTCCCGCGAGCAGGCGGCCACGGCCGTGAAGACCGTGGGCGCCCAGCTTGAAGCCGCCCAGCGCCAGGTGGAACTGGCCCAGGCCCAGGCCCGGCAGGCGCGCGTGAACTTCGACTACGCCACCGTGAAGGCACCGTTCGATGGCGTCGTCACCGCGCGTGCGGCGCAGGTGGGCGAGATCATCTCGCCGCTGTCCGCCGGTGGTGGTTTCACCCGCACCGGCGTGGGCACCATCGTCGACATGGATTCGCTGGAGGTGAACGTCGACGTGAATGAGGCCTACATCGCCCAGGTCAAGGCTGACATGCCCTGTGAGGCGGTGCTTGACGCCTACCCGGACTGGAAGGTCCCGGCGCACGTCGTGGCGGTCATTCCCAGCGCCGACCGGGGCAAGGCCACCGTGAAGGTGCGTGTGGCGCTGGACAAGAAGGACGACCGCGTGTTGCCCGACATGGGCGTGCGCGTGAGCTTCCTGGCGGCCAAGCCCAAGGCGCAGGCTGCACCTGTGCCGGGTGTGTTGCTGCCGCAGGAGGCGGTGGTTCAGCGGGACGGGGTGCCGGTGGCATTTGTCGTGACAGACCACCGTGCCGAGCAACGCACGTTGATGCTGGGTGCCGACGTGGGCAAGTTCAAGCTGGCCACCGCAGGCCTGAAGGTGGGCGAGGTCGTGGTGCTGGCGCCGCCGGCCGAGCTGAAGCAGGGTTCCAACATCGTGAGCAAGGACTGAGCATGAGCGCACTGATCGAGATCCGCGACCTCTCCAAGGTCTACACCCGTGGCAAGCAGAAGGTGGAGGTGCTGCACGGCATCCACCTCGACGTGAACCCGGGCGATTTCCTCGCGCTGATGGGCCCCTCGGGGTCGGGCAAGACGACGCTGCTCAACCTGATGGGCGGCTTGGATGCGCCCACTGGCGGCTCGATCAGCGTGGGCGGCGAGCGCATCGACAAGCTCGGTGGCGCGGCACTGGCCAAGTGGCGTGCCTCCCGTGTGGGCTTTGTGTTCCAGTTCTACAACCTGATGCCCACGCTGTCGGCGCAGAAGAACGTGGAATTGCCGTTGTTGCTGACCAAGCTGTCCGCTGGCGAACGCCGCAAGCGCGCGGCCATTGCGCTGCAGCTCGTGGGCCTGGCCGACCGCGCCTCGCACAAGCCCACCGAGCTGTCCGGCGGCCAGCAGCAGCGCGTGTCCATCGCCCGCGCCATCGTGAGCGACCCCACGCTGCTGGTGTGCGACGAGCCGACGGGTGACCTGGACCGGCAATCGGCCGAAGACGTGTTGACGCTGCTGCAGGCGCTCAACCGCGAGCACGGCAAGACCATCGTGATGGTCACGCACGACCCGCGCGCTGCATCTCGCGCCAGCCGCACGCTGCACCTGGACAAGGGCACGCTGGTGACCGAAGCCGAAGCCACTGCATGAGGCTCGCGCCATGAAATACCTCCACCTCATCTGGGCGGCGCTGTTCCGGCGCAAGTCCCGCACCTTCCTCACCCTGGTGTCCATCATCACGGCCTTCCTGCTGTTCGGGCTGCTGGATGCCGTGCGCGTGGGCTTCGACCAGGCGGGCAAGAGTGCCAACGGCGCGCAGCGCCTGCAGACGGGCTCCAAGCTCAGCTTCATCCAGTTGCTGCCCATGTCGCTGGGCAACCGCATCGCGCAGATCGACGGCGTGAAGGACGTGGCCTTTGCCAACTGGTTTGGCGGGGCGTACCAGAAGCCCGAGAACCAGGTCTTCAGCTTCGCCGTGGCGCCCAACTACCTGGACATCTACCCCGAGATGGAAGTCTCGGCCGAGCACCGCAAGGCCTTTGCCGAAACCAAGAACGGCGCCCTCGTGGGCGAAGGCCTGGCGCGCAAGTTCGGCTGGAAGGTGGGCGACCAGGTGCCCATGCAGTCCACCATCTTCCCGGACAAGAACGGCAGCCAGAACTGGCCTTTCACCATCGTCGGCCTCATCCATGTGGCCGACAGGAAATCCGGCGCCTGGTACGACCAGATGTTCCTGCTGAACTGGAAGTACTTCGATGACACCACGCCCTGGAACCAGGGTCAGGTGGGCTGGTACGTGACCCGCGTGAAGGACGTGAACCAGGCGGACCGCGTGCTCAAGGCCATCGACGAGATCTCGGCCAACTCCGACCACGAGACCCGCACCCAGACCGAGCAGGCCGCGATGAGCAGCTGGATGAAGCAGGTGGCCGACATCAACCTCATCGTCACCTCCATCATGGGCGCCGTGTTCTTCACGCTGCTGCTGCTGGCCGGCAACACCATGATGCAGGCGGTTCGCGAGCGCACGGGTGAGATAGCCGTGCTCAAGACGCTGGGCTTCTCGGGCGGCAGCGTGCTGGCCATGGTGCTGGCGGAGTCGGTGCTGCTGCTGCTGATGGGCGGCGTCGTGGGCTTGGGTCTGGCGAGCGTCATCGGCCCCGTCGTCAGCGCAGGCAGCGGCGGTGCGCTGAACTTGCCGGCAGCGGGTGCCGCCAGCTGGGCCATTGGCGTGAGCCTGGCCCTGCTGTTCGGCTTGGTCGTGGGCGCCTTCCCGGCGCTGCGGGCCATGCACGTGAACATCACCGATGCACTCGCCGGGAGGGCATGAGCATGAAATTCCTGAAGAACTCCGGGCTCGCGCTGCTCACCGTCCTGCTGCTGGGCGGGTGGGTGGCGTTGCCGTGGTACGGCGCCATTGCGCTGGCCGTGCTGCTGGTGGTGTGGATGTTCCTGTTCCGCAGCGGAGCACAGACGCGCTCCGTGGCGGCGGTGGGCATCAGCACCCTCACGCAGCGGCTGGGCTCGTCCGCCGTCATCGTGGTGGGCATTGCCGGCGTGGTGGGCGTGCTGGTGGCCCTGCTGGCCATGGCCGAAGGCTATGCGCAGACGCTGCGCAACTCCGGCAGCCTGGACACCGCCATCGTCATGCGCGGTGCCTCGGCCAACGAGGTGTCGTCCTCCCTGAGCCGGGAAGACCTGGTGCAGATCGAGCAGGCGCCGGGTGTGGCGCGCAACGTCAAGGGTGAGCCCATCATCTCGGCCGAGACCGTGGTGGCGGCCAACCTGCCGGTGAAGGGCAGCAAGACAGGCGACGAGGCCAGCGCCCAGGTGCGCGGCGTCAGCGCGGCGGCCTTCGCGGTGCGGCCCAACGCCAAGATCGTGGAGGGCAGGACCTTCCAGCCCGGTCTGCGCGAGATCATCGTCGGCAAGGGTGCCGTGCGGCAGTTCGAAGGCATGAAGGTGGGCGCCACGCTCAAGCTGGGCAACCAGCCCTGGACGGTGGTGGGCCTCTTCGCTTCGGGCGATGCGCTGGAGTCCGAGCTTTGGGCGGATGCCAACGTCGTGAACGACACCTACAAGCGCGGCAGCGGCCGCAACTCGGCCACGGTGAAGCTGGAGAACCCGGCCGCCATCAAAGCCTTCGCCGAAGCGCTCGAGGCCAACCCGCAGCTCAAGGTCAAGGCCAGCACCACGCTGGACTTCTTCGCCAAGCAGAGCGAGCAGATGACCAAGATCCTGCGCATCATCGGCATCACGGTGGGTGCCATCATGGCCGTGGGCGCGGTGTTCGGCGCCTTGAACACCATGTTTGCGGCCGTGGCTGCGCGGGCGCGCGAGATTGCCACGCTGCGGGCGATCGGCTTTCGCGGGTTGCCGGTGGTGGTGGCTGTGATGCTCGAAACGACGCTGCTGGCCCTGGTGGGTGGGGTGATCGGCGGCGGCCTGGCCTGGTTCATCTTCAACGGTTTCGAGGCTTCCACCATGGCGGCCGGTTCGGTGGGCAAGCTCAGCTTCAACCTGGCGGTGTCACCCCAACTGTTGTGGGAGGGCATCAAGTGGGCGTTGGCCATCGGTTTTGTCGGGGGCCTGTTCCCGGCCGTGCGGGCGGCCAGTGTGCCGGTGACGACGGCGCTGCGGGAAGCTTGAGCCCCTCAGGAAACGAGGGCTGATGCAGGCTGCCCTGGTGCCTGCCTTGAAACGGCCTTGACCGCAGGCGCCAGGCCTTCCACCCCGGGGGGCTGACGGGACGGGGCATCGCACCCTGCGGCGGCGCTCCTTCAGCCAGGTGCCTCTCGGCAAGCCTCCGGCCCCGCGCTGGAGGCGGCACTGTGGCCGCCGGGCCGGGCGCAGGCCTGCTGCGGGACTGAACAGCATGGGCGGTGGGATTGGCCCGGAATTCCCCCTCATTTCCGGCTCAAGTTTTCGACCCCGCCCCGAACAATCTCGTTCAAGGGGGCTTGGCTGCATTGCTGCCGGGTCCCATGGCGCAGAAGACTGCCCCCGTTTCTCTCACGCACCGCTGGCCCAGGCCGACCCATGAACCCGTTGCTCGCCAAGCTGCAAGCCCTTCTCGGCCCCCGCGCCGGCATCGTTGCTGCGTTGGGTGCGCCCGTTGCCGTGCTGCTGGTGCTGTCGATGATGGTGCTGCCGCTGCCGCCCTTCGTGCTGGACCTGCTGTTCACTTTCAACATTGCGATGGCGGTGATGGTGATGATGGTGGCCGCCCACATGGTGCGGCCGCTGGACTTCGCGGCCTTCCCGACCGTGCTGCTGCTGACCACACTGATGCGCCTGTCGCTGAATGTGGCCTCCACCCGCGTGGTGCTGTTGGAAGGGCACACCGGCACCGGCGCAGCAGGGCGGGTGATCGAAGCCTTCGGGCATTTCCTGATCGGCGGCAACTTCGCGGTGGGCCTGATCGTCTTTGCCATTCTGGTGGTCATCAACTTCATCGTGGTGACCAAGGGTGCCGAGCGCATCGCCGAGGTGGGCGCGCGCTTCACCCTGGATGCCATGCCCGGCAAGCAGATGGCCGTGGACGCCGACCTGAATGCCGGCCTCATCAACGAGGCCGAGGCCAAGCGCCGCCGGGCCGAACTGGGCGACGAGGCGGACTTCTTCGGTTCCATGGACGGTGCCAGCAAGTTCGTGCGCGGCGACGCCGTGGCCGGCATGCTCATCCTGGCCATCAACATCGTGGGCGGCTTCATCATCGGCGTGGCCCAGCACTCGCTGAGCGCCGCGCAGGCGGCGGACAGCTACATCCTGCTCGCCGTGGGCGACGCACTCGTGGCCCAGGTGCCAGCACTGCTGATCTCGGTGGCTGCCGCCATGGTGGTGTCGCGTGTGGGCACGGACAAGGACATCGGCAGCCAGATCGGCCGCCAGGTGTTCGGTTCGGCCAAGTCGCTGGCCATCACAGCGGGTGTCATCGGCGCTTTGGGGCTGATCCCGGGCATGCCGCATGTGGTCTTCCTGCTGATCGCGTCCGGCATGGGCTACCTGGCCTGGTGGCTGCGTGCCAAGCAGCAGGCGCAGGCGGCAGCCAACGCGGTCAAGCCGGTCGTGCCCAGCAGCGAGGGCAGCGGCGAGGCGAGCTGGGAAGACCTGGTGCCTGTGGACACGCTGGGCCTGGAGGTGGGCTACCGCCTCATCACCCTGGTGGACAAGAGCAAGGAAGGCGATCTGCTCTCCCGCATCAAGGGCGTGCGCCGCAAATTCGCGCAGGAGGTGGGCTTCCTGCCGCCCGCGGTGCACATCCGCGACAACCTGGAACTGCGCCCCAGCCAGTACCGCATTTCGCTGCGCGGCGCCGTGGTGGGCGAAGCCGAGGCCTTCCCGGGCATGTGGCTGGCCATCAACCCCGGCCAGGCCACGCAGAAGCTCATCGGCACCGCCACCACCGATCCTGCCTTCGGCCTGCCGGCGGTGTGGATCGAAGAACGGCAGCGGGAGATGGCCCAAATGAGCGGATTTACGGTGGTTGATTGCTCGACTGTCGTGGCCACCCACCTTTCACACTTGATGCAAGTGCACGCGGCCAAGTTGTTGGGCCGCGTGGAGACGCAGGCCCTGGTGGAACACCTCACCAAGCAGGCGCCCCAATTGATCGAAGACGTGATTCCCAAGATGGTCAGCATCGCCACCCTGCAACGCGTGCTCCAGCTGCTGCTGGAGGAGGGCGTGCATGTGCGCGACATGCGTTCCATCGTCAAGTGCCTGGCCGAGAACGCTGCCACCGTG
>JBBIVU010000130.1:0-9513 GCA_037439585.1 Roseateles sp. | reverse complement strand
GTCGCGAGCGACGCGAGCAGCGACGAGTTGAACCAGCCGCGGTGCTGGTCCGAGCCCTCCAGGTACAGGTCCGCGGGCCACGCCAGGTTCGGCCGGTTCAGCAGCGTCGTGAACGACACGCCCGAGATGGTCGTGCCGGCTGGGCCGGCGCGGCGCTGGCCTGCTGGCACCCGGTCGACTGGCGGTCGCAGGTGGCCGCATGAGAGGGCGCCTGGCCGATGAGGTGGGCAGCCGGCTGGCCGACGAGATCGTGCTGGGCCACTTTGCGCCCGGCACGCGGCTGGACGAGGTGACGCTGGCCCAGCGCTACCAGGTCTCGCGCACGCCGGTGCGCGAGGCGCTCAAGCAGCTGGCTGCCACCGGGCTGGTGGTGGTGCGGCCCAACCGGGGCTCGGTGGTGGCCCAACTGGGCCCGGAGCAGCTGGACAGCATGTTCGAAGCCATCGGCGAACTGGAGGCAGCCTGCGCCCGGCACGCCGCGCTGCGCATGACCGAAGCCGAACGCAGCCGGCTGCGGGCCTTGCACGCCCAGGGCCGCGAAGCCATGCAGGCCGGCGACGTGGACCGCTACGACGCCCTCAACCGCGAGTTGCATGCCGTCATCCTCGAAGGCGCGCACAACCCGGTGTTGCTGGAGACGGTGACCAGCCTGCACCAGCGGGTCGCGCCGTTCCGGCGCACCCAGTTCCGCAACCTCGAGCGCATGGGCGAGTCCTTCGCCGAGCACAGCAGCCTGGTGGAGGCGCTGCTGGCGCGGGACGCTGTGGTGGCCCACCGCGAGATGCGCCACCACCTGCTGTCGGCGCGGGGCGCGGCCAGCCGCCTGGCGCCGGCCTGGGCACCGGCGGTGGCCGCGGCGATGGCGCCGGGCACGGAGGTTTCGTGATGCGTGGCTTTCAGTTCGACTGGTTCATGAAGGGCATGGTGGTGGCCGTGGTGCTGGGCTTCCTGTGGCCCGAACCCGGTGCGCGCGGCGGCTGGCTGCAGCCGGAGTGGCTCAACCGCATCGGCGTGGCGCTGGTGTTCTTTTTGAACGGGCTGGGCCTGAGCCTGGCCGCGCTGCGCGACGGCGTGCTGCGCTGGCGGGCCCACCTGCTGATCCAGGCCTGCACCTTCCTGCTGTTCCCGCTGCTGGGCGTGGGCCTGCTGGTGGCCACGCGCGGCTGGATGAGCCCCGAGCTGCAGACCGGCTTCTTCTACCTCTGCGCGCTGCCGTCCACGGTCTCGTCGTCGGTGGCGCTGACGGTGGCGGCGCGCGGCCACGTGCCGGTGGCGGTGTTCAATGCGACGCTGTCCAGCCTGATCGGCATCGTGCTCACGCCGCTGTGGATGGGCTGGATGCTGGGCCTCACGGGGGCGCATTTCCCGGTGGGCCCCGTGGTGCGGGACCTGGTGCTGTGGGTCTTGCTGCCGCTCTTCGCGGGCCAGTTCGCGCGCACCCGCCTGGCCGGCTGGGCCGCCGCCCACAAGCCGCTGGTGCAGAAGGTGGACCGCATCACCATCCTGATGCTGATTTACACGTCCTTTGCGGACTCAGTGCAGCAGGGCGTGTGGTCGCACTACGGCTGGCTGCCGCTGGCCGAGACGCTGCTGGGCTCGGTGCTGCTGTTTGCGGTGGCGCTGGGGGCGGCGGAGTACCTGGGCCGCCTGACCGGCCTGGGCCTGCCGGAGCGCATTGCCGTGGTGTTCTGCGGCTCCAAGAAAACGCTGGCCGCCGGTGTGCCGATGGCCCACCTGATCTTCGGGGCCCACCCGGCGCTGGGTTTGATCCTGATGCCGCTGATGATCTACCACCCGCTGCAGCTGGCCGTGGGCAGCCTGCTGGCGCAGCGCTGGGGTGCGCAACCCAGAGCAGCCTGACTTCTGCAGGCCGGGGTGTGTTGTGCACCTGCGGCGCGAGCCGGGCCGCCGTTGCGCGGCAGCAGCGAAGCGCACCCCTTGGGGCGTCCGCGTCTGATCAAGTCGACCCGGGTTGCCTCTTGTTTTGATTGCAAATGGTTGCGCTATCATCTTGTGATTCGCCACTGATGAAATCGCAAGCCGATGCGCGCCATCCTGTTCGTCCGCCGCGGGGTCGCGGCCTGGCTGGTGTGGGCCGCCCTGGCGGGCTGCAGTGCTGCACCTCAGCGCGCTTCCACGGACTGGACCGCCGCCTGGGGCAGTGCCCTGCTGACCCAGCAGGCGCCCCAGCCGGGCGCAGCACCGGAGGGCCCCGTCTGGCGCCTGCCCATGCGCGACGTCAGCCTGCGCCAGATCGTGCGCGTGGACGCTGCGGGCACGGCGCTGAGGGTGCGCATCAGCAATCTCTTCGGCGATGAACCGCTGACGCTGGGTGCAGCCAGTGTGGCGCTGGCAGACGGTACGGCCGTGAACGCAGCCAGCCTGCGCCCGCTGAGCTTCGCAGGCCGCCGCGACATCACGGTGCCAGCGCATGCCGAGGTCTGGAGCGACGCGCTGGAGTTCGCCGTGGTGCGCCAGGCCGACCTGGCCGTGCAGATGCATGTGCAGGCCGGGCCGGCGCAGGCGAGCGTGCACCCGGGCTCGCGCATGCGCAGCTGGGCGGTGGCGGGCAACCGCGTGGGCCAGGCCGACTGGCCCGGTGCTGCGGCGCAGGAGGGCTGGTGGCACCTGGCCGCCATTGACGTCCGGGCCGCCAGGCCGCTGGCGGTGCTGGTGGCCACCGGCGACTCCATCACCGACGGCTACGGCGTGCCCTCGGGCAGCTACGGGCGCTGGACGGACATGCTGTCACGGCGGCTGCTGTCGGACGGGCGCGAGGTGGCTGTCATCAATACCGGCATCGGCGGTGGGCGGCTGATGCGCGATGGCCTGGGCCCCCACCTCGTGTCGCGCTTCGAGCGCGACGTGCTGGGCCGCAGCGGCGTCACGCATGCCTTTGCGCTGATCGGTGTCAACGACCTCGGCATCAACCACCGCGGCAGGCCGACGACGCCCGAGTCGCGCGCCGCTTTGCTGGCTGAATTGAAGCTGGGCTTCACAGACCTCACGCAGCGCGCCCGCGCCCGCGGCGTGTGCCTGATCGGCTCGACCGTCATGCCGTATGCAGGCAGCGGCTATTACGCCCCCCAGGCCGAGAATGAGGCCCTGCGCCAGGCGCTGAACACCTGGCTGCGCGAGCCCGGCCGCTTCGATGCGCTGGTGGATTTCGACGCCCTGATGCGCGACCCGGCGCGGCCAGCCCACCTGCGCACCGAGGTGGACAACGACGGGTTGCACCCCTCGCTGGCCGGCTACCGCACGATGGCGGAGGCGTTCCCGCTCGAGGTGCTAGACCGGCGCTGCCCGAGGGTCAGCGCCCCTTGAGCTGCCGCCACGCCGCGAAGCTGTCGGCCACGTCGGCTTCGGTGGGCGGGTACAGGCCCAGCACGCTGCGGCCGGCCAGCACCTGTTCCTGCACGTAGTCCTCGAACACGGTCATCTCGACGGCTTCGTTCGCAATCTCGTCGGCCAGGTGGGCCGGGATGACGATCACACCCTCGGCGTCGCCCACGATCACATCGCCCGGGAACACCGGCGCGTCGCCGCAGGCGATGGGCTCGTTGAGGGCGATGGCCTGGTGCAGCGTGAGGTTGGTGGGCGCGCTGGGCCGCGAGTGGTAGGCCGGCATCGCGTACTTCGCGATGTCCGGGCTGTCGCGAAAGCCGCCGTCGGTCACCACGCCGGCCACGCCGCGCACCATCAGCCGCGCCACCAGGATGCCGCCGGCCGAGGCGGCGCGCGCGTCCTTGCGGCTGTCGATCACGAGCACGGCGCCGGGCGGGCATTCCTCCACCGCCACGCGCTGTGGGTGGCTGCGGTCCTTGAACACGGCGATGCCGTTCAGGTCCTCGCGGGCCGGGATGTAGCGCAGCGTGTAGGCCGGGCCCACCATGTTCGGCAGGCCGGGGTTGAGCGGCAGCACGCCCTGGATGAACTGCTTGTGCAGGCCGCGCTTGAACAAGGCGGTGCACAGCGTGGCGGTGCTGACGCCCATCAGCTGTTGGCGGGTGTTGGGATTCATCTGGTTTTCAATCGAAAGAGCCAAGGGACACAGCCACAGAGACACCGAGGCGCAGAGAGAGAGGGTCTTTCTCTGTGCGCCTCGGTGTCTCTGTGGCTGTGTTGTTCATGAATTCAGTAGATGACCGGCTCGGGTACTGGGGCGCCAAAGCTGGTTTCTAGGAAGTCGAAGTCGCAGCCCTCGTGGGCCTGCAGGATGTGGCGGCCGAACATCCAGCCGTAGCCGCGCTCGTAGCGTGCGGGCGGGGGCGTCCAGGCGGCACGGCGGGCGGCGAGTTCTTCGTCGCTCACTTCGAGGTGGATGGTTCGCGCGGGCACGTCCACGGTGATGCGGTCGCCCGTCTTCACCAGCGCCAGCGGCCCGCCGATGGCGGCTTCCGGGCTGCAGTGCAGCAGGCAACCGCCGTAGCTGGTGCCGCTCATGCGCGCGTCCGACAGGCGCAGCATGTCCGTCACGCCCGCCTTCAGCAGCTTGGTCGGGATGGGCAGCATGCCCCACTCCGGCATGCCTGCGCCCTTCGGCCCGGCGTTGCGCAGCACCAGGATGTCGTCGCCGGTCACGTCCAGGTCGGGGTCGTCCACGGCGGCCTTCAGGCTCGGGTAGTCGTCAAACACCAGCGCGCGGCCGGTGTGGCGCAGCAGGTGGGGCGCCACGGCGCTGGGCTTGATGACCACGCCGTCCGGCGCGAGGTTGCCGCGCAGCACGGCCAGGGCGCCTTCGGCGTAGATGGGGTTGTTCACCGGGCGGATGACGTCGTCGTTGAACACCTCGGCGCCGGCGATGTTCTCGGCCACCGTCTGGCCGTTCACGGTGAGCGCCGAAACGTCGAGCTTGTCCCGCATCACATTCATCAGCGCGGGCAGGCCGCCGGCGTAGAAGAAGTCTTCCATCAGGTAGCGGTCGCCGCTGGGCCGGATGTTGGCGATGACGCCGATGTGGCGGCTGGCGGCGTCGAAGTCGTCCAGCGTGACGGGCAGCCCCGCGCGGCGGCTGATGGCCACGAGGTGAATGATCGCGTTGGTGCTGCAGCCCATGGCCATGGCCACGGCAATCGCGTTGGCGAAGCTGCCGTGGCTGAGCATGCGGGCGGGCGTGAGGTCGTCCCACACCATCTGCACGATGCGCCGGCCGCACGCGGCCGACATGCGCATGTGGTTCGCATCCGGCGCCGGAATGCTGCTGGCCCCGGGCAGCGTGAAGCCCAGCGCCTCGGCAATGCCCATCATGGTGGCGGCGGTGCCCATGGTCATGCAGGTGCCGTGGCTGCGGGCGATGCCGGCTTCCATCTCGGCCCAGGCGCGGTCGCTCAGGCGCCCGGCGCGGCGTTCGTCCCAGTACTTGAAGGCGTCGCTGCCGCTGCCCAGCGCCTGGCCGCGCCAGTTGCCGCGCAGCATGGGGCCGGCGGGCAGGTAGATGCAGGGCAGGCCCATGCTCAGCGCGCCCATCAGCAGGCCCGGCGTGGTCTTGTCGCAGCCGCCCATCAGCACCGCGCCGTCCACCGGGTGGCTGCGCAGCAGCTCCTCGGTCTCCATCGCCAGGAAGTTGCGGTACAGCATGGAGGTGGGCTTCACCATGCTCTCGCTCAGCGAGATGGCCGGCAGCTCCAGCGGCCAGCCGCCGGCCTGCAGGATGCCGCGCTTCACGTCCTCCACCCGCTGCTTGAAGTGGGTGTGGCACTGGTTGGCGTCGCTCCAGGTGTTGACGATGGCGATCACCGGTTTGCCGATGAAGTCCTCCGCCGCGTAGCCCATCTGAAGCACGCGGCTGCGGTGGCCGAAGCTGCGGAAGTCGTCCTTGGCGAACCAGCGCGCGCTGCGCAGGTCGTTCACATCCTTGGTGCTCATGCCTGCCCCCGTGCGTGCAACGGCCGGAGCCTGCCCTGTTGCGGTGTGGCGGCTGCAGCGGCGCAGGCAGCTTGCAGGTCGGTGAGGGGGGTGACAGGTGGCATGGGGTCGGCGGGGCAGGGCAGGCGCGTGCTCGAACGGCGGAATCAGTGAGGCAAAAAGTCAAGGCGCATCCAGCGCGACAGCGGCTGCCCCGGCCGCACGATGCAACCTTGGTGCTGCCACTGCGGGTGGTTGGGCGCATTGGGAAAGAACTGCGGCTCCAGTGCGATGCCGGCGTGGCGTGCAAACGGCTGGCCGTCGCGCCCGCGGGACTGGTGCAAGAAGTTGCCGCTGCACACCTGCAGGCCGGGGTAGTTGGTGAACAGGCGCAGCGCCAGCCGGCCGTCGCTGGCGGTCAGCGTGGCGGCCGGGGCATCGCCGCTGGCCGCGTGGGCGTCGAGCGCGAGGCAGTGGTCGTAGCCCTGGCCGCGCTGTTGTTGCTCGCCCTGGCCCAGGCCCTCACCCACCGTGCGTGGTGTGCGCAGGTCGAAGGGTGTGCCGGTCACGTCGGCCAGCTCGCCCGTGGGGATCATGTCCGGGCGCACGGGCAGGTACTGTGCGGCTGCCACCTGCAACTGGTGCTGCAGCACCGGCGCGGTGCCGCCGTCGAGGTTGAAGTAGGGGTGGCTGGTGAGGTTGACCGGGCAGGGCGCGTCGCTGCGTGCGGTGAAGTGCAGGTGCAGTTGCTGGCGTGCGGGGTCGAGCCTGTAGGTGACCTCGGCATCGACCGCGCTGGGGTAGCCCTGATCGCCTGCCGGCGAGTGCAGGGCCAGCCGCAGGTGCAGCGGGCCCTGTGCCCGCACCTGCCAGCGGCGGCGGTCGAAGCCGTCGGGCCCGCCGTGGAGCTGGTGGGCCCCCTCGTTGGGGCGCACGTGGTGCGTCTGGCCGTCCAGATCGAAGCGGCTGTCAGCCAGACGGTTGGCATAGCGGCCCACCACGGCGCCGAAGAAGCCGGGTTCGCGGCCATGGTCCTCCAGCGACGCATGGCCGAGGATGGCCTCGCGCACGCCGCCGTCGGCCAGGGGCACCCGGCACGACAGCCAGCGGGCGCCAAGGTTGCTGACCTGGATCTGCAGGCCATCGGGCGAGCCCAGGGTGAAGACATCGGCGAAGGTCATGGGCGGCTTGACAGCCCGGCGCGGGCCCGGGTGATGCAGGGTGGTGAAAGGCAAAAGGTTACGCTACCATAAAGTGAGAGGATTGCGTTTCTTGGATTGTCCGAATGTGGCAGGCCAGGCGGGCAAGGCGCTTTCATCGCCATGGAAATTCCACGGGGCACGAGGTGGCTCTGGGGTGATCTCGGGGCGTTGATTGCGCAAACATAAGTCAACCGCCGGCTGCCTCCGCCGTGACGGCGCTGGAGACGTGTTTGAAACGAGTGTGGTGGGCGCTGGCCTTGGGCCTGGCGGCATGCAGTGGCGTGGCCTGGGCTTGCGAGGCGCCGGTGTCGGTGTGTGCGCGTGACCCGGGCCGTGGGCTGGCGTTGGTCAAAGCCGGGTGGCCGGCGGCCGTGCTGGTGGAGGCAGGCGCCGACACGGCCCTGCAGCACGCGGGCCGGAGCCTCGCGGACGACCTGGGACGGGTATCCGGCGTGTCCGCCGCGCTGCTGCGCAGCCCCACGCAGGCCCAGGGCGAGGTGGTGCTGATTGCCCAGTGGGGCCGCAGCCCCGTTCTGGCTGACCTGGTGGCCCGGGGCAAGCTGCCTGCGGCCGATGCTGCCGGGCGCTGGGAGGCCTACCGCCAGGTGGTGGTGGATGAACCCTGGCCCGGGGTGCCGCGCGCGCTGGTGATTGCCGGCACCGACCGGCGTGGCGCCGTGTTCGGCACCTACGACTTGTCCGCCCGCATGGGTGTGAGCCCGTGGGTGTGGTGGGCCGACGTGCCCGTGGCCCGGCAGGCGCAGCTGTACCTGGCGCCCGGCCAGCGGGATGACCAGCCCGAGGTGAAGTACCGCGGCTTCTTCATCAACGACGAGGCCCCCGCCCTCAGCACCTGGGCGCAGGCCAAGTTCGGCGGCGCCAACGCGGCCTTCTACGGCCATGTGTTCGAACTGCTGCTGCGCCTGCGCGGCAACTACCTCTGGCCCGCCATGTGGCAGCCGCGTGCCTTCGGCGCCGACGACCCCAGCAACATGGCGCTGGCCGACGAGATGGGCGTGGTGATGGGCACCTCGCACCACGAGCCCATGATGCGCGCCCACGACGAATGGGCCCGCGCCAAGGGCGGTGCGTGGGACTACGCCAAGAACGCGCCACAGCTGCGCGAGTTCTGGCGCGGCGGCGTGCAGCGCATGATGGGCCGGCCAGACGGCAGCGCCTTCGACAGCCTCGTCACCCTTGGCATGCGTGGCGACGGTGACGAACCCATGAGCGAGAGCACGGCCATCAGCCTGCTCGAAGGCATCGTGCGCGACCAGCGCCAGATCCTCGCCAGCGTGACCCGCCAGCCTGCCGAGAAAACGCCGCAGATGTGGGCGCTCTACAAGGAGGTGCAGGACTACCACGACCAAGGCATGCGGGTGCCCGACGACGTGCTGCTGCTGTTCTGCGACGACAACTGGGGCCAGGTGCGCCGGCTGCCCATGCAAGACCTGAAGCGCGCCGGCGGCTACGGCATGTACTACCACTTCGACTACGTGGGCGGCCCGCGCAACTACAAGTGGCTCAACACCAACCAGATCGAGAAAACCTGGCAGCAGATGAACCTCACGCACGAGCGCGGCGCCGATGCGCTGTGGATCGTGAACGTGGGCGACATCAAGCCCATGGAGTTCCCACTGCAGTTCTTCCTGGACATGGCCTGGAGCCCCGCGCGCATGACGCCTCAGGCCCTGGCCGCCTACGCGCGTGATTGGGCGGCGCAGACCTTCGGCGCGGCGCATGCGGCGGAGATTGGCGAACTCGTCACGCGCTACAGCCAGTACGCCGCGCGCCGCAAGCCGGAGCTGATCGACGCGGGCAGCTTCGCGCTGGGCCGCGCCACGGCAGAGGCGCTGGACGGCGGCGACTTCGGCCGCCGCGTGGCCGAGTGGGACGCGCTGGAAGCCCGTGTGGTGCAGGCCAGGCGCGCGCTGCGGGCCGACCAGCACGACGCCTTCTTCCAGCTCGTGGAGCACCCCGTGCGGGCGCTGGCCAACCTCTACCGGCTGTACTACGCCGTGGCCTGGAACCGCAAGCTGGCAGCGGCCGGCGATGCGCGGGCCAACGTGTTCGCCAGCCAGGCCGAGGCCGCGTTTGCGCGCGACCAGGCCCTTGCCGACCAGTACCACGCCGTGGCTGGCGGCAAGTGGGCCGGCATGATGCTGCAGACCCACATCGGCTACACCACCTGGCAGCAGCCCGACAAGAACCTGATGCCGGCGGTGCAGCGCGTGGCCGGTGCGGCCGACGCCGCCACCGTGCAGCGCCAGCTGGCGCGCGGCCTGCCAGTGCCGCAGCCCGGCGTGACCGTCATCGAGGCCCCGCACTTCAGTCGCGCCTTTGCCGCGCAAGGCCTGGCGTGGACAGCCCTGCCCAACCTCGGCCAGCACGCCGGCGCCATCACGGCGCTGCCGCAGGGCCGCGCGCCCACCACGCGGGCCGATGGCGTGCGCGTGGAGTACGACGT
>JBBIVU010000129.1:0-9630 GCA_037439585.1 Roseateles sp. | reverse complement strand
CCCGCCTTGTCCATGCCCCTGGTCAGCGCACGCTACGCGGCGGAGCTGCGCGAATACGCGGGCCGGCTCGGTTCGCAGTTCACCACGGCGCTGGCCACGCAGCAGCCGCTGGATGCCATCGAGCAGCGCGAGATCCCGCTGCTCATGGGCCGCATCGAGCAGTTGCGCAAGCTCATTGGCGTGCAGGCCCGTGTGGGCCGTGCACACGGTGCGCTGCAGACCACCATTGCTCGCATGGAAACGAACTACTTCGACGCCGACCTGGCCTTCGTGGCCCGGCTGGCCGCGCAGGGGCAGCCCGGCACGGCGAGCGAGGCCCCGCTGCGTTACGGCCTGGATTCCGCCGCCTTCGTGGCCCGCTACGTGCCACCGATGAAGACCATTGTCGAGCTGCGCGATGCCATGTTCCACGCTGCCCGCAGCGCCGCCACCGACAGCGTGGCCGAGACGCGGCGGCGCCTGGCCATCAACACCGGCCTGGGCCTGGCAGTGCTGCTGGTGGAGGTGGCGGTGTTCCTGCTGATCCGCCGGCGTGTGCTGCAACCGCTGCTGCACAGCACGCGAACGATGAAGGCCATCATGGCCGGGCGCACCACGCCGTCGGACCACGAAGCGCCCACCACGCGCGCTGACGAGATCGGTGACATGCAGCGCGCCGTGGCTGCGCTGCGCGACGCCACCTTGCGCCGCCGTGCGCTGGAGGCGGAACGAGAGCAACTCATCGAACAGCTGCGCGTGGCCAGCGACACCGACTTCCTCACCGGCTTGCCCAACCGCCGCGCCTTCGAGGAGCGCGCCGCAGGCCTGCTGGCCCAGGCCCGGCGCCACCGCCGCAGCGTTGCGCTGCTGGTGTTCGACATCGACCACTTCAAGCGCATCAACGACGAGCATGGCCACCCTGTGGGCGACCTCGTGCTGCGCGCCGCAGCGGCCATCGCGCAGGGCGAGATCCGGCAGGGGGAATTGCTGGCGCGCCACGGCGGCGAAGAGTTCGCCCTGCTGGCCGCCGACTGCCGACCTGACGAAGCCCTGCGCCTGGCAGAGCGGCTGCGTGAGCGGCTGGCGGGCACGGTCATCAGCGCAGCACCGCAAGGCCCGGCCCTGAGCGTGACGGCCAGCTTCGGGTTGGCCTGTGCCGATGCACACCACGTGCCAACGCTGGAGAACCTGTTCCACGAGGCCGACCGGGCCCTCTACCAGGCCAAGGCGCTGGGCCGCAACCGGGTGCAACGGGCAGTCACCTTGCCGCTGGCCGCACCCGACGCGAGCTGACGTCATCAACCCGGGGCAAGATCGGGGAAAACGACGGCCTGAGGCCGCGAGCCCGACGCTTAGTCTTCCAGCCACGATGACCCGCCTGCTGCTTGTTCCGCTGATCCTGCCCGTACTGCTCGCGGGCTGTGCCTCCGGCCCGAAATTCACCGTGGATGACGGTCGCAAGGTCGACGAGGCCCTGCTCGCCGGCATGCGGGCCTACGGTGCTGGCGAGCGCCTGATCCGCCCCGCCATCGCCCGCAGCGCCGCGCTGAACGACAAGGACTGCGACAAGCAGTGGGAGCTGCCTTTCGCTGTGGCCACCAGCGCCGGCTGGAGCGCCGACGACCGGGTGGCCTGGGCGCGCGCGCTGCAGGTGGACGAACGGCTCACCGTGATCGCCACCACCCAGGACTCGCCACTGGCCATGGGCGCCCGCATCAACCTCGTCACCGGCCGCACCAGCGACGACGGCGAGCAGCTGCTCGAATGGCTGGCTGAAGCGCGCGACGCCGGCAGGCCCTTCCAGGTGGGCACGGCAGCCGGCAAAGGTGTGATGGTGAAACCCTTCGAGGTGTGCCGTGGCTACACCCGCTTCGCGCCACCGAACACACCGCAGCTGCAGGACTACCACTGGCTGCTGAGCCTGCACCCGCTGGAGCTGACCCAGGCTGAACCTTCGCCCGACGAGGCCCTCTGGACGGTGCTGTGGACACAAGGCCTGTCCGAAGAAGGCGGCGCGCGCATGAAGACCTACCACTATGCGGTCAAGATCGGTGGTGCGCTCTACAACATCGCCACCCTGGCTTCGGGCGTGAAGGCGGCGGCCATGGCTGCCGATGCCGCCATCAGCGCCGCCCGCAACGCCGCCACGAGTGCGGCCACAGAGTTCCTCAAACAACAGCTCATCGAGCAGGGCAAGTCACTGGCCGGCCAAAAGATCCGCGAAGGCCTGACCGATGCCGCCCAGCAGCTGACACGCCAGCAGGCCGTCAACGTGATGCAGGCTGCCGCCGCCAACCGCGGCTCGCTGTCCGGGGTGTCGCGCATCGCCGCCACGGTCTTCGAGCGTGCCGACGCCTGGGCCTTCCACCGGATGGCTTCTCTGGGTGCGCCACCGCTGGCTGGCTTCACGCTGCACCAGAAGCTGGTCGAGCGCAGCCTGGCCATGAACGCACTGGTGTTCGACGCCGACCGGTTGGCCGCGCTGAACAAGGTGGCGTCCGAGCGCGGCTTCGAGGCCGAGGTGGTCGCCATCCTCGGCGGGCTGCGGGCCGACAGCCTGGTGGCCGAGATCGGTGCCATGCCGCTGGCCTCGACCCAGGGCAGCTTCTCCTTCGACAGCCCCGACGACCCGGGCGCCAGCCGCTTCTCGCGAGGCCTGGTGGACGCCATGCTGGACATGCCCGCTGAAACGGGTGGCCGCAAAAAATGAAACCTGCCATTGCCCTGCTGCTGGCGGCTGCGGTCTCGATCGCATCGGTGCCCGCCACCGCCCAAACGCCTGCGCAGACCCCGCCCGACCCGGCGGCCTCGGCACCTGCGCGCGCCCCCACTGTCGCGCCCGAGTCTGCAGCGTTGCAGGCCCCGGCCGTGCAGCCGCCCAGCTGTGCCCAGCTGAGCAGCCGCGCGCTGTCGGCGGACCTGAAGGCCGCCACCGCACAGTCGCAAAATCAGCCGCTGCAGGCGCAGGTCAAGCTCCAGGAGGAGTCGGTGGCCCACTGGACCGCCGCCCTGGCCGCCTGCGAAGGTCGATCCCGAGAGCGTGCCCAGCGCAACCTGGCCGACAGCCAGAAGGCACTCGAAGCGCTGACCGAGAAACTGGACGCCGGCAGCCAGTGCGAGGCCACGCACCGGGACGCTGCCGCCCTGCAGGAGCTGGCTCGTGCAGCCTTCAGCGAGCGCCGCTTCAGCGACGCTGCGAGTCTCTATCGCAAGGCCGAGGGCATGTGGGAGCTGGCCGCCGACCAGTGCACCGGCAGCCAACAACAGGTGGCCCAGCGCCGCCATGAGCAAAGCGAGATCGACGGCCACAACGCGGAGTTCTGCGCCCCGCCGTTCGAGCGGGCGCGTGAGTTCTCCACCAAGCTGCGCACCGGCGGGGCCGCCCTGCCGCTGCCCGAGCGGCAGACGCAGAGCCAGATCGGCGAGACGCTGTGGCGCGAGACGGCCAAGCTCTGCAAAGGCAGCGCCCAGGAACTGGCGCTGAACAATGCGCAAGCCCTGGCCCGCGAGCGCGGCACGCCCTGGGTGGCCACGGCACTGCCCAGCACGCCGGTCACCACGACGGCCACGGCCCAGGCCCAGAAGCCTGGTGCTGGTGCGGGCACAGCCACTGCCAAGGCCGCCGCCGCGCCGCCCGCTGCGGCAACGCAACGCCCGGCCGCAGCCCCAACGCCTGCCGCTGCTGCGCCCACGGCGGTTGCAACCACTGCCACAACGGCTGGCGCCAGCGCAGCCCTCGTCACGGCCAAGGCCGCCGCAACCGTGGCGGCCTTGGCCCCCGCTGCGGAGCCCAAGCTCTTCGACCGCACCGCCGGTGACACGCGCTACGTGGGCCTGTTCACGCGCAACGACGACGACACCGTCACCGGCACCGGCCGCGTCGAATGGAAAAACGGCGACGTGTATGAAGGCCCGCTGGCGCACAGCCGGCGTGAAGGCGTGGGTGAGATCCGATGGGCCGCCGGCCAGCGCTACAAGGGCGAGTGGGTGAATGACCGCGCCACCGGCCGGGGGCTGATGGTGTTTGCCAACGGCAACCAGTTCGAAGGCACGCTCGTCGACGGCCAGCCCGAAGGCGAAGGCAAGCTCACCTACGCCACGGGCGACGTCTACATCGGTCAGGTGCGCCAGGGCCTGCCGCACGGCAAGGGCAGCTACGTGTGGGTGAGCGGCCAGCGCTACGAGGGCGACTGGGTGAACGACACGCCCCAGGGCCGGGGCAAGATGCGCTTCACCAACGGCAACCAGTACGAAGGCCAGCTCGTGGCGGGGCTGCCGCACGGTCAGGGGCGGATGGTGTTCCCGAGCGGTGACATCTACGAGGGCCAGTTCGAGGCCGGCAAGGCGCACGGCGACGGGAAATATGCCTGGAAGAGCGGCGAGCGCTACGAAGGCGCCTGGGCTCGCGGCCTCAAGCATGGGCAGGGTGTCTTCCACTGGCCCACCGGCGACCGTTGGGAAGGCGTCTTCAAGGAAGACGAACGCACCGAAGACGGCCACATCGTGCGCAAAGGCAGCTAGCTGAAAGCTGCGTCCGCTACGCTCTTGCCATCCACTCGGAGGAAGTTCCCATGAAAACCACACTCACTGCCCTCGCATTCGCCATCGCCTTGGTGGCTCCGACCGCCGAAGCCCGCGTCGCCAAGCACCATGGCGGCAGCCACGCCAGCAGCACCGTGCAAGCAAAGGCGGCCACCAAGAAAGTGACCAAGGGCAAGCACAAAAAGGCCAAGAAATCCAAGAAGGCCGCCTGATCACGGCCGGATCGCCCGGCCTCACCAGGCGGCGGAAGCTGCCTGCGGTTTGCCGCCTCGCGCTGTGCAGCCCCGTCACTCACGCTCGAACTTGAACACCGCCACGCTGGCCATCAGGTTCGGCAAGGCGCGCACCACACCGCCGTTCTGCAGGCCGAAGCTGTCCAGGATCTTGAGCCGGTTCTTGCGCGCCAGCACACCAAAGTCGGCAAAGGTGCCAACGCGGATGTTGGGCGTGTCATACCACTCGTAAGGCAGTGCACGGGTGACAGGCATGCGGCCCAGCAGCACCTGCAGACGGTTGGGCCAGTGGGCGAAGTTCGGAAAGCTCACGATGCCCAGCTTGCCCACGCGGGCGGTCTCCTTGAGCATCTGCTCCGCGTTGCGCAGGTGTTGCAGCGTCTCCAGTTGAAGCACGACATCGAAGCTCTGGTCCTCGAAGATGGACAGGCCTTCCTCCAGGTTGCGCTGAATGACGTTGACACCGCGCTTCACGCAAGCCAGCAGGTTGGCGTCGTCCAGTTCCACGCCGTAACCGCTGCAGCCCCTGTGCTCGATGAGGTGCTCCAGCAACTCGCCGGTGCCGCAGCCGAGGTCCAGCACGCGCGAGCCGGGTGGCACCAGGGCCGCGATGGCAGGATCGAAGCTCATACTGCCACCCCCTTCAGCTGCAGCGAGGCAGGCTTGCGCAGCTCGCCAGCGATGCGCTCGAAATAGGCCCTCAGCACGCCGTGGTATCGCGCGTCGTCCAGCAGGAAGGCGTCGTGGCCGTGAGGGGCATCAATCTCCGCGTACGACACATCCAGCCGGTTGTCGAGCAGCGCCTTGACGATCTCCCGCGATCGGGCCGGCGAAAAACGCCAGTCGGTCGTGAAGCTGGCAATGAGGAACTTGGCCTGGGCCCGGGCAAAGGCGCGGGCCAGGTCGCCACCGTGCTCCGCGGCAGGGTCGAAATAGTCCAGCGCGCGCGTGATGAGCAGGTAGGTGTTGGCGTCGAAGTAGTCGCTGAACTTGTCGCCCTGGTAGCGCAGGTAGCTCTCGATCTGGAACTCGATCTCCTGCGTGGTGTAGCCCAGCACGCCGTCCTTGCCGCTCTTGAGCTCGCGGCCGAATTTCTCGGCCATCACGTCGTCGGACAGGTAGGTGATGTGACCAATCATTCGCGCCACACGCAGCCCCCGCTTGGGCACCACCCCGTGCTCGTAGAAGTGGCCACCGTGGAAGTCGGGGTCGGTGACGATGGCGCGACGCGCCACCTCGTTGAAGGCGATGTTCTGGGCCGACAGGTTGGGTGCCGTGGCGATGGCGATGCAGTGCGACAGCCGGTCGGGGTAGCGCAGCGCCCAATCCAACGCCTGCATGCCGCCCAACGATCCGCCCAGCACGGCGGCAAGCTTGCGGATGCCGAAGCGGTCGACGACACGGGCCTGCGCATCGACCCAGTCCTGCACGGTGACGACGGGGAAGTCCGCCCCCCAGGCTTTGCCCGTGGCCGGGTTGGCGTGCATGGGTCCGGTGGAGCCGAAGCAGGAGCCCAGGTTGTTCACGCCGACAACGAAGAAGCGGTCGGTGTCCAGCGGCTTGCCTGGGCCGATGAGGTTGTCCCACCAGCCCTCGCTCTTGGCCTGGCCCGCGTAAGTGCCGGCCACGTGATGGCTGGCGTTCAGCGCGTGGCACACCAGCACCGCGTTGCTGCGGTCGGCGTTGAGTTGCCCGTAGGTCTCAACGGTGAGGTCGTAAGGGCCGAAGGCGCTGCCGCTGCGCAGCGGCAAGGGCTGGTCGAAATGGAAAGTCTGCGGCGACACGTCGCCGACGCTACGGCCCGTCATGGCCTTGCTCCGAAAAAAAGAAAACCGGCGCCGCTGTTGCGGGACACCGGTTGCTCGGGGTCCTGTTTAGCGGCATTTTTAAAGCGCCCGCAATCGGGATCAAATCGGCGCTGAAGCAGTTTGGAGTCTAGCTCAGCCCCGCCGCTCGTCGATGCGGAACTGCGCCACCGCGCCATTCAGCAGCTGCAGTTGCTGGCGCAGGCTGTCTGCTGCCGCAGCGGACTGCTCCACCAGCGCGGCGTTCTGCTGGGTCATGTGGTCGAGCTGGCTGACGGCCCCGTTGACCTGCACGATGCGCGCGCTCTGGTCGGCGGCGCCGGTGGCCACCTCGCCAATCATGTCGCTGACCTTCTGCACGTTGTCGACGATCTCCTGCATCGTCAGCCCCGCATGCTGCACGAGCCGCGCCCCGGCTTCGGTGCGCTCCACACTGGCCGAGATGAGCGACTTGATCTCGCGCGCCGCGCCTGCCGAGCGCTGGGCCAGCGCTCGCACCTCACTGGCCACCACGGCAAACCCCCGGCCCTGCTCGCCCGCACGCGCCGCTTCCACGGCAGCGTTCAGTGCCAGGATGTTGGTCTGGAAGGCGATGCTGTCGATCAGGCCGACGATGTCACCGATGCGGCGCGAGCTGCTGTTGATCTCGTCCATCGTGGAGACCACCTCGGACACCTCCTGGCCGCCCCGGCGGGCCACGTCCGCAGCGCCGGCGGCCAACTCGCGCGCCTTGCCGGCGGCGTCTGCCCCATGGCGCACGCCACTGGTCAGGTCTTCCATGGAGCTGGTGGTTTGCTGCAGGCTGGACGCCGCCTGCTCGGTGCGACGGCTCAGGTCCTGGTTGCCCGAGGCCACCTCGCTGCTGGCGGTGTCGATGCTGTGAGCCGACGTCTTCACCTGGCGCACCAACTCGCGCAGGCTGGTCTGCATCGCATCCAGTGCGCGCAACAGGTCGGAAGCCTCGTCGCGGCCCACCACGCGGATGGCGTTCTCCAGGTCGCCGCTGGCGATGGAATGCGCCACCGTGCTGGCGTAGCGCATGGGGCTGGTGATGGTGGCCGAGTTGATGAGCGTCAGCGGCACCACCAGCAGCATGACGACCAGCAGCACCCCGCCCGAGCGCCAGGCGATGCGGTTCATCTCCGCCGCAAATTCCGCATCGGCCGCCTCGGTCTGCCGGTCGATGTTGGCGGCAATCATGGCCACCCGCTTCTCGATGTCCTGCATCGTCCCCTTGGCACGGCTCAGCATGCGGTCGGCCACCTTGGCGGTGTCAAAGCCGCCGGCCTCGATTTGGCCCAGCACCGGCTGCGCGCTGGCACGGTAGTCCTGCAGCAGCTTCAACGTCTCGGTGGCCACGGCCTGGTTGTCGTCAGGCTCGCCTTCCTGCAGGCTTTTCAGCGCGGTGGCCAGGCGGTCTGCAGCAGCATCCCAGCGCTGGCGAAGCTGTTTCACCTGTTCGGGGTTCTCGTAGGCAATCACCAGCTCTTTTTCTTCCAGCCGCACGTCGGCCAAGGCCTGGCGGATGGCCACCAGGCTGCGGAAGTCGAGCATGGTGTGCGTCGTCACCTCGCTGTTGAGCGCGATCAGGTGGCGCCCCCCCAAAAGCCCTGTCAGGCCCAACGCAGCAAACATGGCCAGCACCATCGCGATGGCACCGTGCATGCGGGTGCGGATGGTGAAACTGCGCATCCAGGTGGCGACATTCATCCTCACGTCTCCTTGCCGGACCGCTCAACCCGGCCCCCTCGAAGGCATGCTAATGAAACGGTCCTGCCTGGCAAGCGGAGTTTGGCGTTGACTTGATATTTACCAAGCCGCCGGCCAATAACGAAATCCATACTGCATCTCCAGACTTTGTTCACACCCGCGCCACCCTCGCATCGGCCTGAAGGTGCCTGAGGCGATGCTGATGAAGCACGCCTCTGTGCAGCTGGCCGGCTGCAGCGACCCGCCCGTGCCCGGCTGAACGGGCCATGCCGAAGCCGAGCTGGTGTACGCGGCGCCGCCTGCGGCCCGGGCGACTCACGGCGCTGGCTGTGCGCTCCGGCGAGGCCGTGGCAGCAGGCCAGCCACGCCCGAGCTGGCCGCCGCGGTGAAGCGGCAGGTGGGCCACATGACGCAGAAGCTCGGTCTGTACGAAGACCTGCCCATCCGCGAGCGCCTGGACTTCATCGACCAGCTGTTGCGCCGCGAGGCGGTGGATGCCAAAGCCATCCCCGTGCTCGTCTCCACGCAGTACATGGATGAAGCCGAGCGCTGCAATGAGCTGGTCTACATCGCCTACGGCTGCGTGCCGGCGCGCGACACCGCCGGCGCCATCGTGCAGGCCACCGACAACTTCGCCGGAGCCCATGCCTTGCTGCAGCGCGGCGACATCCTCCAGTTCCTCGTCATCGTGCCGGACCACTTCGGCGCCCGCATCGTGCGCGGCGAGACGCTGGCCGTGTGGATTGCCGCCGACGCGACCGACCCCTCCGCCTCGGGCAACGCCCTTGCGGCACTCAACCAGCTGGCCCAGACAGCCCAAGTCTGCTTAGGATGGCAGCTCGCACCGGAGGAACCTTCATGTCCGACCCCGCCGACCTCAGGCAGCATGCCCGCACCGACTTCCTGGCCGCGCAACACGACGCCGAATCGCTGCCCGGCTGGGTGTTCAAACCCGTGCAGTTCAGCAGGGGCCCGGCCGGCCTGGTGCTGAACATGAGCGACGGCGGCCTGCAGGTGCTCACCAGTGCGGCCGAGCCGCTGACCGAAGCCAGGTACGAGGTGGTGCTGCTGCTGGGCCGCTCGGACACGGACAGCGACGACGAGCAGGTGTCGTGGTTCAACGGCGTCGTGGAGCGCAAATGGTCACGGCCGGTGCCGCGCATGGGTGTCCTGCACGGCATGCGCTTCATGGCACGCAATTCCACCGCCGAGCAGTTCCTCACCAGCCACCACACCGCGCTGGCATCCGGGCATTGGGTGCGTTGTGTGCTGCTGGAAGTGCCCGGCTGAGAGGCCTGCCATGGCAGGATGCGCGCCTCCCTTGCCCGCAGCACTGCCATGAGCCCCTTGCCCCACCCTCC
>JBBIVU010000128.1:0-9760 GCA_037439585.1 Roseateles sp. | reverse complement strand
GTTGCAGTTGCAGATCCAGGGCTCGGGCCGCCTCGTGCTGCGCGACGCCGCCGGCGGCGAGCGCATCAGCCGCGTCGCCTGGGCCGGGCACAACGACCAGCCCTTCCAGTCCGTCGCCCGCGCGCTGCTGGACCGGGGTGAGGTGGCCGACGCCACGCCCCGCACGCTGAGTGACTGGGCGCGCCGCAACCCGGCCAAGGTGCGCGACGCGCTGGCCGTGAACCCGCGCGTCGTCTACTTCCGGGAAGAGGCCCTGGCCGACGCGGCCCAAGGCCCGCGCGGCGCCCAGGGCGTGCCGCTCACGCCGGGGCGCTCGGTGGCCGTGGACCGCGCCTGCATCGCGCTGGGCACGCCGCTCTGGATGGACAGCACCGAGCCCTGGTCGCCCGGCTCGGCCCCCACGCCGCTGCGCCGCCTCGTGCTGGCGCAAGACACCGGCAGCGCCATCACGGGCGCCGTGCGGGCCGACCTGTTCTGGGGCTGGGGCGAGGACGCCACGCAGCGCGCCAGCCGCACCAAGCAGCCGCTGCGGCTGTGGGCGCTGTGGCCGCAGGGGCTCACGCCGCCCTGATCACTCCGTGACCTTCACGCCCTTCCAGAACGCGTAACGGCCCTTGATCTCGGCGGCGGCGGGCAGCGGGTCGGCGTAGTACCAGACCGCGTCTGCGTTCATCTCGCCGTTGACGAACAGGCTCAGGTACTGCGCCTGGCCCTTCCAGGGGCAGCCGCTGCGGTGGTTGGAGAAGGTGGTGTATTCCTTCTTCAGCGACTCGGCGGGGAAGTAGTGGTTGCCTTCGACGATGACGGTGTCGTTGCTCTCGGCGATCGTCACGCCGTTCCAGACTGCCTTCATGGCGGGTCTCCTTGAAAATGGGTTGGATGAAACGCTACCACTCCCACCTCGGCCGCGACATCGTCCTCACCGGCGGCAGCGCTCGGGACCTCACGCCGGGCCAGTTCGGCGTGCTTGCCATCGACGGCGGCGCGGGTGGCTGGTCGGTCGTGCACGTCGGGCCGGAGGGGGAGGTGATCGAGCTCAACAACGAGATGCACTTCGAGCTGCCGGAGGACGCGCTGGCGTTCGCCAAGGAGCTGATCGAGATGATGGCCGGCGGCGGTGGCGAGCCATGAAAGCGCTCGCTGCCGTGGGGATGCTGGTGCCCGCCCTGGCGCTGGCGGGTGGTGACCCAGCGGCGGGCCGAAGGGTGTTCGCCGCCTGCGCCAACTGCCACGCCGTGGGGCCCGAGGCCCGCCACGGCTTCGGGCCCCACCTGAACCAGCTGGTCGGCCGCCACGCAGGCACCCTGGCGGGCTACAGCTACTCGCCGGCGATGAAGGCTTCAGGCCTGGTGTGGAACGAGGCGACGTTGGCGGCCTTCCTGCGAGACCCCGACGCCGTGGTGCCCGGCACCCGGATGCGCTACTGGGGCGTGGGCATGAACGAACGCAAGGCGGCGGATCTGCTGGCCTACCTGGCGGCGCAGGAGCGCTGAGCGCCTCAGACCTGCCCGCCCGCCTTCGACCCCTTGCCCTGCAGCACCGGCGCGTTGGGCAGGCCCAGCAGGTCAGCGGCCAGGGCCTCGGCCACCTCGATGCCGTCCACGCCGGCGCTCATGATGCCGCCGGCATACCCCGCGCCTTCACCGGCCGGGAACAGGCCGCGCACGTTCAGGCTTTGGTAGTCGCGCCCGCGGTTGATGCGCAGCGGGGACGAGGTGCGCGTTTCCACGCCCGTTAGCACGGCGTCCGGGCGGTCGAAGCCGCGGATCTGGCGGGCGAACGCCGGCAGGGCTTCGCGGATGGCTTCCAGCGCGTAGGTCGGCAGCGAGCCGCGGCCCTTTTCCTGGAGGTTGGTCAGCGTGACGCCGGGCTTGTAGCTGGGCGCCACGTCACCGAATTCCTTGCTGACCTGGCGCTTGATGAAGTCGCCCACCAGGCTGCTCGGTGCCAGGTAGCCGCCGCCGCCCAGTTCGTAGGCACGGCTTTCCCAGAGGCGCTGGAAGGCCATGCCGTCCAGCGGGTTCACGGGGCTGCCGTCCTTCTTGCCGTCCTGGCGGTAGTCCTCGGGGGTGAGGCCCACGACGATGCCGGCATTCGCGTTGCGCTCGTTGCGCGAGTACTGGCTCATGCCGTTGGTGACGACGCGGTTTTCCTCGCTCGTGGCGGCCACCACGGTGCCGCCCGGGCACATGCAGAAGCTGTAGACCGAGCGGCCGTTCTTGGCGTGGTGCACCAACTTGTAGTCGGCCGCGCCCAGGATGGGGTGGCCGGCGCTCGGGCCGAAGCGGGCCGCGTCGATCAGGCTCTGCGGGTGCTCGATGCGGTAGCCGATGGAGAAGGGCTTGGCCTCCATGTGCACGCCGCGCGCGTGCAGCATCTGGAAGGTGTCGCGCGCGCTGTGGCCCAGTGCGATGACGACGTGGGTGGCGGCGATCTGCTCGCCGGACTCCAGCGTGAGCCCGCGCACGGCGCCGTCTTCGATGTGCAGGTCGGTCACCTTCTGCTGGAAGCGGATCTCGCCGCCCAGCGCCTCGATCTCGGCCCGCATCTTGATGATCATGCTCACCAGGCGGAAGGTGCCGATGTGGGGCTTGCTGACGTAGAGGATTTCCTCCGGCGCGCCGGCCTTGACGAACTCGGTCAGCACCTTGCGGGTGAGGTGGCGCGGGTCGGAGATCTGGCTCCAGAGCTTGCCGTCGGAGAAGGTGCCGGCGCCGCCCTCGCCGAACTGCACGTTGCTCTCGGGGTGGAGCTTTTGCTCACGCCACAGGCCCCAGGTGTCCTGCGTGCGCTCACGCACGGCCTTGCCGCGCTCCAGCACGATGGGCCGCAGGCCCATCTGCGCCAGGATGAGCGCTGCGAACAGGCCGCAGGGCCCGAAGCCGACGACGACCGGGCGCGGGCCGGTGGGCTCCCCCACCTGGGCCAGGAAGTGGTAGCCCGTGTCGGGCGTCGGGCGCACGTGCGGGTCGCCGGTGAAGCGGGCCAGCACCACGTCGTCAGCCAGGCCCTCGCTCAACGTGCAGTCCAGCGTGTAGACGAGCTGGATGTCGCTCTTCTTGCGGGCGTCGTAGCCACGGCGGAAGACGTGGACACCGGCCAGTTCGGCGTCGGTGAGCTTCAGGCGGGCCAGCACGGCCGGGCGCAGCGCGTCCTCGGCGTGGTTCAGGGGCAGGCGGAGTTCAGTGATGCGGATCAAGGCGTTCAGGTCAGTGTTGAGCCGACAAAAACAAACAGGCCCCTGGGGGCCTGTGCGCGTGGATCGTTCAGGGCTTGAGCCCCGAAATCAACCCGAGTGCGGGCGCTTGCCCGGGTTCTTCTTGGAGCGGGTGTGCGAACCGCGCTCCAGGCTGCACTTCTGGCCACGGCCGGCGGTGAAGGTCACGCCCTTGGGTGCGGCGGGGCGGGGGGTGGCGCGGCGGTCCGCTTCGGTGATGATCTTGCTGCCCATGAATGGCTCTCCAGTGAAACAAAGCCCGCTTGCAGGGGCACAACGACGGAAAAGCGGGTATTTTAGCCTGCGCGGCCCAGCCAAGTCTCGAAGGCGTCCCCGTCCATGGGCTTGGCCAGCAAATAGCCCTGGATGAGGTCGCAGCCGCTGGCGGTGATGCAGGCCAGCTCCGCCTCGTTCTCTACGCCTTCCGCCGTGACGGTCAGGCCCAGACTCTGGCCGATGCCCACGATGGAGTGGAGCAGCGCCTGGCGGCGCGGGTCGGCGTTCACGTCCTGGATGAAGCTGCGGTCGACCTTGAGCTCGTCCACCGGCAGGTGTTGCAGGTAGGCCAGCGACGACTGACCCGTGCCGAAATCGTCGATGGCGAGCTTCACGCCCCAGCTCTTGAGGGCGTGCAGCACGGCGATGGGGTCGGCGCCGCTGGCCATGAGGCCGGTTTCGGTCACCTCCAGCTGCAGGCGGCTGGGGTCCACCCGGTACTCGGACAGCAGCGCGGCCAGGCGGGCGGGCAGGCCCTGGTCCTGCAGGTCCAGCGTGGAGATGTTCACGGCGATGGACAAGGGCTCGCGGCCGCTTGCCTCCCAGGCGGCGAGCGTGCGCACGGCACGGGCCAGCATCCAGTCGGTGATCTGGCGGATGCGACCACTGCGCTCGGCGAACGGGATGAAGTCGCCTGGTGGCAGCCAGCCGCGCTGGGGGTGCTGCCAGCGCACCAGGGCCTCAGCGCCGACAACGCGGCCGGTTTTCAGGCAGCGCTTGGGTTGCAGGAACTGGCGCAGCTGGTCCTGCTGGATGGCGGTGGCCAGGTCGGACAGCAGGCTCAGGTGCAGGGCGCGGGCGGCTTCGGCCCCGGGGTTGAACACGGCCACGGCCTGGCGCAGCCGTTTGGCTTCGAACATGGCCTGTTCAGCACGGCGCAGCAGGGTTTCGGTGTCGGCCGCATGGTCGGGCCAGTGGGCCACACCCAGCGACACGGACAGGTCCAGCGACTGGCCCTGCCAGGACAGCTTGTATTCCACCTCCTGGCGCAGTTGGGTGGCCAGGGTCACGCCGTGCTCCAGGCGCAGCACGGGTGCCAGCGCGGCGAAAGTGCCGCCCGCCAGCCGCCCGTAGGCGGCCACCCCCTCGAACAGGCTCTGCAGCTTGGCAGCCGCTCCCTTGAGCAGTGCATCGCCAGCGTCGAAGCCGAGCACGCTGTTGACCGCCTTGAGGCGGTCCACGTCGATGCAGATCAGCACCGCCAGCTGCTCGCGCTCCGGCAGGTTGGCCAGCAGCCGGTCGCCATCCGCGATGAATCGGGTGCGTTGTGGCAGGCCGGTCAGCAGGTCCACGTCCACCAGCCGGCGCAGCTCGGCCTCGCGCTCGCCCACGGCGGCCGCCATGGTGTTCATCGCGCTGGCCATGTGGCCCAGTTCGTCGTCTGAGTCCACGGCGATGCGATGGCCGTACTGGCCCTGGGCGATGAGTTCGGCGCCCGCCTCCGCGCGCTTGAGGGGGGCGACGATGGAGCGGGTCACGCCCACGGCTGCCGCCCCGCCGGCCAGCAGCGCGGCCAGGCACAGGCCGAGCACGCCGGTGCGATCCACATCGATCTGGTCACGCAGTTCACGCGCCTGCGCGGTGCCTGCACGCTCGGCACCGGAAGCCAGCTGGTGCACCACGTCGACGAAGAGCGACAAGGCCGTCTCGGTGTCGCTGCCGAGCAGGGCGCGCGCCGCACCGAAGTCGTCGCGCTCGATGAGGTCGCGCGCAGCGATGTAGCTGGTGCGGTATTCAGCCAGGTGCTGCCGGATTTCGGCCAGCTGCTCGCTGTGCGGGCCCGGTGGCAGTACCAGGCCCAAGCGCTGCATGGCGTCGTCGAGCCGGCCATTGGCCGCGGCAATCTCGGGGTAGGCAGCCACGCGCAACTCGGCGTCCGGGCTCATCAGCACCAGCAGCTTGCGGGCAACGGCCTCGGCGTTGCGGTTGATTTCGTTGACAGCGTCGCGCACGACGGCCTGGTCGTCCACGATGCGGTTCAGGGCCTGGGACAGGCCGGTCAGCCGGTAGGCAGACAGCGCTGCCAGGCCCAGCAGCAGCAGCAGCAGCAGCCCGAAGGCCAAGCCCAGGCGGGTGCGGATGCGCAGCCGCCGTGCCAGCTTCACTCGGTGCTCCATCGTGCCAGCAGCAGCCGCGCGGTGGACACGTTGGTGGCGCAGGGCACGTCGTGCACGTCGCAGGCCCGCACCAGCGCGTTGATGTCGGGTTCGTGGGGTTGGGGCGTCATCGGGTCACGCAGGAAGATGACACCGTCCAGGTCGCCCACGGCCAGCCGTGCGCCGATCTGCAGGTCCCCGCCCATGGGGCCGCTCAGCATGCGCTCGATCGTCAGCCCGTGGGCCGCGTGCAGCCGGCTTCCGGTGGTGCCGGTGGCCATCAGCTGGCAACGGCGCAGCAGGGGCAGGAAGTCGGCGGCCAGGGCAATGATGGCGTCCTTCTTGCCATCGTGTGCAATCAGAGCGAGTTTCATGGTCGACAGGAGCGGGGGCGGGCGCAGGAGGTGGGGGCAGGTGAATGGGGTTGACGTTACACGCAAGGCGTCGGTCTGAATGTCCAGGACTTGGCACATTGGCACGTTGACGGGCCTGTAGCCCGCATGTACCCGGTGTGGCGACGCTTCATGTCAGCCCCCGGAGCGGCCTTCAGGGTTGGAGTGACACCCGCAGCTGCAGCTCGCGTTCGGTCTGGGGGGCGGCATCGCGCGTGCTGATCGTGCCGCGTGGCGCAGGCGCGCCCCCGCCGGCGCCACCGGTGCGCGCCACCGTCACCCAGTGGTCCATGGGAAGGTCGAGGGTGGACTGGAACTCGCTGCCATCGTCCTCCACGCTGAATGCCACGCGAACCGGGGCATCCCCGCCCGCCCAGGCCGGCGAGACGGTGAGGCCCTGGGTGATGCGGCGTTCCGTGGTTTGTGGTCGGGCATAGGCGCCGCGCACCTTGCCGTCCGGGGCCACGTCGTAGACGGTGTCCACCGATTGCAGCGGTTCGCGCGTCGAGAGCTTCACGCTGGCGTGCTGGCCATTGAGCACCGTCAGCCGGTGCAGGATGCGTGGCTCGGCAGGTGCGGCACTGGACACCACGACCCCCGGCCCGCGCGGGGACACCGTGCCTGCCGTGCCCACGACGAAGGCACCGTCACGCACGCCTGCTTGCGCTGCGGCGCTGACGGCACGCTCCACCCAGCGCAGTTCGACGAGAAAAGTGGCAGCCGGCGGGGCAGCGCGCGTCAGCACAGGAGCCAGGAGCAAGGGAAGGAGAAGGTGACGGCGCTTCATGCGTTCAAGCATAGGCGGGTGCCGGGGGTTTTGCGCTGCGTCAGCCCGGCGCGGCCGGGGTGCGGCGTTGCAAAAGCCGCGGCCCGAAGAGGTTGATCGCCAGCCCCGCCATCACCAGCGCGGTGGCCAGCAGCTTCCAGCCCGGCAGCGGCTCACCCAGCAGCGCGGCGGCTGCGCCCATGCCGAACACGGGCACCAGCAGCGCCATGGGCACGATGCGCCCAGCCGGGTGGCGGGCCAGCAGCCAGCTCCAGCAGCCGTAGCCGAACAGCGTGTTGGCAAAGCTTTGCCACAGCACGGCGGCCCACGTGGTGGCGTCGGCAGCAGCGATGGCGTGGGCCGTCGGGCCAGGCCCGTCGATGAACAGCGCCAGTGCCAGCAACGGGGGCACGGCGAAAGCGCTGCTCCACACCACGTAGGCCAGCATGTTCACCTGCCCGGCCCGCTTGCCCACGATGTTGCCGCAGGCCCAGGAGAAGGCGGCGGCCAACACCATGGCCAGCCCCAGCGGTGTGGTGCTGCCGTCGGTGTGCGCCGCGATCACGGCAATGCCGGTGGCGGCCAGCGCCAGCCCGGCCCATTGGGCTGCCAGCACGCGCTCGCCGGCCAGCCGCACGGCCAGCAGCAGGGTGAAGAACACCTGGGTCTGGATGACGAGCGAGGCCAGGCCGGGCGAGATCTGGCTGCGCATGGCCAGGTACAGCAGGCCGAACTGCCCCACGGCCACGAACAGGCCGTAGCCAGCCAGGTTGCGCCAGCCCACGGCCGGGCGCTGCAGGACGAAGCAGGCCGGCACGAAGGCGATGGCGAAGCGCAGCACCGCCAGCGTCATCGGTGGCAGCGAGTGCAGCGCGAACTTGATCACGACGAAGTTGCTGCCCCAGATGGCCACGACGGCCAGGGCAAGCAGGAGGTGGCGCAGGGGCAGTGCGGGCATGGCCGCAGTCTAGGCGGCGGGCCGCTGCCCGGAGGCCGGCAGGGGGCGGTGGCCCGTCAGTCCGTGCAGGTGCGGTCGCGGCCTTGTCGCTTGGCTCGGTAGAGCAACTGGTCGGCCCGCTCCAGCGTTTGCGCCAGCGTCTCGCCCGCGCGGTGCTCGGTCAGGCCGATGGAGACGCTGATCTGCGTGCTCACACCGTCGCCTGCATCGATGGGCTGTGCAGCGATGTGCTGGCGCAGCCGCTCCATGCCCACGATGGCCATGGCCATCTCCGTGTCGGGCAGCAGCACCAGGAACTCCTCGCCGCCCCAGCGGGCGAGCACGTCGGTGGCGCGCAGAGCGGCCTGGCCCGCCTGGGCGAAGGCGCGAAGCACGGCATCGCCGGCCGCGTGGCCGTGGGTGTCGTTGATGTGCTTGAAGTGGTCCAGGTCGACAACGGCAATGCAGAACCGGTGGCGGTGGCGCAGCGCGCGCAGCAGCTCCTGGTCCATGAGGGCCTGCATCTGGCGGCGGTTCGGCAGGCCGGTGAGTTCGTCACGCGTCGCAATGGCTTGCAGCTGTGCCAGTGCGCGCGCCAATTCCTCGCGTTGGCTGGACAGGCGCCGGCGGATGCGGCTCAGGCGTGCCGTGAGGACACCCACCGCCGGGAGCATGCAGGCCAGCACCAGGAAATGGCCAAACTCGACCTCGGGCGGGTAGTCAGCGGGACGCCGCACCGCCATCACCCCCATGACGCCACCGAACAGCGCCAGCGCGAACAGGCTCAGTGCGTAGGCGCTGAAGGCGCGCAACTGAAACATGCCGAACATCAGGATCAGCGTCAGCACTGGAAACACGGCGCCTCGCAGCGGTCCGGCCTGGGCATAGCCCAGCGCACCGGCAACGATGGCAAAACCGATCTGCAGGCTGGTGAGCGAGGGGTCGGCGAAGCGCCGCGACCAGCCGCTGCGGATGGCTGCGTAGATCAACACCATGCCGCTCAACGAGCCGGCCGTCCAGGCCCACAGGAGCCGGCCGTGCTCGCCGTGGCCGACCTCGACCGCGTAGTGCAGCATGGGCACGCACAGGATCATCAGCGCCATGGCCAGCGAGGTCTGACGCAGCCGCAGGCGCTGGGCCGGGTCGGTCCCCAGCCACAGCTTGGCCAGCTTTTGCAGGTGCAGTGCCCTCATGTGGCGAGCCTAACCCTGGCAGGTGCCAGCCTGCCCGGGTTTATTGCACACCGGACGCCTGTGCACTCGGCGTCAGCCCGCCAGGTGCCCCAGAGGCAGCGCGCCACCGGCCTTGACCTCGCCCAGGGAGAAGCTGGTGTGGATGTCCTTCACGTTGGGCAGCTTCAGCAGCGTGTTGATGGAAAAGCGCGAGAAGGCGTCCAGGTCGGTCGCCATGACCTGCAGCTCGAAGGTGCCGGTGCCGGAGATGTAGTGGCAGGCGATGACCTCGGGCAGGCGGCGGATCTCGTCTTCCAGCGCCTTGGTGGCCGCGCCGGCGCTGCGCTCGGCGTCCACACGCACGAAGGCCAGCACGCCCAGGCCGATCTTGCGGCGGTCCAACTCGGCGCGGTAGCCTGTGATGTAGCCCTGCTCCTCCAGCCACTTCACCCGCCGCCAGGTGGGTGCGGCGGACAGGCCGATGCGCTGCGCCAGCTCGGCGTTGGACTGCCGCGCGTCGCGCTGCAGCTCGGCCAGGATGGCGATGTGATAGCGGTCCAGCGCGCCGCTGCCGGCGCCGTCGTCGGCACTCATGGTTTGCCCTGATCGGCTTTGTGGCGATCAATGTTGATTCAATTTGCGAATTCTGCAGCAAGGATCTTGCTGTCAGGCGATGAATCGGGCGCGAATGAGAAAGCACCCCGCGCGCCGCTTTTCCTAAACTGCCCAGCCCGGCCATACTGGCCTGGCGCTTGCGCGCCCGCTCCACAAGAGCCGCCCGCGCCGGCCCCCTCGATTCAGGAGCACCCCCGATGAACGCCCCGCTGCCCGAGCACATCCTCAAGGCCCTCCAGACCGTCACGCTGGACGACAAATACGCGCTGGACACCGGCCGTGCCTTCAT
>JBBIVU010000127.1:0-9837 GCA_037439585.1 Roseateles sp. | reverse complement strand
GGGCCGAGATCGGCCCGCGTGTCACCTCCGGTGCGCAGTGAGCGCCGCAGCCCGATGAAATCGACCGGAACGCCCGCCATGACGTCGCCGCTGCTCAACTACTACGAGGCCATCGAACAGGCCAGCGCCGACATGCTTTCCGCCGCCCGCACGGGCAACTGGGATGAAGTCGTCAAGCTCGAAGGCGCCTGCGTGCTGCTCATCTCTCAGCTCAAGGCTGCAGCCAACCACAGCCAGCTCGCGGCCGGTGAGTCGCAGCTGAAGACCCGCATCATGCAGCGCATCCTGCTGAACGATGCGGAGATCCGCCACCTCGCCGAGCCGTGGCTGGAGGACCTGGACCACGTGCTCAAAGGCCAGAGCCGGCTCGTGCACTGACGGCGGGCTGCACACGGCACGACCCGCTGCCTCCCACCTGCGGCTCGGCACGGGCCCGCACCCCGACTACCATCGCGGCATGACCGCCCCCGAAGCCCTGTCCGAGGACCTGCGTGTCGCCTCGGCGACCGAATCCAAGGCCTACCTGCAGCAGCTGCAACGCGAAGACGTCAGCGTGCTGCTCAGCGGCCCGCAAGGTGAGAGCCTGGCCGCACGCATCGTCGCGCTGGATGTTGACGCCGACCTCATCGGCCTCTCCCTAGGTGCCGATCCCGAAGGCATCAGCCAGGCCCTCGTGGCTGGCGACGAAATCACCGCCGTGGCCTACCTCGGCAACATCAAGCTGCAGTTCGAACTGGACGCACCGGTGCTCGTGAGCGGCGAGCAGGGCACGGTGTTGCGCAGCACGTTGCCCACCCGGGTCTACCGCTTCCAGCGGCGGCAGTCCTTTCGCGTCCAGCCGGCGGGCAGCGCTTATCCCCGTGTGGTGCTGCCGGGCGGTGACGCCCCGGGCCGGGCGCTCCGGGTGCTGGACATCAGCATCGGCGGCCTGGCCCTGACGCTGCCCCCCGACTTCCCCGCCCTGGCCACCGGCCAGATCACCGCGGGCCTGACGTTGGAGCTGGACCGCATCAGCACCATGCCCATCACGCTGCTTCCGCACCACGCCAGCCCCATCCGCGGCGACGCCAGCGGCATGCTCCAGCTGGGCTGTTCGTTTGTGGACCTCGACGCAGCCGCCAGCCGCACGCTGCAGGTCTACGTGGACCAAACCCAGAAACGGCGCCGCCTGCTGAAGCTGGACGCATGAAGGCCGCCCGCAGCAGACCGGGTTTCACGCTCATCGAGGTGGCCTTCGTGATGGCCATCCTGGCCATCGTCCTGTCGGTCGCCGTGCCCAGCTATGCCAGCCACCTGGCGCGCCAGCGTCTGCGCCACGTGGCCGGGCTGCTGGAGCTGGACCTGCGCCGGGCGCGCACGCTGAGCGTGGACGAAGGCCGCGACATCCACGTGAGCTTCGGCAGCGGCACCCAGTGGTGCTGGGGCCTCAGCCGCCAGGCGCCTTGCGACTGCCACACAGGCCAGCCCCGCTGCGAGCTCGGTGGCATGACCTACCACGAGCACAAGGGCACGCTGCTGCAGTCCGGCCAAGGCGTCACGTTCCGGGGGGGCATGGGCAGTGCGCTGAACTGGACGCGCATCGGCATCTCCAACGACCACAACCAGCAGCTCCGCATCGACCTCAACCCCATGGGCCGTCCTCAGATCTGCGGCAGCGATGCGCGCAAGAGCGAAAGCTGCTGAGCGCCCTCAAGCGAGAGCGGACCGACGCTCCGCTCAAATCTGCATGTTCATGATTTCGGAATAGGCCGACACCAGCCGGTTGCGCACCTGCAGCGTGGCCTGGAAGCCGATCTGGGCCTTCTGCATGGAGATCATGGTCTCTTCGAGGCTGACGGTGGGGTTGTCCAGCTGCACCTCGCGCTGAAGCCGGGCCGCCTCGTTCTGCTGGGCGCTGACGTTCTTCAGCGCCTGCGTCATCGCATCGCCAAAGCTCGCGCCGGCCGTGGCTGCCGGCTTGGCGGACAAGGGCGTGCCATTCACCGCCAAACCTGCGCGGGCGGCAGCCTGGGCGAAGTCGAAGGGGCGCAGCTTCATGTCCATGGGACAGAACTTTGGCAGCAAGCCCAGCGCCCGAAGCGCAGAGATGCGCCGCCCGCGTCGGCCACTTCGGCGCTTTCTTGAGGGGGGTGGGCACAAATAATTTGCGCCATCGGTCGACTCCCGACCTCTCCAGCCGCCCGCCCCCGATGGACAACGCCCTGAGCGCCCCTGCCACCGCCCCGATGATGATTGCCCCGGCGGATGCGCAGCCCAACTTTGTGCAGCGCCTGGGCGGCCTGCCGCTGCGCAGCAAGCTCACCATGGGCGCCGGCCTGGCCGCGCTGGCAGGCGCCGTGCTGGCCATCACGCTGTGGTCGTCCCAGGGCGACTACCGCCCTCTTTTCACCGGCCTGGCCGACAAGGACGGCGGTGCCGTCATCGGCCAGCTCGCCGCCATGCAGGTGCCCTACAAGCACGAAGCCGGCGGCACCATCCTCGTGCCAGCCGGCCAGGTGTACGAGCTGCGCATGAAGCTCGCAGCCCAGGGCCTGCCCAAGGGAGGCACGGGCAATGCAGTCGGCTTCGAGCTGATGGACAAGTCCAGCATCGGCCAGACGCAGTTCAACGAACGGCTGAACTTCCAGCGCGGGCTGGAGGGTGAGCTCACGCGCACCATCACCGCCATGTCCGACGTGGCCGACGCCCGCGTGCACCTCGCGATCCCGCAACAGACCGGCTTCTTCCGCGAGCAGCAAAAGCCCAGTGCCAGTGTGATGCTCACGCTGCGCGGCGGCCGCACGCTGGACCGCACCCAGATCGCCGGCATCGTCCATCTCGTCTCCAGCAGCGTGCCTGAGCTCAACCCCAAGGCCGTGAGCGTGCTGGACCAGTCCGGTGCCCTGCTCTCGCAGATGGGCGCCGACTCCGCCACGGGGCTGGACAGCCAGCAACTGCAGTTCAAGCAGCAGATCGAGGCGGGCTACAACAAGCGCATCTTCGAGCTGCTGGAACCTGTGATCGGCCGGGACAACCTGCGCTCCACCGTCACCGCCGACGTGGACTTCTCCCAGACCGAGGCCACCGCCGAGGAGTACCGCCCCAACCAGGGCCCCAACGCCCAGGCGGCCGTGCGCTCCAGCCAGAGCAACGAGAGCAACAACGCCAACGTCAACCCGCCCACCGGTGTGCCCGGCGCAGCCGCCAACCAGCCGCCGGCAGCAGCCACGGCCCCCATCAACGGCGCCAGCGGGCCGCTGCAGGCCACGCAGGCCGGCGGCACCAACAGCACGCGCCGCGAGCAGGTCACCAACTACGAGGTGGACAAGACCGTGCGCGTCACGCGTGGCGCGGTGGGCAACGTGAAGCGCCTGAATGCCGCCATCGTCGTCAACCACCGCTCCGTGACCGACGCCAAGGGCAAGACCACCAACCAACCCGTCTCGGCCGAGGAAATCACCCGCCTGACCGACCTCGTCAAGGAAGCCATGGGCTTCAACGCCGAGCGCGGCGACTCGGTCAAGGTCATCAGCGCGCCCTTCGTGGTCGACAAGACCGAGCCGGCCGACGTGCCCGTCTGGAAACAGCCCTGGCTGCTGGACATCGCCCGCAGCGCCATCGTGCCGCTGGCCTTCGTGGCCGTCGCCTTGATCGCCGTGTTCGGCATGATCCGCCCCGCCATCAAGGCCGCCGCTCCGCTGCCGCCGGAGGAAAAGCCCGAAACCGTGGACGAGGTGGTGGACGACACCGAACTGCTGCCCGGCCCCGATGGCATGCCCAAACTCGAGGCCCCAGTCCACAGCGAAAAGCTCGACCGGGCCCGCGCCCTGGCGCGCGACAATCCGGTGGCAGTCGCCAACATCGTGCGCGACTGGATGGAAGGCCAGTCGGCTTGAGGATCAGCTCCCATGGATGACAAGGGCATCGAGAACGCCGCAATCCTGTTGATGTCGCTGGGTGAAGAAGAGGCCAGCGAGGTCTTCAAGCACCTGTCACCCAAGGAAGTCCAGGCCCTGGGCGAGACCATCGCCAAGCTCAAGGTCATCAAGCGCGCCCAGGTCGAGGAGGTGCTCGACAAATTCGACTCGGTCGCCGAGACCCAGAGCACCCTCGTCACCGACACCGACGAGTACGTGCGCGCCGTGCTGCGCAAGGCCCTGGGTGAAGACAAGGCCAACCTGCTGCTGGACCGCATCCTGCAAGGCAGCGATGTGTCCTCCATCGAGAGCCTGAAGTGGATGGACGCCGCCAGCGTGGCCGAGTTGTTGCGCAACGAGCACCCGCAGATCATTGCCGCCATCCTGGCCCACCTCGACTTCGACCAGACCAGCTCCGTGCTCAAGCTCTTCACCGAGCGCGGCCGCAACGAGGTGCTGATCCGCATCGCCACGCTGGACGGCATCCAGCCCACCGCGTTGAAGGACCTGAACGAGGTCATGAGCCAGATCCTGGCCGGCGGCGAGCGCATGAAGAAGAGCTCGCTGGGCGGTGCCAAGACGGCCGCCGAGATCATCAACATGATGGGCTCCAGCGTGGAGGCCTCGGTGCTGGACTACATCCGCGAGGCGGACTCCGACCTGGCCCAGAAGATCATGGACAACATGTTCACGTTCGACGACGTGAACAAGATCGACGACAAGGGCATCCAGGCCATGCTCAAGGAAGTGCAGAGCGAGAGCCTCATCGTCGCGCTCAAGGGCGCCAGCGCCGACCTGCGCGAGAAGATCTTCCGCAACATGTCCAGCCGTGCGGCCGAGACGCTGCGCGAAGACCTCGAAACCCGCGGGCCGGTGCGGCTCTCCGAGGTGGAAGCGGAGCAGAAGGAAATGCTCAAGATCGTGCGCCGGCTCGTCGACGAAGGGCAGATCGTGCTCGCCGGCGGCGGTGACGATCAGTTCGTCTGATCATGGTCACAAGCCGCCAACCCCCACGGCAGGTGCCGCCGCCGGAGCGCCGCGAAGGCGAACGCCGGGCCAGCTACGCCCGGTTCATTCCCGGCGAGGAGATCCAGGGCGCCAAGGCCTGGAGCCTGGACAACCTGGGCAGCGCGCCCCCCTCGCCGTTCTCGCCCATGCGGCCGGGTGCGCCGCAGCCGCCGGCTCCTGCTGCTGCACCGGTGGAGCCGCCCCCCCCGCCCGAACCCAGCCTGCACGACCAGCTGCACAGCGCCCGCCAAAGCGGTTACCAGGACGGCTACCGCGACGGCATGGCCGCGCTGGACGCCTTCAAGCAGAGCTTTGCCCAGCAGATGAGCCAGCAGATCGGAACGCTGGTGCGAGGCTTCGACACCGAGATGCGTGCGCTGGAGGGCGACATGGCCGCCTCCCTGGCGCGCATTGCCGTCGAGCTGGCCCGGCAGGTGGTGCGCAGCGAACTGGCGCAGCGGCCCGAGCTGATTGCCCGCGTCGCGCACGATGCCGTCGAGGCGCTGCAGATGTCGGCCCGCCACGTGCGCGTGCGCGTGCACCCCGACGACCTGCCCCTGGTGCGCGACGGCGCAGGCCCTGAACTGGAGGCCCGAGAGGCCCAGCTCATCCCTGACGCCGAGGTGGCCCGTGGCGGCGTGAAGGTGGATGCCGACGTGGCCAGCGTGGACGCCACCATCGCCGCGCGCTGGCAGCAGGCCGTTTCCGCCATCGGCCAGCGGTCCATCTGGGAAGACCGCCGCGGCGGCCCCGCCGACGCGCCGCCTGACGACACCGCGGACGCCGACCCCGATGCCGACTGAATCCAGCGGGCGCACCGAGCGCTGGCAGCGCTACCTGGCCGACCTCGAAACCCTCGCCGCCAACGCCCCGCCCATCGAGTGCCAGGGCAAGCTCGTGCGCGTGGCCGGCCTGGTGCTGGAGGCCACGGGCATCAAGGTGCCGCTGGGCTCGGTGTGCCGCATCCAGATGCCCAGCAGCGGCAACAACCCGCGCCGGGGCTCGGCCCCCGTCAACGCCGAAGTCGTCGGCTTCTCGGGCGACCGTGCCTACCTCATGCCCACCGACGAGGTGCAGGGCCTGTCCAGCGGTGCCACCGTGCTGCCGCGCCACCTCCCGCCGCTGGCGCCCCAGCTCGGCGCCCCGCTGCACCCCTGGCGCCGGGGTGAGGACCGGGGCCTGCACCTGCCCATGGGCGACGGCCTGCTGGGCCGCGTGGTGGACTCCCACGGCCACCCGCTGGACCGCCGCGGCGACCTGGGCCACATCCACAACGAACCCATGGTGCGCCGGCCCATCAACGCGATGGACCGCGACCCGGTGCGCACGCCGCTGGACACCGGCGTGCGCGCGATCAACGCGCTGCTCACCGTGGGGCGCGGCCAGCGCCTCGGGCTGTTTGCTGGCACGGGCGTGGGCAAGTCGGTGCTGCTGGGCATGATGGCCCGCTACACGCAGGCGGACGTGATCGTCGTCGGCCTGATCGGCGAGCGCGGCCGCGAGGTGAAGGAATTCATCGAGGACATCCTCGGCGAGGACGGCCTCCAGCGCAGCGTGGTGGTGGCTGCGCCGGCCGACGCGCCGCCGCTGATGCGCATGCAGGGCGCCCACTACGCCACCGCCATCGCCGAGCACTTCCGCGACGAAGGCCGCCACGTGCTGCTGCTGATGGACAGCCTCACCCGCTACGCCATGGCGCAACGCGAGATTGCGCTGGCCATCGGGGAACCCCCCGCCACCAAGGGCTACCCGCCCAGCTGCTTCGCCAAGCTGCCGCAGCTGGTGGAGCGCAGCGGCAACGGCCTGCCGGGCGAAGGCTCGATCACGGCCTTCTACACGGTGCTGACCGAAGGGGATGACCCGCAGGACCCCATCGCGGATGCCGCGCGCGGCATCCTGGACGGCCACATCGTGCTCAGCCGCGAGCTCGCCGAGGCTGGCCACTACCCAGCCATCGACATCGAGCGCTCCATCTCGCGGGTGATGACGAGTGTTGCACCCCAAAACCAGGTCGATTCCGCCCGTCGGTTCCGCCAACTTCTGGCGAAATACAACAAGGCCCGCGACCTGATCCAGCTTGGTGCCTATGCGCCAGGCGCCGACCCCGAGCTGGACTTGGCCGTGCGCCTGCATGCCGACATGACGCGGCTGCTGCAGCAGGACATGCACAGCCCGGCACTTCTTCACGCCAGCGTCAGCCAGCTGCAGGCCGTGGTCCAGGGCGCCTAAACCCAGGTCAGGCGCCTGCCGATAACGACTGATCGACGTGGCTGCGGCCGCGTCGTGCGCTGGAGTATTGAATGAGTGCCACTGCCACCGACACCCTGGGCCTGCTCCTTGAGCGGGCCGAAGGCGAGCGCGACGCTGCCGCCCAGGCCCTGCATGCCGCCAGCGCCCAGGCCCAAGCCGCGCATGCCCAGCACGGCGAGCTGGCGGGCTACCGTCAGGACTACCAGCAGCGCTGGACGCAGAGCTTCGCGCAGGCGACCACCATGGACATCGTGGCTTGCTACCAGAGCTTCGGCCAGCGGCTGAACCAGGCCGTCGACACGCAAGGCCATGTCGCCCGCCATGCCGACCAGCGCCAGGCCCGTGCGCGCGAAGCGCTGCGCCAGGCCGAACTGCGCGTGGCCGCCCTGCGCCAGTTGATCGCCCGCCGCCAGGCCGAAGCTGCCAAGGCCGTCGAGCGCCGTGAACAGCGCGTGGCCGACGAATTCGCCGCCCGAGCCCACCTGCGCCGCACGGCCCACGCCTGAGGAGGCCCACGCGATGCTGAGCAGCTCCAACGCCGTTGCGGTCAAACCCGCCAACCTGCCTCCCACCTCAGCCCCCGCTTTCACAGGCGCCGGGTCGGCAGGTGGGCCCACCTTCGCACAATTCCTGAACAGCCAGCCGCCTGCGGTGCCGCCGCCTGCGCACGCCGATGGCCCGTCGAGCCCACAGACAGCCCCCCCACCCACCGCTGCGGCGTCGCCAGCTGCTGGCACGGCCCCCACCGCTCCACAGGCCCGCCGCAAGGATGGAAGTGCCCCAGCGACGCCGCCGCCGGCTGCCACACGACCCACGTCGCGCAGCGATGCCATCGTTGCCGCAGGCAAGGCCGCACAGGGCACCGACGACCGCACTGCCCCCACCGACGATGACCCAGATGGGGACACCCCTGCCCCTCCCGATGACCTGACCGACTTCACACAGCTCATCAGCCTGCCGCTTCCCGCACAACCCGCCGTGGTACCCGCCCCGGTACAGGCGACGGCAGCCCTGCCTGACCCGGCGGGTGCCAGCCGGGTCGGCCAGACGCGTGCAGCACCCACAGACGAGACCCTGGCCACCGCCACGACCCCAGGGGGCGACATCGCCCGCATGTTCGCTACCACCGCTCCAGCCTCGGGACTGGCGCCTGCTCCCTCCCTCCTCGAAGGCACCCGCGCAGCCTCCTCGAGCGAGGCACTCGCCACAACGGCAGCTCCAGGTGACGACACCGCCCGCCCACTCACCACCTCTGCACCGGCGTGGATGGCGGACTCGCGTGTGCCACACTCCGTTGGGCGCACCGCAGAAGAGCCGCAGGCCAGGGCAGCCGAGCCGGCAGCCGAAGCCTTCGCTGCAACAGCAGCGAAGGGCACCAGCAGTGACACCATCCAGGCCCTGCAGCCCAGCACTGGCGACACGGCCCTTCGCACGCCAGCAACACCAGATGCGCAGGCCCCCAACTTCAGCGCCCTCCTCGCCCAAGCCGCCCTGCCCAATGCCGCAACTGCGGCCGACCCGGCCGCCCCAAGCGCCACCGGCCAGGTTCACGCCGCACTGAACAGTGCCGCCTTCGCGCCCGAACTGGGCACCCGCGTCAGCCTGATGGCAGTGGACGGCGTGCAACAGGCGGAGTTGCAGCTCAACCCAACCGACATGGGCCCTGTATCCGTGCAGATCGTGGTGGACGGCGCACAGGCCCAGGTGTCGTTCCACGCGGCGCAGGCCGACACCCGGCAGGCGCTGGAGAAGAGCCTCCCCGACCTCGCCGCAGCATTGCAGGGCCAGGGGCTGACGCTCTCCGGCGGCGGCGTCTTCCAGCAGTCCCAGCGAGACCCCCAGGCCAGCAGTTCCGAAGGCAGCCGCACCGGCGTGCGCGGGGGCCGGGGAGGTGCGGCGGGCACCGCAGCCGTGAGCGAAGCCACCCTCGCCAATGGTCCGGCCTTGCGCCGCACTGCGGGCCTGCTCGACACGTTTGCCTGAGGCTGAAATGCAAATAGGCACGCATGGCTTGACCTGATCGAGGCTTCCCCCGGGGGCCTCGGGTCAATAATCGGTCGCAATGGTGCCCAGGTCTGGCAGTGACCGGAACGGGCAATTGACGTCTCAAGGAGTCCACATGGCGAACGCGCCGGCTGCCGAACCCGCAGCGCCCAAGGCGGGCGGCAGCAAAAAGCTGATCATCATCCTGGCCGCCGTGCTCGTGCTCGTGCTGGTGGGTGGGGGTGCGGCCGTGATGCTGCTGAAGAAGAAACCCGCCGAAGACGGCGAAGACGGCGCCGAGGCCGTGGAGGCGGCGCCCAAGCCCAAGGCACATGCCAAGAACGACCACCCGCCCACCTTCGTGCCGCTGGATCCTTTCACCGTCAACCTGGCTGACAAGGACGTGGATCGCTTCGCGCAAATCGGCGTGACGCTGCAGGTCGAAGACCCGAAGTTCGCCGACCAGATCAAGGCCTACATGCCCGCCATCCGCAGCAACGTGCTGATGGTGCTGTCGCACAAGACCGCCGTCGAACTGCTGAGCCGCGAAGGCGAAATCGCGATTGCCAAGCGCATCGAGGCTGGCCGCGAGGCCCTCAAGACACGCCAAAGGGAGGAATACTCCGCCGACGCTTGACAACCCCAGGCCAAAGTCCTTATTGAAGGGCCCTCTCAGCGAACGGAGAAGGCTCATGGGCAA
>JBBIVU010000126.1:0-9911 GCA_037439585.1 Roseateles sp. | reverse complement strand
CGCCTCACGCCGCAGCTGCTGGCGCTGGGGCTGGCCGTGGGGCTGACGCTGATCGCCGTGCGCGCCATCACCCGGCCGCTGGCGGGCCTGGGCCAGGCGGCCGCCCGCGTGGGCCGGCGCGTGGCGCCCAAGCCGCTGCGCGTGAGCGGCACGCAGGAGGTGCGCCAGGCCATCGAGGCCTTCAACGACATGCAGGAGCGCATCCGCCGCTACATCGGCGACCGCGAGCGGCTGTTCGCCTCCATCTCGCACGACCTGCGCACCCCCATCACCCGCCTGCGCCTGCGCAGCGAGTTGCTGGAGGACACCGCCGTGCAGGACGAGTTCCACGAGGACCTGGACGAGCTGGACATGATGGTGAAAACCGCCCTGCAGATCGTGAAGGACACCGACATCCACGAGAACCGCGCGCCACTGCGCATCGACCTCGTGCTGCAGAAGATGGTGCGCGACGCCCGCATGGGCGGGCACAAGGTGGAGCTGGTGGGCCAGCCCCTCACCGTGTTCGGCAAGCCGCTGGCCCTCAAGCGCGCCATCGGCAACCTGCTGGACAACGCCATGTTCTACGGCGACGGCGACCAACCCGTGGAAGTGAGCATGGGCCGCGACGAAGGCGGCCTGGTGCTGGTGACCGTGCGCGACCACGGACCCGGCGTGCCCGAAGCCGCCCTGGCCCGCCTGGGCCAGCCCTACACGCGGCTTGACCACGGCGCCGCCATGCGCAAGGAGGGGCTGGGGCTGGGCCTGTCCATCGTGCGGGAGATCGTGGCCGACCATGGCGGCGAAGTGCGCTTTCGCAACCACCCAGAGGGCGGCTTCGAGGTGCGCCTCGCCTTGCCCCCCGGCTGAACCCAAAGGCATGAACACAGCCACAGAGGCCAGGAGGCACGAAGGAATGCAGACGTTCCCTGTGTCTCCGCGCCCCTGTGGCTGTGTTTCTTCACTGAGCACCTGAGATGCCACCACCCCAACACATCGCCATCGTCGGCGGCGGCACCGCCGGCTGGATGACGGCCTGCCTGCTGCGGCAGCGCTGGGCCCCGCTCGGCGTGGCCGTCACGCTGATCGAATCGGCCGAGATCGGCACTGTGGGCGTGGGTGAGGGCTCCACGCCCTTCCTGCGGCACTTCTTCCGCACGCTGGGCATCGCCGAGCGCGAGTGGATGCCGGCGTGCGACGCGACCTACAAATGCGGCATCCGCTTTCCCGGCTGGAGCACGGTGCCGGGCTACGAGAGCTACGTCCACCCCTTCTTCAACGAGGCCGACCGCGAATTGGGCAACCAGTTCTTCACCAACGCCTGCCTGCGCCGGCGCGGCCAGGCGGCAGACGCCAACCCGCAGGACTTCTTCCTCGCCGCCGAACTGGCGCGCCAGCGCCGCGCGCCGGTCTGTGCCACCGAAGGCCCGGCCACCGACTACGCCTACCACTTCGACGCCGGCAAGCTCGGCACCTTCCTGCGCACCCACGCCGTCGGCCTGGGCGTGCGCCACATCGTCAGCACCGTGGGCCGCGTTGAGCAGCACGAGAACGGCGACCTCGCCGCCGTGCACCTGGCCAGCGGCCCGCGCATCGACGCCGACCTGTTCGTCGACTGCAGCGGCTTCCGGGGGCTGCTCATCACCGAAACGCTCGGCGAGCCCTTTCACCCCTACCGCGACAACCTCTTCAACGACCGCGCCATCGCGATGCCCACGGCGCTGGTGGACGGCGAAGACATCCCGTCCGAAACCGTCTCCACCGCGCTGCGCCACGGCTGGGCCTGGCAGATCCCGCTGACCTCGCGCTGCGGCAACGGCTACGTCTACAGCTCCGCCTTCATCAGCGACGACGAGGCCGAACGCGAGCTGTGCGCCCACCTCGGCGCTGCGGCCGAGGGCTCGGAAGCCCGCCGGCTGCGCATGCGCGTGGGCCGCGTGCACCGGCACTGGCGGCAGAACTGCTTGGCCATCGGCCTGGCGCAAGGCTTCATCGAACCGCTGGAGGCCACGGCGCTGATGCTGATCCAGCTCAGCGTGGAGCAGTTCATCGCCGCGCTTGAAGATGACGGCTTCGGCCGCGCGCGGCAGGCCGTGTTCAACGAGCGCGTGAACGCGATGTTCGAGGGCGTGCGCGACTACGTCGTGGCGCATTACCAGCTCAACACGCGGCACGACACCGACTACTGGCGCGCCAACCGCGCAAACCGTCACATCTCCGACCGCCTCGCCAGCCTGCTGGACGTGTGGGACGGCGGCGGCGATTTCGAGGCCGAGCTGGAGCGCCACGGGGCGGAGCTGATGTACCTGCGCCCGTCCTGGTACGCGCTGTTGGCGGGCATGGGGCGGTTCCCGGCCCCGCTGCGGGCGGCGCCACAGGCCATCACGGCGGCCAGCGCCCGGCAGCGTCTGAACCACATGGCACAGGCATTCGGCGCACACCGACGCCAATTGGCGGGCGATTTTTAGCTCGGCAACCGCCTTCTCGGCGGCATGGCACCATGCACGCCGGCTTTGGCAGGTGAAGGTCACCTGACGCTGGGCCGGTCAACCGTGTTGGAGCGAGATTGGGACAGAAGCTGATTGGGTTGGTGCTGGCCGTAGCCGCCGCACTGCAAGGGGCCAAGCAGACACGGAGCTGGCCTACCCGCCGCTGCTCGCGCCCGCGGCACAGGAAGCCAAGGCGGCCCGCCTCGCGGCAGAACTGCTGTCTCGCTACCACTACAAGGCCCTGCCAGTCGACGATGCCCTGTCGGCCAAGGTGTTCGACCAGTACCTGAAGTCGCTTGACCCCGAGAAGCTGTACTTCCTGCAGTCCGACGTCGACCGCCTGGCCGCTGACCGCACCCGGCTCGACGACGCGGTGCTCAACGAGGATCTGCGCGCACCGTTCGCGATGTTCAATCTGTACGAGCGCCGGATGGTGGAGCGCCTGGCCTTCGCCCGCAGCCTGCTGGCCAAGGGCTTCGATTTCGAGCGCGACGAGACGCTGATGATCGACCGCAAGGACCAGCCCTGGCCCGCGACCGAGGCGGAGTCACTCGACCTCTGGCGCAAGCGCGTGAAGAACGACTGGCTGCGGCTGCGGCTCGCCGGCCGGGATGACGCGGCCATCGCCCAAGTGCTGGACAAGCGCTACGACAGCACCGCCAAACGCCTGGCCAAGATCTCCAGCGCCGATGCCTTCCAGGCCTTCATGAACGCCTACACGATGGCGATCGAGCCGCACACCAACTACATGGGGCCCCGCGCCGCGGAGAACTTCGACATCGCGATGCGCCTGTCGCTGGTGGGGATCGGCGCGGTGCTGACCGAGATCGACGGCTACGTCACCATCCGGGAACTGGTGGTGGGCGGGCCCGCGATCACCTCGGGCCTGCTGAAGGTGGGCGACCGCATCGTGGGTGTGGGGCAAGGCGCGGAAGGCGCCATGGACGACGTCGTCGGCTGGCGGCTGGACGACGTGGTCGCCATCATCCGGGGCAAGGTGGCGTCCACCGTTCGGCTGGACGTGCTGCCGGCCGACGGCGGGCCCGACGCCGCGGTCAAGACCGTGACGCTGGCGCGCAAGACCATCACCGTGCAGGACAGCGCCGCCAAGGCCAAGGTCTATTCGGTGGCCACGGGTGAAGGCAAGCGCCTGGTGGGCGTGATCACCCTGCCCTCGTTCTACGAGGATGTGGCGGCCCTGCAGAAGGGCGACAAGGACTACCGCAGCGCCACGCGCGATGTCGCCAAACTGCTGCTGGACCTGAAGGCCCAGAAGGTGGAGGCCGTGCTGATGGACCTGCGCAGCAACGGCGGGGGCTCGCTGCGCGAAGCCGTGGAGCTGACGGGGCTGTTCGTCGGCAAGGTGCCGGTGGTGCAGACCCGCAATGCCCGGGGCGAGATCAGCGTGTCGAAGAACACCGACATCGACGTGGCCTGGAAGGGGCCGCTGGGCGTGCTGATCAACCGGGGGTCGGCCTCCGCGTCCGAGATCTTTGCGGCGGCGGTGCAGGACTACGGCCGTGGCCTGGTCATCGGCGAACCCAGCTTCGGCAAGGGCACCGTCCAGACCATCGCCCGCCTCGACCAGATCGCCAAGAACGCCACGCCGTTGTTCGGCGACCTCAAGGTCACCATCGCGCAGTTCTTCCGGGTGAACGGGGGCACGACGCAACTGCGGGGCGTGACGCCCGACATCCGCTACGCGGCCACCAGCGACGACGACGAAGACGGCCCGTTCGGGGAATCGAGCTTCGACAACGCGCTGCCGTGGACACGCATCAAGGCGGTCGACTACACCGCCGTGGGCGACATCGCCCCCCAGCTGCCCCGCCTGCGGGCCTGGCACGAGAGCCGCGTGCGGCACGACCGGGACTACCAGGCGCTGCTGGAGGACCGCGCCCAGGCACAGAGCCGGCGCAAGAACAACGTCATCTCGCTGAACGAAGCCGTCCGCCGCAAGGAACGCGCCGCCCAGGAGAAACGCCTGGCCGAGATGCTGGCTTCTGCCGGCACGGGCGCCGCATCGGGCGCGAGCAGCGCCCTCGCCGATGACGGCCTGCAGTTCAACGAACGCAAGCTCGACAAAGATCTTGCTGCGACCAAGACGCGCGAAGCCGTCAACGACACGCTCTTGAACGAAGCCGTGCATATCCTGTCGGACAGCGCAGCGCTGAAGGAGGGCAAGACCCAGACGACCGCGAGCGCCTTGTCGACCCGGCCGTCGGTGGTCAAAGCCCTGACGCTGAAAGGCGCGTCAGACCCATGAGCTGACGCGGCTCACCAGCGCCGGAGCCGGCTGCCGAACACCGCGTAGGCCAGGATCAGCGCGTAGAACGGCAGCATGACCCAGTACCCGAGCTGGGGGCTGCTCACGTCGGCCAGGTGCCCGTACAGCATCGGGATCAGCGCGCCGCCGGCAATGCCCATGATGAGCAGGGCCGAGCCGGCGGCCGTGTACTTGCCCAGGCCCTCCAGGGCCAGCGGCCACAGCGACGGCCACACCAGCGCGTTGGCCAGCCCCAGCAGCGCCACGCACAGCACCGTGTCCGGCACGGCGGGCACGCCGGCCCACCCGAGCAGCGCCTGCGACCAGCCGGTGTGCGTGGCTGACGCCGTCGCCACCCCCACCGAGAACAGCAGCCCGCTGGCGCCCGACAGCGCGAGCGCCGTGCGCTGCGACATCAGGCGCGGGATCAGCGCCACACCCAGCAGGTAGCCCAGCACCATGAAACCCATGGTGTAGGACGTGAGCACGCCGTAGTGGGCCACGCCCAACCCGCGGCCGTACAGGCCGATGGTGTCGCCCGCAATCACCTCCACGCCCACGTAGCCAAACAGCGCCAGCGCCCCCAGCACCACCTGGGGGTGCTGGAACACGCCCCAGCGCTCCACCTCACCGGCCGTGCCGCCTGCCGCTTCCAGCTCGGGCTCGCGCAGCGAGGAGAAGTGGATCAGCGCCGTGAACAGCAGCAGGCCTGCTGCCATCACGGCGTAGGGGAAGACGAGGCGCTGCGACAGCTCGGCGCGCAGGGCCTCGCGGCCGGCGGCGTCCAGGGCGGCGAGGGCCGACTCGGAGAACCGCTCCATGCCCGACAGGATGAGCGCCGTGAACACCAGCGGCACCACGATGCCGGCGCCCTTGTTGAACAGCCCCATGATGGAGATGCGCATGGCCGCGCTCTCGCGCGGGCCGATGCAGACGATGTACGGGTTGATGGCCGTCTGCATCAGCGTCATGCCGCTGGCCAGCGTGAACAGCGCCAGCAGGAACACCGGGTACAGGCCCGACTTGGCCGCCGGAATGAAGCACAGCGCACCCAGCGCCATGACACCCAGCCCGGCCGTCATGCCGTTCTTGTAGCCGATGCGCGCCAGGATGGCCGCGCTCGGCAGCGCCATGACGGTGTAGGCGATGTAGAAGGCAAAGGCCACCCACAGCGCCTGGAAGTTGTTGAGCTCGCAGACGACCTTGAGGAACGGGATCAGCGAGCCATTCAGCCACGTGGCAAAGCCGAGGATGAAGAACATCAGCCCGATGAAGAGCATGGGCAGCAGCACGCCCTGGCCTGCAGTGGGGGTGAGTGTTTTGGTGTGCATGGGAAGAAGTCGTCACGCAGGAGATGGCGGCAATTTGGCCACGGGCCGAGCGCCGGGCCGCCCCAAGCCGGCCCGTGGGCGATGTGCGTGCGGCTCAACGCCGCACGCATCGCCGCCCCCTCGGGGGGCCGACTGGGCTGGCCCGCGTTCAGCGCGGCCAGACTGGGCGAGGGGCTTAAAACTTCGCCCGCACGCCCACGCTGTACCGAGCGCCGTTCTCGTACGCGCCGATGGGGATGCCATCGACCGTGTTGGACTTGATGACCTCGTTGTTGAGGTTCACCGCGCTGGCGTACAGCGTGACCTGCTTGCTCACGTCCCAGCTGGCCGACGCATCCCACTGGCCGTAGGCGGCGTTGACGACCTGGCCGCCCATCTCCACGTTGCCGTAGCTCTTGGAGCGGTAGTTGTACGAGACCCGCAGGCTGATGGGGCCCTGCTCGTAGTAGCCGCTGAAGTTGAACTGGTCCCGCGAGTTGCCCAGCACCTTCAGGCGCGGCTGGCCCGCCACCGCGCCGGCCTTGGCATCGGTGAAGGTGTAGTTCACGACGGTACCGAAGCCGGTGTTGCCGAAGGGCTGCTGCCACTGCAGCTCGAAGCCCTTGATGTCGGCGCCGTTGTCGGCGTTGTAGGGGCGTTCGATGGTCAGCGTTTCGCTGCCCACCTGCTCGGACTTGGACGCCTTGTAGGTGAAGGTATCCAGCTTCTTGATGAAGAACGTGCCAGAGACCAGCGCCGCGTCGGCGTAGTACCACTCGGCGCCGAATTCCGCCTGGTTGGCGTGCACGGGCTTGAGCAGCGGGTTGCCGGCGTAGCCCTTGCTCAGCACGGTGCCGTCGCGGCGCATGCCGGGGCTGAGCAGGTCGAACGTCTGGCGGGCCATGGCGCGCGACACCGAGCCGCGCACGATGAGCTGCTTGCTCAGGTCGTACACGACGTTCAGGCTGGGCAGCGCGTCGGTGTAGTTGTTGCCGACGCTGGTGGGCGAGAAGCCGCCGCTGGCGTTGCCGAGGTAGCCGTCGGACGTTTGCTGGGTGCGCACGAAACGCAGACCAAAGTCACCGCGCAGCTGGCCCACCGCATAGTCGGCCTTGGCATAGAGGGCCGTGATGCGCTCGTGGATCTTGTAGTTCTCGTTGAGCACGTCCTTGTACGTCATGGCCTTGTCGTACATCGGGATGGCCTTGCTCGCCACGAGGCCGTCGTCGAACCAGGCGTACTGCGTGAGCGCGTCGGGCGTGGCGGCCTGCTGGCTCAGCAGCGGCGAGGGGCCCGTCGAGAGGTCAAACAGCGAGAAGGACTGCCAGCCGTTGCTGCCCGGGCCGGCCGTGCCCTGGGTGCGCATGTTGCGCAGCGTGTTGTCCCGCAGCTTGAGGCCGAGCTTGACCGACTTGATGGCGCCGCCGTCGAGGTCGAAGGTCACGTCGCCCTGGGCGTAGTTCTCCTTGCCCTCCATGCGGCGGATGCGGTCGTCGCCCGCCTTGAGCGTGAGGGCCTTGGGGTCCAGCGGGCTGATGTCCAGGTACTTCACGCCGTAATGGTCGGGGCCGAGGGAAATGGTCGTGCGCGTATCGCCCTCCATCCAGAAGTGGCGGTCGTGCGAGCTGCCGCCCTCGCTGCTGGTCGTGCCCACCTGCCCGTGGAGCGTCCAGTTGCCGCTCTGGTAGCTGCCGTCCAGGTCGGCCACGCGGCTCTTGATGTAGCTCTGGCGGTAGATGGGCTCGAAGGACACGCCGGTCTTGGGGCCCACCGTGCCACCCACCAGCGCCTTGCTGCCGTCGCTCGTGCTGATGAACTTCGGGTCGGTGACGCTGATGACGCCGCCCACCGCCAAGCCGCCCGCCTGCCAGAGGTAGTTCTGGTTGTTGTTGTTCATCTTCATGTCCGAATCCATCAGGTTCAGGACGATGTCGGTGGCCGGGTTGGGCTGGAACTGCAGCGCCAGGTTGGTGGTGGTGCGCTCGCGTTCCTGGCGGAAGATGGCCGAGCCACCACCCCAGGAGGCGTAGGCGTTGGTGACGTTGCCGTTCTGATCCTTGACGTCGTACTTGCCATCGGAGAACTGCTCCAGGCCGTCGCGGCGCATGTGGCGTTTCTGGCTGCTCACGGCCAGCAGCACACCGAAGGTCTTGTCGTCGCTCTTCCAGTTCAGCAGGCCTGACAGCTGCGGGTCGGTCTTGCCGGGCAGCTTGCTGTACATCGCCTCGGCCGAGGCCTGCACGGTGAGCTGGTCCTTGAATGCCAGCGGCTTGCGGGTCTTGACGATCACGAGGCCGCCGATGGAGCCTTCGTCCAGGTCGGCGGACGGGCTCTTGAACACGTCCAGGCTGCCCACGATCTCGGAGGGCAGCACGTCATAGTTGAAGCTGCGGGTCTGCGGCTCGTTCAGCCACCACTCGGACGACGCCACGGCCTGGCCGTTGAGCTGCGTCATGTTGAGGTTCTTGTCCGTGCCGCGCACGAAGATGGCCTTGCCCTCGCCCCAGATGCGGTCCACCGAGATGCCGGGCACGCGCTGCAGCGAGTCCGCCACGTTCTTGTCGGGGAACTTGCCCACGTCCTCGGCGCTGATGCTGTCGACCACACCGACGGCCTCGCGCTTCTCGGACAGGTTCTTCTTCAGCGTGGCGCGCACGCCGCGGATCTCGACGGCTTCGAGTTGCTGCGTCGCATCCTGGGCGAATGCGGGCGCGAGGGCGGCAGCGCCCAGCGCGAGGCTGATGAGTTGGGGCAGGTGCTTCTGCTTGAAATGAGGCTTGACCACGTAGGTGCTCCTGGGCAACGAGTTCTGTTGGACAACATGGAGCCCGGCCCGCGGCGGGTGTGCCGGCGGGAGGCTCGTCTCGGATGGCCAGGGTTGCGTTGTCTCTCGGGTCGTCAGCCCCTGGCCAGTGCCCGCAATCTAGCGGCGGCACCGGCGCCAGGCGCGCCGCGTTGCGCTTTGTTGGACTTCATTGCGCCGACGTTACGTTGGCGCAAGACGGGGTCAGGTCGCGGGCAGGATTTCCCCGTCGCACGCCCCGAAACCGATGCGCCGGAATCCGGGTTTCTCCGCAAACGCGCGCAGGCCCAGGGTGTCGCCGTCCTGCACGAAGGTTCTCGCCTCGCCGTTGGGCAGCGTGATCGGCTGCTTGCCGCCGGCCGTCAGCTCCAGCAGCGAGCCCGACTCGGCCTGGGTGGGCCCGCTGATCGTGCCGGTGCCCAGCAGATCGCCGGGCTGCAGGTTGCAGCCGTTGCTGGCGTGGTGCGTGAGCATCTGCGCGAGCGACCAGTAGGCGTGGCGCAGGTTGGAGCGCGAGATGCAGGCCGGCGCGGCCATCGCCGGGGTCTTGAACCAGACCTCCAGCGCGATGTCGAACGCAGCGTTCGCGCGGTGGGCCGGCGAGTCCAGGTAGGGCAGCGGCTGCGGGTCTTCCGCGGGCCGGGTGAAGGGGATGCGGAACGGCGCAAGCGCGTCTATCGTGACGATCCACGGCGAGATCGTCGTGCCGAAGTTCTTGGCCAGGAAGGGGCCCAGCGGCTGGTACTCCCAGGGCTGGATGTCACGGGCGCTCCAGTCATTCAGCAGCGTGAGGCCGAAGGCGTGCTCGTCGGCTTCGTCGATGGAAAACGGCTCGCCCAGCGCGTTGCCGGGGCCCACGAACAGGCCCAGCTCCAGCTCGCAGTCGATGCGGGCGCTGGGCTTGAACACCGGCATGTCGGCGTCCGGCGGCTTGACCTGGCCCTTGGGGCGGCGCAGCGGTGTGCCGCTGACCACGATGGAGCTGCTGCGGCCGTGGTAACCGATGGGCACCCATTGGTAGTTGGGCAGCAGCGGGTTGTCCGGACGGAACAGCTTGCCGATGG
>JBBIVU010000125.1:0-9918 GCA_037439585.1 Roseateles sp. | reverse complement strand
GCCCATCGTCGAGCGCCGCCAGGGCTATGCCTACGGTGAGCGCGAGCGCGACTTCCAGGCCTACCGGCGTGGCCGCTATGTCGAATTCAACCTCGTGTTCGACCGCGGCACGCTGTTCGGCCTGCAGTCCGGTGGCCGCACCGAATCCATCCTCATGTCCATGCCACCGCAGGTGAAGTGGCGTTACGACTGGGCGCCCGAGCCTGGCACGCCCGAGGCGCGGCTCTACACCGACTTCCTGCGCCCGCGCGACTGGGCGGACGAGACACCGACGGCACTCTGGCTTTGAAACTGGCGATCTTTGGCGGCAGCTTCGACCCGCCCCACCTCGGCCACCTGGCCTTCGCCCGTCTGGCATTGCACGCGCTGGCGCCGGACCGGCTCATCTGGCTGCCGGCCGGCCGCCAGTGGCAGAAGCCCGACCAGGTCATGGCGCCTGCCGTGCATCGCGTCCAGATGATCCAGCGGCTGATTGCCGATGAGCCGCAGTTCGTGCTCGATGAGCGTGAACTGCACCGCCGCGGCCCGAGCTTCACGGCTGACACGCTGCGTGAGTTTGCCGCCCAGAACCCGGGTGCGGAGCTGATGTTCCTCATCGGCCAAGACCAATACACACGGCTGCCCAGCTGGTTCCAGGTGGAGACCGTCACCCAGCTGGCCACCCTCGTCGTCGTGCCCCGCGGTGGCGAAGCCGTGACCACGCCACCAGGCCTGCCCGCGCACCGTTTGCAGGTGCTGGCGCTGCCGGACAACCCCCTCTCGTCGACCGCCGTTCGCAACGCCGTTGCGCGCGGCGCAGACATCAGCCCCATGGTGGGCGCCGAGGTGGCGAGCTATATTGCCTCGCACCGCCTCTACGAAAAGAAGCACTGAATGGACATTCGCAAGCTGCAACGGGCCATCGTCGATGGCCTCGAAGACGTCAAGGCCCAGAACATCGTCGTGTTCAACACCGAGCACCTGTCGCCCCTGTTCGAGCGCGTCATCATTGCGTCCGGCACGAGCAACCGACAGACCAAGGCCCTCGCGTCCAGCGTGCGTGAGACGGTCAAGGGCCGCGGCATGGAGGTGATGCGCACCGAGGGCGAGGACAACGGCGAATGGATCATCGTGGACTGCGGGGCCGCCGTCGTGCACCTGATGCAGCCCGCCATCCGCACCTATTACCACCTCGAAGAGATCTGGGGCGACAAGCCCGTGAAGCTCAAGCTCGGCGCGGGTGAGACCAAGCTGGTGAAGGCGTCGGAAGATGGTGCGGCCCGGCCCGCGGCAAAGGCGGCTTCCAAGACCGCTGCGAAACCTGCGGCCAAGAAACCAGCCAAGGTGCTGGGCCCCGTGGGTGTGAAGCCGGCAGCGCCGGCCAAGAAGGCGGCACCGGCCGCCAAGAAGGCCGTCGCCAAGAAGGCGCCGAGCCGTGTGGTGGATGCAAAGACGCCGGCTGCCAAGACGGTGAAGGTTGGGGTGGCCAAGCCCGCAGCCAAGAAGCCAGCGGCCAGGAAGGCGCCGGTGAAGACCACCGTGGGCGTGAAGAAGGCCGCCGCGCCGGCCAAGCAGGCGGCTGCCAAGCCCGCGGCCAAGAAGACTGCGGCGAAGAAGGGCTGATGCGCCTGCTGCTCGTGGCCGTGGGCCAGCGCCAGCCGGCCTGGGCGGACGCGGCCTACGAAGACTTCGCCAAGCGCTTCCCGCCCGAGCTGCGGCTCGAGCTCAAGGCCGTGAAGGCCGAGACGCGGGGCGGCAAGACGGCCGAGCAGCTGATGGCTGCGGAGGCTCTGCGCATCGAGGCCGCCTTGCCCCGTGGTGTGCGCCGGGTCATCCTGGATGAGCGCGGCGAGCGCCGCACCTCGATGCAGCTGGCCGAGCGCCTCAAGCTGTGGATGGGTGAGGGGCGCGATGCGGCGCTCATCATTGGCGGGCCGGACGGGCTGCACCCGGAGCTCAAGGCCACGGCCGACGAGACCTTGCGGCTGTCGGACCTGACGCTGCCCCATGCCTTTGCCCGCGTCCTGTTGGCGGAGGGGCTTTACCGGGCCTGGACAGTGACGACCGGCCATCCCTATCACCGCGAATGACGCCCCTGCTGTACCTCGCCTCGCAAAGCCCGCGCCGCAGCCATCTGCTGGCGCAGCTGGGCGTGCGCCATGAGCTGTTGCTGCCAGGGCCCGAGGAGGACGCCGAGGCGTTGGAGGCGGTGTGGGCTGGAGAGTTGCCCGAGGCGTACTGCGCCCGTGTCACGGGTGCCAAGCTCGACGCGGCACTGGCGCGCCGAGCCGCGCGTGGTCTGCCCGTGGCGCCGGTGCTCTGCGCCGACACGACGGTAGCCGTCGACCACCTCATTCTGGGCAAGCCCCAGGACGACGCCGATGCGGCGCGCATGCTGGCTTTGATGTCAGGCCGCGCGCACCGCGTCATCACCGCAGTGGCCGTGGCCGATGGCGCCCAACGCCACGCTGCGCTGAATGTCTCGCAGGTCGAGTTCGCGCCGCTGTCGGCCGCCCTGATCGAGCGCTACGTCGCCAGCCGTGAGCCCTTTGGCAAGGCCGGTGGCTATGCCATCCAGAGTCAGGCGGCGGCGTGGATCGTGAGGATTGCCGGCAGCTACTCGGGCATCATGGGGTTGCCCCTCTTTGAGACGGCGCAGCTCTTGGACAAATTTGGATTCGAGTTTTGATGCGTGCCGCCGGCGCTGGCGGCACGCATCAGCATTCAAAGGTTCGCGATGGAAGACATCCTGATCAACTGGTCGCCGCAGGAGACGCGGGTGGCCGTGGTCGAGAACGGCGCGGTGCAGGAGCTGCACATCGAGCGCACGTTGGAGCGGGGCCTGGTGGGCAACGTCTACCTCGGCAAGGTGGTGCGCGTGCTGCCTGGCATGCAGAGCGCCTTCATCGACATCGGCCTGGAACGCGCCGCTTTCCTGCACGTGGCTGACCTGCACAGCGCCTCGCAGTTCGGCCACGGCCGTCACCAGGGCCCCGACACCCCGCCCACACCCATCGAGCGCCTGGTGTTCGAGGGCCAGCCGCTGACAGTGCAGGTCATCAAGGACCCCATCGGCACCAAGGGCGCGCGCTTGTCCAGCCAGATCAGCGTGGCCGGGCGCATGCTGGTGTACCTGCCACAGGACGAGCACATCGGCGTGAGCCAGAAGATCGGCTCCCCCGAGACGCGTGAGGCCCTGCGCGCGCGCATGCTCGCGCTGGTGGGCACGAAGGAGCAGGGCGGTGGGGGCGGGTTCATCCTGCGCACCAACGCCGAGGACGCGACCGACGAAGAACTGGCAGCCGACATCGCCTACCTGCGCAAGACCTGGCAGCAGATCCGCGAGAAGGCGCTCACCACGCCACCGGCCAGCCTGCTGCACCAGGATCTCAGCCTGGTGGAGCGCGTGCTGCGCGACCTGACCAGCGAGCGCACCGGCGCCATCCGCATCGACTCCAAGATGCAGTACGACGTGCTGCGGGCGTTCGGCGAGACCTTCATGCCCGCCGCCACGGCCAAGCTGGAGCACTACCGTGGTGAGCGGCCCATCTTCGACCTCTGCAACGTGGACGCCGAGATCGCGCGGGCGCTGGCCCGCAAGGTGGAGCTGAAGTCGGGGGGCTCGCTGGTGTTCGACCAGACCGAGGCGATGACGACCATCGACGTCAACACCGGCGGCTTTGTCGGTGCGAAGAACTTCGACGACACCATCTTCAAGACCAACCTCGAAGCGGCTGGTGCCATCGCGCGCCAGCTGCGGCTGCGCAACCTGGGCGGCATCATCATCGTGGACTTCATCGACATGACCCGCGAGGAGCATCGCGTGGCCGTGCTGGCGGAGTTCAGGAAGCAGCTCGGCCGGGACCGCACCAAGGTCACCGTGGGCGGGTTCACGCAGCTCGGCCTGGTGGAGATGACACGCAAGCGCACGCGCGAGTCGCTGGCGCGCATGCTGTGCGAACCGTGCCCCACCTGCGAGGGGCGCGGCCAGGTCAAGACGGCACGCTCGGTCTGCTACGACATCCTGCGCGAGATCCTTCGCGAGGCGCGGCAGTTCTCACCCCGGGAGTTCCGTGTCGTCGCGGCCGCCAATGTCGTCGAGATGATGCTCGATGAAGAGAGCGCCCACCTGGCGGGCCTGTCCGACTTCATCGGCAAACCCATCTCGCTCACGGCCGAGCCCACCAACCAGACCGAGCACTACGACATCGTGCTGCTCTGAGCCGCCAGGCGCGGCCTTGTCCGACGCGGCGGGGCGTGGGCCTGCGGCAAAATCGTGCGCCATGCGTGAATCCTTCGTCAACGTCTCCCGCCGCCTGACCGCCTTGGTGCTCCTGGGTGCCGCGCTGGGCGCCGGCCCCGCCCAGGCCCAGCTGCGCATCGACATCGCCGGCACCGGCGGCACCCGCGTGCCGGTGGCCATCGTCGATTTCAGGGACGAGTCCAGGTCGCCCCAGCCGATCGCCGCCATCGTGCGCGCCGATCTCGAGCGCAGCGGCCAGTTCCGCAGCGTCGATGCACCTGCGGGCCTCAACGAGAACAGCAGCCCGGTGTGGCCGGACTGGCGTGCCCGCCAGGCCGACGCACTGGCTGCAGGTTCCGTCACCCGCCTGGCCGACGGCCGACTGGACATCCGCTTCAAGCTGTGGGATGTAGTCAAAGGCACGGAGCTCGTGGGTGAGGCCAATGCGGTCCATCCCGACGATGCCCGCCTAGCCGCCCACCGCATTGCCGACACGATCTACCAGAAGCTCACCGGCGAGCGCGGCGTGTTCGCCACGCGCATGGCTTACGTCACCAAGGCCGGCCCGCGCTACAGCCTGGTGGTGGCCGACGCCGACGGCGAAGGCGCCAAGGTGGCCCTCACCAGCCCCGAGCCCATCATCTCGCCCGCCTGGGCGCCCAACGGCCGCGAACTGGCCTACGTCTCGTTCGAAAGCCGCAAGGCGACCGTGCGCATCCAGGACGTGCAGACCGGCCAACGCCGCGTGCTGGCCGACTTCAAGGGCACGAACAGCGCGCCGGCCTGGTCGCCCGACGGCCAGCAGCTTGCGCTCAGCCTGTCGCGCGAGGGTGGCACGCAGCTCTTCGTCATCAACCGCGACGGCTCCGGCCTGCGCCGCCTCACGCAAAGCAGCTCCATCGACACCGAGGCCTGCTACGCGCCCGACGGCAGCAAGATCTACTTCGTCAGCGACCGGGGCGGCGGCCCACAGATCTACCGAATGCCCGCCAGCGGCGGCGCGGCCGAGCGCGTGACCTTCAGCGGCAGCTACAACATCAGCCCCGCCATCAGCCCGGACGGCCGCACCATGGCCTACATCACCCGCATCAGCGGCGCCTTCCGGCTGTCGGTGATGGACCTGGGCACCGGCCAGTCCCAGCAGATCAGCGAAGCCAATGACGACGAAAGCCCGGCGTTTTCGCCCAACGGCAAGCTCATCGTCTATGCCAGCCGCGCGGGTGGCAAGGAAGTGCTGATGACGTCGACGCTGGACGGCAAGATCAAGACGCCGCTGCTCGTCACGCTGGTCGAAGTGCGTGAGCCGACCTGGGGCCCTTTCACACGCCCGTAACTTGACCTTTCGCACCATGTTGGACAATCCGGCGCCTGCGCCGCTGCATGGTGCTGTTGCCTTTTCCGTTGCCCCGACTGTTGTGGAGACCTTCGAATGAAACTGACCCGCTTTGCGCTCACCCTGATTGCCACTGCTGCCGTTGCCGGCTGCGCATCCAACGTCAAGCTGGACGAGCCCGCACCGGTCGAGACGCGCCAGCCCGCCCCGCCGGCGGCAACCTCCGCGCAGCAGCCTGCCCAGTCCGCGCAAACGGCCGTGCCGACCGTGGACCTCTTCAGCCAGTACACCCAGGAAGTCAAGGACAAGCGCGTTGTTTACTTCGACTTCGACAGCGATGTCGTCAAGGAAGAGTACCGCCCGCTGGTCGATCTGCATGCCAAGCGCCTGAATGCCAACAAGAAGGCCGCTTTGAACCTGGAAGGCCACACCGACGAGCGCGGTGGCCGTGAATACAACCTGGCGCTGGGCCAGCGCCGTGCGGAAGCCGTCGCCAAGTCGCTGACGCTGCTGGGTGTGGCGGCCAACCAGGTCGAAGCCGTCAGCTTCGGCAAGGAGCGTCCGGCCGTTCAGGGCAGCACGGAAGAAGCCTGGGCCAAGAACCGCCGCGTCGAGCTCAAGGACAAGTGAAAGTGATTCGCGCACTGCGACTGTCACTGCTGGCGGTGGCTGCGGCCGCCGCCTTCGTGCAGCCGGCTCGCGCCGGCCTGTTCGAAGACGATGAAGCACGCAAAGCCATCATCGAGCTGCGCGCCAACGTCAAGGCCAACGAAGACGCTGCCAAGCAACGTGCCGACCAGCTCAACGCGTTGATCCAGGACCAGCTGCAGCCGCTGCGCCGCAGCCTGCTGGACCTGAGCAGCCAGATCGACGCCTTGCGTGGCGAGATCGCCAAACTCCGCGGTGCCAACGAGCAGTTGGCACGTGACCTGGCGGACACCCAGCGCAAGCTGACCGACCAGTCGCAGTCCGTGGAGGCGCGTCTCAAGCCGCTGGAGCCGCAGAAGGTCAGCCTCGATGGCCGCGAGTTCCAGGTCAGCCCGGACGAGCGCAGCCAGTACGAGGCCGCCATCGGCCTCGTGCGCCGTGGTGAGTTCACCGAGGCCGTGTCCGCACTGACAGCGTTCCAGAAGCGCTACCCCGTCAGTGGCTACACCGATTCCGTGCGCTTCTGGCAGGGCAATGCGCAGTATGGCAAGCGTGACTACAAGGACGCCATCGCCACCTTCAAGGCCTTCATCGCCGGCAACCCGGAACACCCGCGTGCGGGTGAGGCCTTGCTCGCGCTGGCCAACTGCCAGATCGAACTGAAGGACAACAAGGCCGCGCGGCGCAGCCTGGAAGACCTCGTCAAAGCCTACGCCGGCACCGAGGCCGCGCAGGCGGGCAAGGAACGGCTGCAAGCCTTGAAGTGATGGATCAGCGCGACGCTGATTTGGAACGCCGCTTCGGTGGCCTGCGCCGTCTCCACGGCGACCCTGCCTACCAGCGCCTGCGCGCGGCGAGATTCGCCGTGGTGGGCTTGGGTGGCGTTGGGTCATGGGCCGTCGAGGCCTTGGCACGCTGCGGCGTGGCCGAGCTGACCTTGATCGATCTTGATCAGGTCTCAGAATCCAACATCAACCGCCAGATCCAGGCGCTCGGCTCCACGGTGGGCATGGCCAAGGCCGAGGCGCTGCGCCAGCGCATCGCTGACATCCACCCGGGCTGTACCGTGCGCGTTGTCGAGGAATTCGTTGAGCCTGACAACTGGCCGGCGCTGATCGGCGGCGCTGAGTTGGACGGGCTCATCGACTGCTGTGATCAGGTGCGTGCGAAAGCCGCGCTTGCTGCCTGGGCACGGGCGTTGGGCTTGCCTTTCGTGACGGTTGGTGCAGCAGGCGGAAAGCGCGAGCCGCATCGGGTCCAACTCGACGATCTCAGTGCAACGACGCACGACCCCCTGCTGGCCTCCTTGCGCCAGCGGTTGCGCAAGCACCATGCGGCGCCCCGGTCGGGAAAGCTGCGGGTGGCTTGTGTCTACTCGACCGAGCCCGTGCACCTGCCACCGCAGGGGGCTGGCGACTTTTGCGAAGTGGATGGCAGCCTGAGCTGCCACGGCTACGGCTCCAGCGTCGCAGTCACCGCCACCTTTGGTCTGTGCGCCGCCGCCGAATTGCAGCGACTTCACCTCGCAAGTGGGTCACAATCAATTCGTTGTTGAGATTTCAAAAATCTCTTGCAGAGGCGGCTTTTTATTGCCTAGAATAGCAGGCTCTGCTTGACACGGGATGTTAGCTCAGTCGGTAGAGCAGCGGACTTTTAATCCGTTGGTCGCAGGTTCGAATCCTGCACATCCCACCAGTTCTCTGGCGCAGACAAGAAATCTCGCTATAATTTTTGGCTCAGCTTGGTCAACCGAGTTGGTTCAAGGGCTCTTAGCTCAGTTGGTAGAGCAGCGGACTCTTAATCCGTAGGTCGAGTGTTCGAGTCACTCAGGGCCCACCAAAATTTAAGAACAAGAAGGACTTTCCACCAGGGGAGTCCTTTTTTGTTTTTGGCGCATGCTCTGAAGATCTTCACAGGCTTCCGAGCAATGCCTTGGCGCGCGCAAGATATTCCAGCCTCTCGTCCAGCCCGTTGTAGCCGCCATTGATGCGTTTGGTGACGGCGCGGGCATCATCGGCATCGGCCAGCGGCCCGATCTTGCGCGACTGCCAGAACCAGCAGGCCACGTCCACGCAGGCGAACGGGTCCAGCGCCAGGCGGGTGGGGGCACTGACGTAATCGATGCCCGTGAAGTCGCTGTAGGCCTGGTAGTTGCTGCGGCCCGTCAGTTGGATCAAGCCGCGGCCTTTGAAGCGGGGCCCGTCGCCTGGCTCCCGGTTGCCGAGATCCGTTCGGCCGTTGTAAGCGCTGCCGTCTGCCAGTTCCTCCGCGTACAGCAGCGAGCCGGACTCGTGGGCGAGTTGCGCGATGAAGTGGGCAATCTGCAGCGGGCTGTCGATGGCGTAGCGCGTCATGCCCTTCACCAGGGGCTCGTGATAGAGGTCGATGCGTCTGGGCATCGCCCGCGGCATCACGAGACCGAGCTTTTCCTTGATCGGGCCGGGCGGCAGGCCAGCCAGCAGCCGGGCCATGGTGGCGTCACCAGGTGAAACGAGACCGTCAGACTCTGGCAGGCCCATGGCGCGGGTCTCGAAGGCGCGGATGGCGTCGATGGTGTTGGGGCCGATCTGGCCATCGATGTCGAGCTGCTTGAGCGCCTGGCCACTCCAGGCCTCGGTGTTCAGGTTGAGCAGGACCTGCACGATGTGGACATCGGCGACATCGTTGCGGGCACCGAGCCCGACGCTCTTCGCAATGCACATGGCTCTGGTTCCGTGAGGGTGTGGAATAGCGTTGCACCTTAGGAGCTTGCCGTGGCGTGCGAATCCCCAACGCGGAGGATGTGGTGCCGGCCGGCCCTGGGCGCGCTGCTCATGCCCGGCATCAAGGCGGGCGAATGGGGCTGGCGGGCGGCGCTGCTGGGTCGGGCCGAATCGGCGCCGCTCCCGGCGTTCACCCAGGAAGTCCATCTCGTCACCGCGGTGCCTGCTCACCCCTGGCGGAAGTGGCGCCGCGGATTCGACCTGGCGGAAGATGCGGCGCGGGTCGTGGCCCGGCGGACCGGAAAAGCCTACGCCCCGCTGCTGGGCAAGCCCCTGCGAAGCCCGCGCCAGGCGGGCCTGCCCGAAGGCCGCCGGCGACGCCTGCCGCAGAAGGCCTTCCGGTTGGAAGGCCGCATCGGCCTCGAAGGGAAAACCATCCTGCTCGTGGATGATGTCTGGACCACCGGCACCACCCTGCTGCGCTGCGCGCAATGGCTCGCGAAGGGCGGCGCCGCGGAGATCCGTGTGTTGACGCTATTCCGGGCCCTCTAGCACCACGAAGGCCAGGGCGACGTCGCCATCGTGGCTGACGGAGGCGTGGATCCGCGCGATGCCCCGGGAGGCGAGCAGGTCCGAAAGCGTCCCCTCGGCCCACAGCCGCCCGTTCAGGTACCGGAGCGACTTCCAGGACCATCCGCTCAGCCCCAGGCCGAGAGCCTTGCCGAAGGCCTCCCGCAGCGCCCAGCGTCCCGCCAGACGCTCCGCCAGCCGCCCCCGGTTCCCGCGGAGCAGGTAGGCGGCCTCGTCCACATGCAGGAATTTGTCCGCGCACTTCTCGGCGCCGAACCGCTCCACGAGGTGCCTCCAGCGGGAAGGCGGGCAGAGATCCGTGCCGAGCCCGAGGATCATCACAGCGCCTTGGCGTACCAGCGGTCGCACCCGCCGTGGCCCGTGGCCCCCAGGGGAGCGCAGAGGTTCTGGAAGCCGAGCTTCGCATACAGGCGCATGGCGGC
>JBBIVU010000124.1:0-10022 GCA_037439585.1 Roseateles sp. | reverse complement strand
GAGGCGCTGCCCCCCTTCAGCATCTCCCGGCCCCGCTCGCGCTGTCCCCACTGCGGTCACATCCTGCGCTGGCATGAGAACCTGCCCGTGGTCGGCTGGCTGCGCCTGGGCGGCAAATGTGCAGCATGCAAGGCCCGCATCTCCAGCCGCTACCCGCTCGTCGAAGCCGTCACCGGACTGGCCTTTGCTGCGCTGTCCTGGCGCTTCGGTGCACAGCCCACCACGCTGCTCTGGTGCGGCTTCGTGGCTGCACTGATCGCACTGGCACTGATCGACTGGGACACCACGCTGTTGCCCGACAGCATCAATCAGCCGCTGCTCTGGGCCGGGCTGCTCGCTGCACTGCTGGGTTGGACGATCCCGCTCGACAAGGCGCTGACGGGAGCACTCACCGGCTACCTCTCACTGTGGTCCGTCTACTGGCTGTTCAAGCTCGCCACCGGCAAGGAAGGCATGGGCTACGGCGATTTCAAGCTGCTGGCGGCGCTGGGCGCCTGGCTGGGCTGGCAGATGGTCCTGCCCATCGTGCTGGGCGCCTCAGCCCTTGGCGCCGTGATCGGTTTGCTCATGAAGATGAACGCCAGCCTGCGCGAAGGCCGCTACGTGCCCTTCGGCCCATTCCTGGCCGGAGGGGGACTGGTGGTGCTGTTCGCTGGCCAGGCCACCGTGCTGGGCTGGCTCGGCTGGGCCTGACGCCATGCGCGTGGGCCTCACCGGAGGCATTGGAAGCGGTAAGAGCACCGTCGCTGCCGTGCTGCGCGAAGCCGGCGCTGCCGTGGTCGACACCGATGGCATCTCCCACGGCCTCACTCAGCCAGGTGGCAAGGCCATGGCAGCAATTGCAGAGGCCTTCGGGGCCGAGTTCATCGCCACCACCGGTGCACTGGATCGCGATCGCATGCGCGCCCTCGCCTTCTCCGACGGCACAGCCAAGCGCCGGCTGGAATCCATCCTGCACCCACTGATCACCGCCGAGGCCCTGGCCCAAGCCGAGGCGGCCACTGCTCGCCTCGTCGTGTTCGACGTGCCCTTGCTGGTGGAATCCAGCCGCTGGCGGGCCCGCCTCTCCCGGGTCCTTGTCGTGGACTGCGACGTCGGCACCCAGATCGCACGTGTGCTGCAACGCCCCGGCTGGACGCGTGAACGCATCGATGGCGCACTGGCTGCCCAGACCACACGCCGGGCACGCCGCGCTGCGGCCGATGCCGTGCTGCTGAACGATGGCATCTCCCTGGAAACGCTCAGAAACGAGGTGCTGAAGCTGGCCGCACGCTGGGGCTGTGAAACAATGTCGCCGCCCTGACTGAAGTCCCCGCCGTGGTCCTGTACGAGTACCCGTTCAACGAGAGCATCCGCACGATGCTCCGCCTGGAACACCTGTTTGACCGCCTCGGCGCCCTGATGGGCCGCGATCCGGCGCTGGATCATCACTTCGCGCTGGTCACGCTGTTCGAGATCCTGGACGTCGCATCACGCGCCGACCTGAAGAGCGACCTGCTCAAAGAGCTCGACAAGCACAGGAGCCAGTTCAGTGCCTATCGCGGCAGCCCCGGGGTGGACGAGGCACGGCTGGATGAAGTCATCACCCGCATCGATGGCGCCTTCCAGCGCCTGAATGCCCTCAGTGGAAAGACTGGGGCTGCGCTGAACAGCAACGACTGGCTGATGAGCATCCGCAGCCGCATCAGCATCCCGGGTGGCACCTGCGAATTCGATCTGCCGGCTTACTACAACTGGCAGCAACTGCTGCCCGTGCGCCGCCGCAAAGACCTGATGGGCTGGGCGCAGACACTGATGCCTCTGGCCGAGGCGCTGCAGGTCCTGCTGGGTCTGCTGCGCGACTCCGGCAGCCCGCACAAGGTGGCCGCCACGGCGGGGCAATTCCAGCAAAGCCTGCCCGCCGGGCGTGTCTATCAATTGCTCCGCATGCGCATCGACCCCAGCCTCGGCCTCATTCCCGAGATCACTGGGCACCGTCTCATGATTTCGATCCGCCTGATGCGCCAAGACGAGGAAGGCCGGCTCAAGCTGGCACCGGAAGACACCAGCTTCGAACTGACCCTCTGCGCATGAGCACAGACAACGCCCCGAAGGAGCGCATCGTGAGATGCCCGCAATGCGCGGGCGACAGCGTGTTCGCCCCGCGCAACCGCTGGCGCCCCTTCTGCAGCGAGCGCTGCCGCCAGATCGATCTCGGTGCCTGGGCCAGCGAGTCTTTCCGCGTGCCTGCCACGCCGCCGCAAGATCCCGATGAATTCAGCCCTGACAGTGAGCCCCGGCTGCACTGAATCAGGCGTTCAACAGGCGGCGTGACACCATCTCACGCCGAGCGCTGGCGGGGTCAGTGAACAAGACAGCCTGCCAGTCGCGGGCTAGAGCTGCCTCGATGTTGACGGGATGATCGTCAAGGAACAGCAGTTCGTGGGGCGGCACGCCGAACAACCGCTCGGCCAAGCCAAACATGTCGGCGTCCGGTTTGATCTGCTTGACGCGCCCGGAGAACAAGCCCGATTCGAACCACTCGTTCAACGGGTAGGCCTTGCTGAGGTGGTCAGCAAACGGCTCGGGCATGTTGGAGAGGTAATGCAGCGTGTGGCCGGCAGCTTGCAGGTCGCGAATCAGCGCCACCGTCGCGGGCACGAGGATCAGTTCATCAGGCACGGCACGCACCACCGCTGCCACCTCGCCCATCGGCCAGCCCGTGCGCGCAGCGATGCGGCGCACCACCTCGTCAGCGCCAATCAGCCCCTGATCGAACAGCCCCCAGTCGCCGCCATAGTTCTGAAAGAACTGCGCCGCGACTTTGGTGCCCTGCTCCAGGGTCTCCACACGGTGCGGCCAAATGCGAGCCAGGAAGCTGGCTGGGTGCCAACGGAAAACGACACCACCAAAATCGAAGACGATCTTCATGCGCGGCTCAGGCCATCAAACGCGCCAACAGCCCGGCCGTGGAGCTGTCCAGCCCCGCGGTGTCGCCGCTGTCCAGGCGCGGCAGCAGTTGGCTGCACAGGGCCTTGCCCAGTTCCACACCCCACTGGTCGAAACTGTTGATGCCCCACAGCGCACCGGTGACGAAAACGCGGTGCTCGTACAGGGCAATCAACGCCCCCAGGGAACGCGGCGTCAGCGCCTCCAGCACCAGCGTCGTGCTCGGGCGGTTGCCGGGGAAGCTGCGGTGGCGGGCCAACACGTCCTGGTCCAGCGTGGCGCAGGCGGTCGGTGCTTTTTCGGTCAGCGCCTCGGCGGTTGTTTTGCCCTGCATCAGGGCCTGGCTTTGAGCCAGGCAGTTGGCCAGCAGCTTGCGGTGCTGATCGGCCAGCTTTTCGGCGAGTTCGCCCGTCGCCCCGTGGTTCGGGCGCTTCACCGCGATGAACTCGACCGGAATCACGTCCGTGCCCTGGTGCAGCATCTGGAAGTAGGCGTGTTGGCCGTTGGTGCCCGCCTCACCCCAGACGACGGGCGATGTGCCGAGGGACAACGTGTTGCCGTCCAGGTCCACACCCTTGCCGTTGCTCTCCATCTCCAACTGCTGCAGGTAGGCGGGCAGGCGGCGCAGGCCCTGGTGATAAGGCGCCACGCTGCGGCTCGTGAAGCCGTGGAAGTTGCGATACCAGATGTCCAACAGGCCCAGCAGTACCGGCAAGTTCTTCGCCAGCGGCGCACTGGCGAAGTGCTGATCCATCGCGTGGGCACCGGCCAGCAGCGCGCGGAAGTTGTCGGCCCCCACGGCAATGGCGATGGGCAGGCCGATGACGGACCACAGCGAGTAGCGGCCGCCCACCCAGTCCCAGAATCCGAAGGCGGTGTCGATGCCAAAGGCTGCCGCCGCAGCGGTGTTGCTGCTGGTCGCTACGAAGTGACGCGCCACATCCGTGCCGCCCGCCGCCAGGAACCAGGCCTTGGCGGCCTGCGCATTGGCCAGCGTTTCTTGCGTCGTGAAGGTCTTGGACGCGATGACGAACAGCGTGTGCTCCACGTCCAAGCCTGCCAGCGCCGGCGCCAGGTCGTGGCCGTCCACGTTGGAGACGAAGTGCAGTTTCAGGTCGCGGCGGCCGAAGGCCTGCAGTGCCTGCACGACCATGGCCGGGCCCAGATCGCTGCCGCCGATGCCGATGTGCACGACGTCCGTGATCTCACCGCGCTGGCCCGCACGCACGCTGTCGGCGAACGCCAGCATGGCGTCCAGCGACGCCTGCACCTCGGCATTGAAAGGCGCCGCGCTACAGGCCGGCGCGCGCAGCGCCGTGTGCAGCACCGCGCGGCCCTCGGTGTGGTTGACCGGGTCGCCACGCAGCAATGCATCGCGGCGGGCTTCCAGGCTGCAATCGCCGGCCAGCTTCAGCAGCAGTGCCAACGCGGCGGCGTCGATGCGGTTCTTGGACAGGTCCGCAAACACTTCGGGCGCCTCGAAGGACAGTGCGCCGAAGCGGCCCGCGTCCGCCTTGAACGCCTCGCGGATGTCGAAGCCGCGACCGCTCGCCGCGTAGTGAGCCTGGAGTTCAGCCCAGACGGGCGATTGATCGCAGCGCAGCGTCATGCTCAGGCCTCTTGAATCAGCTTGTCGAGCTTGCCCGCATCAACGGCGAACAGGCGGATGCCTTCGGCCAACTTCTCGGTGGCCATGGCGTCCTCGTTGAGCGCGAAGCGGAAGGCGGCCTCGTCGAGGTGGACAGCAGGCATAGCCGGCGCCTTGGCGGGGTCCAGTGCGCGCTCCAGTGGGGCGTCGGCCGCCTGAAGTTGGGCCAGCAGATCGGGGCTGATGGTGAGCAGGTCGCAACCCGCCAAGGCCTGGATCTGGCCGATGTTGCGGAAGCTCGCGCCCATGACCTCGGTCTTGATGCCGTGCTGCTTGAAGTAGCCGTAGATCTGCGTCACGGACTTCACACCGGGGTCATTGACGCCGGCTTGTGCCGCTTCGTCCCAGTTCGGGCCGGCAGCCTTCTTGTACCAGTCGTAGATGCGGCCCACGAACGGCGAGATCAGCTGCACCTTGGCTTCGCCGCAAGCCACGGCCTGCGCGAACGCGAACAGCAGCGTGAGGTTGCAGCGGATGCCTTCGCGCTCAAGCTCGGCGGCGGCCTGGATGCCTTCCCACGTCGAGGCCAGCTTGATGAGCACGCGCTCGCGGGAAATACCCGCCGCTTCGTACAGCCCGATGATGCGGCGCGCACGGGACAGGCTTGCCGCCTTGTCAAAGCTCAGGCGCGCATCGACCTCGGTGGACACGCGGCCCGGCACGACCTTGAGAATCTCCAGGCCGAAGCGCACCAGCACGTGGTCAACGATCTCGTCCAGCGCCTTGCCGCGGTGGGCCTCGACCGTTTCCTTGAGCAGCGGCGCGTAGTCGGGCGACTGCACGGCCTTCAGGATCAGCGAAGGATTGGTCGTTGCGTCACGGGGCGCGAACTGGGCCAGTTGCAGGAAGTTGCCTGTGTCGGCAACGACGGTGGTGAGGGCTTTGAGCTGTTCGAGCTGGTTCATGTTCTGCCTGTCCTCGGGTCGATCGGATTGACCCGGCAAAGAAACTGCTGCATAGTATTTCACGAAACTTAGTTACACAACGGTTAGCGCTCACTGGGAGACGCTGGCCTGGAGACCCCGCTGATGGCTTTCGATCTCGTGTTCTTTGGTGGTACCGGCGACCTGACATGGCGCAAGCTGATGCCCGCACTGTTCCAGGCCTTCCGGCACGGCAAGCTGCCCGAAGGCGGTCGCATTCTCGCCGTGGCGCGTGATGAACAGACCGATGAACACTACCGCGAATGGCTGAAAGAGCGGTTCCGTGAAGTCGAGGCCGGCAAGCGCCCAAGCGACGACGAGTTCGAGCGCTTCGCCGGGCTCATCCACTACCGCCGCATGGACCTGTCCCAGCCCGAGCACTACCAGGGCCTCAAGGACTGGCTGGACGCACGCAACGCCGACACGGTGGTGCTCTACCTCGCCACCAGCCCGCACCTGTTCACGGGCATCTGCCAGCAACTCGGCGCCGTGGGCCTGAATCACGACAAGGTGCGCGTGGTGCTGGAGAAGCCGCTGGGGCACGACCTGGCCAGCGCCCAGGAGATCAACCGCACGGTGCGGGCGGTGTTCGACGAGCGACAGGCCTTCCGCATCGACCACTACCTGGGCAAGCCCTCGGTGCAGAACCTCATGGCGCTGCGCTTCGGCAATGCCCTGTTCGAGCCGCTGTGGCGCCGCGAAAGCATTGCCAACATCCAGATCACCCTGGCCGAGCAACTGGGCGTGGGCACGCGGGGCGCTTTCTACGATGGCACCGGCGCACTGCGCGACATGATCCAGAACCATGCGCTGCAGCTGCTCACCATGATTGCCATGGAGCCCCCAGCCAGCAACGACGCCGACGCCATCCGCGACGAGAAGCTCAAGGTGCTGCGCGCGCTCAAGCCCTTCACGCAGGAGTCGGTCAGCCGCGACGTGGTGCGTGGCCAGTACCGCGCCGGCATGTGCGGCGGCCACCCGGTCCCTGGCTACCTGGAAGAGGTCAAGGTGCCTCAGGACAGCGCCTGCGAAACCTTCGTGGCCCTGCGCACCGAGGTCGAGAACTGGCGCTGGGCCGGCGTGCCGTTCTACCTGCGCACCGGCAAGCGCCTGGCGGCGCGCGACGCGCAGATCGTCGTCAACTTCCGCCCGGTGCCGCACCAGATCTTCCCGGGCGCCAGCGTACCCAACCGCCTCGTCATCAAGCTGCAGCCCGAGGACGGGCTGGAGCTGCAGTTGCTGGCCCAGAAGGGTTCCGGGCACGGCGAACAGTTGACGCCCGTGACGCTGGATCTGGACTTCGACAAGGCGTTTGCTGCCCAGCGCGTGGGTGCTTATGAGCGCCTGCTGCTGGAAGCCATTGCCGGCCGCCTGAATCTCTTTGTTCGCAGTGACGAGCAGGAGCAGGCCTGGCGCTGGGTGGAGCCCATCCTTGACGCCTGGGTGGCCGACGGCAACGGCCCTCGCCCATACGCCGCGGGCTCCTGGGGCCCGGCAGCCGCGAGCGCGCTGGTGGCCCGTGATGGCTTCTCGTGGGCTGAAGAGCAATGAGCATCCTGGAACGCGTCAAAGCCGCCCTACCCGCGCTGCCACCGGCCGAGCAGCGGGTCGCCAAGCTGCTGCTGGCGGACGCTCGCAGCTTCGCCAGCCTGCCAGTGAGCGAGTTGGCAGACCGCTCTCACGTTTCCAAGCCAACGGTCGTGCGCTTTTGTCGCAGTGTGGGCTACGACGGCTTGGCCGATTTCAAGCTGAAGCTCGCCGGCAGCGTGAACGAAGGCGTGCCTTTCGTGCACCGCGCGGTGGACGAGGATGACAAGCCGGGTGATGTCATCGTGAAGGTGGTGGACAACGCGGTCGCTGCCTTGCTGCACTACCGCAACGACGCCGCCAGCCACGCCTTCGAGCGCGCCATCGATGCGCTGGCCGACTCGGCACGACACAACCGGCGCATCGAGTTCTACGGCGTCGGCAACTCAGGCATCGTGGCACAGGATGCGCAGCACAAGTTCTTCCGCCTCGGTGTGAACACGGTAGCCACCAGCGATGGCCATGTGCAGCTGATGAGTGCCACCATGCTGCAGCCGGGTGACTGTGCCGTCATCATCAGCAACTCCGGCCGCAGCCGCGACCTGTTGGATGCCGCCGACATCGCGCGCAAGAAGGGTGCCACCATCATCATCATCACGGCCAGCGCCTCACCGTTGGCCCAGTTGGCGCTGGGGCCCAGCCAGATCCTGCTGGCGGTGGACCACCCCGAAGACTTCGACCGCTACAGCCCGATGGTGTCACGGCTGCTGCACTTGATCGCGGTCGACATCCTGACGACGGGTGTGGCCTTGCGCCTGGGCCAGCACCTGCGGCCCGTGCTGCAAGAGATCAAGAAAAACCTGCGCGCCAAGCGCTACGCTGGCTGAGTTCAGGCGGCTGCTGCTGCGGTCGGCCAAATCAACTCGGCCACACCGTACACGCGGGCAAGTTCTCGCAGCTTATCGGGCGCCGCCTCCAGCTTCAGAACGGCCCCTTGCTCACTGCACTGCCGGGCCGCCGAAAGCAGCAAGCTCAACGCTGACGAATCGAAATCCGTCAGCGCCGCGGCCGACAGGCGAACCTCTCGGCCGGCAGCGGCCAGCACCTGTGCGGCCTCAGCCCGCAAGGCCGGCGACATCTGAGCCCACGCGACGCGAGCGCCTTCCATGCGAAGGCGCTCAGGCAACTTCAGGCCGCTCAAAATCAGCCCTTCGCGGCCGCAGCCTTGGCGTTCTTGTCAGCCAGGCTCTTGATCAGCCCATCGATGCCATTGGCGCCGATCTCCTGGGCGAAGCTGTTGCGGTACTGATCCGCCAGCCAAATGCCGAGCACGTTGACGTCATAGATCTTCCAGGCGTCGCCCACCTTCTCCAGACGGTAGTCCAACTGGATGGGGTCCCCCTTGCCGCGGATCTCGGTGCGCACGACGACCTCGGTGTCCGTGGGCTGGGCACGCAGCGGCTTCAAGCCGATGGTCTGGTCTTTCACTTGGGTCAAGGCACCGGCATAGGTGCGCACCAGCAGGGTCTTGAACTCGGCCTGCAGCTTGCCTTGCTGGTCTGGCGTCGCCTGGCGCCAGAAGCGGCCCACGGCCGAAGACGTCATCCGTTGGAAGTTGACGTGGGGCATCACCTTGGTGTCGACCAGGGCGATGATCTTGTTGACATTGCCGCCCTGGATGTCCTTGTCGGCCTTGACGGCTTCGATGGTCTCCAACGACAACTGCCGGATCAATTGATCGGGCGCGCTGGCATCGGCCGCATGTGCTGAATGCACCAGAGCCAGTGCCACGGTGGCGATGCCGAGCAGGCGGCGCAAAGAATTCGGAAATGTCATGGTGTCGCTTTCTCTGAACAGGACCAACGCTCAACGCACCAGCCCCGGCTTGGGTTCACCGGGTCGCTGCGGAAGCGGGCTCGGCTGGTTTCTTGGCGGCCGGTGGCATGGCCGAAGCGGCATCCGATGGTGCCGACGCTCCACTGCCTGGTACGAGCACCTCCACTTCGTCGTCATCGTCGAAGCTGCCGCGGCGCTGCAGGTAGGCATCACGATAGAACGTGTATTTGTCCAGCGCGATGCCTTCCAGCATCTCGCCCGCTCGCAGGAAGTTGGCACGCGTGTTCACGATATTCAACGAACCCACGAGCACCTTCTTGCGGCCATCGTCAAACACGTTGGCCGGCGATGCCTGCCAATCCATCGGTAAGGCCAGCGAGTCGCGCACCGACGAGGGCCCGAACAGCGGCCACACGACGTAAGCGCCCGTGCCCATGCCCCATTTGCCCAAGGTCTTGCCAAAGTCCTGGCTGTTCTTTTCAAGGCCAGCCTCGGTGGCAATGTCCAGCAGGCCCGCGAAGCCCAGCGTGGAATTCACAGCGAAGCGCATGCCCTGCTCCACGCCCGCCTTGAAGCGCCCCTGGAGCATCAGGTTGACCGCCGACCACGCATCGCCGATGTTGCCAAAGAAGTTGCCGATGCCGGTGCGGATAGGCCCCGGCACGATCTCGGAATATGCGGTGGCCACCGGCTTCAGGACGTTCGCATCCAGCTTTTCGTTGAAGGCGAAGACCTTGCGGTTCCAGGACTCCCAGGGGTCGAGCTTCTGGCCTTTGGAGCCCATGACCTTGTCGACAGCGTGTTCGATGCGGGTGCCAACACCCCTGACCGTCTGGCAACCGGCCAGCCCCATCACCAGCACCATCAAAGCCAGCATGCGGGCGAGCCGACTCACGGCTTGCCCCCGGACGCAGGCACGGCACTGCCCATGTCCGACGCCTTGCTGTTGATGAACTGGCCGATCAGGTTTTCCAGCACCACCGCGCTTTGTGTCTGGCGAATGATGTCGCCACCGGCGAGGTTTTTCTCATCGGCCCCCGGCTCCAAGCCGATGTACTGCTCACCCAGCAGGCCAGCGGTCAGAATCTTGGCAGAGCTGTCCTTGGGGAACAGCGTGGCCTTGTGCAGGTTGAGCACGACCCTGGCCTGGAATGTCTTGT
>JBBIVU010000123.1:0-10066 GCA_037439585.1 Roseateles sp. | reverse complement strand
CGCAACGCGCGGCCCAGCTGCGTGCCGCGCAGCACCAGCAGCAGCACGGCCATCAGGCCGAAGGACAGCGCGATGATGCCCAGCTCCAGCACCGTGACGTGCAGACCGGCGAGGGTGAGGGTTTCCTGCGGCAGCACCTCGGCCGGGAAGCGCAGGTTCTCGGCGCCGAACAGGCCCTGGGCCAGGCTGTTCAGCGCAATGGCAAGGCCAATGGTGGCGATCATCGGGATCAGGTGCGGCGGGTTGCGTGCCCGCAGCGGCCTCAGCACCAGCAGGTCGATGACCAGACCCAGCAGGCCCGATGCCGCGAAGGCCACCGCCAACGCGCCGGCCAGCGGCAGGTTCAGTTGGGTGACGGCTTGCAGCGCTGCGTAGGCACCGACCATGAAGACGGCACCGTGGGACAGGTTGACCACCCCCAGCACACCAAACACCAGGGTGAAGCCGAGCGCGAACAGCGCGTAGACGCTGCCGAGCGAGAGGGCATTGAAGAGCTGCTGTTCGAGCACGGTGCAGACTTGGAAAAAAGCAGGCCCGCGGTGGGGGCCGCGGGCCGTTGGGCGAAAGGCGCTTACTTCTCGATCGCGTAGCGGCCGTTCTTGGTGGCGCTGACGATGGCGGTCTGGCTGGCGTCGTAGCCGGCCGGGTTGCCCGCCTTGTCTGTCGCGCGGCGGAAGGCGAAGCCGCCCGTGGCGCCGATCCACTTCACCTCAGGCAGCGCATTGCGCAGCGCGGCGCGGTCCTTGGCGAGGTCGCCGCTCAGCTTGACCTTCTTCAGCGCCTGGGCGGTGATGTACATCGCGTCATAGGCCTGGGCGGCGAACTGGTCGGGCGCGGACTTGTGCTTCTGCGTGTAGGCCACGATGAAGGCGCCGTTCTCCTTGGTCTGGTTCTCGATGGACCAGGGGCTGCCGATCCACAGACCGTCGGACGCGCCCTTGGCCAGCTCGAACACCTTGACCGAATTCATGCCATTGCCGCCGATGACCGGCACGTTCAGGCCCAGCTGGCGGGCCTGCACCATCACCGGCGCGCCCTCGGCGATCAGTGCCGACAGCACCAGCGCGTCGGGGTTGCCGGCCTTGATCTTGGTGAGCTGGGCCTTGAAGTCCACGTCGCCCTTGGCGAAGGTCTCGGTCGTGGTGACGGCAATCTTCTGCGCCTCCAGCGCCTTCTTGAAGTTGTCGTAGCCGCTCTTGGTGAAGACGTCGTCGTTGCCGTACAGCACCGCCACCTTCTTGAGGCCCAGCTTCTTGACGGCTGTGGACAGCGTGACCGGCAGCACGTCGGCCTCGGTGACCGAGTTGCGGAACACATGGTCGCCGATGGACGTGATGCCGTCGGCGGTGTTGGAGGTGCCGAAGACGACGACCTTCGCGGCCTGGGCGATCGGGTCGGCCGCCTGGGCCGAGTTGGACAGCGTGGGGCCGAACAGCATCAGCACCTTGTCCTGGAAGATCAGCTTCTTGAAGGCGTTGATCGCCTCTTCCTTCTTGCCCTGCTCATCCTCAATGACCAGCACCAGCTTGTTGCCGTTGATGCCGCCGGCGGCGTTGATCTCGTCGGCCGCGAGCTGGAAGCCGGCGCGGATGCTTTGACCGTACTGGGCCGCGCCGCCCGACAACGCTTCGGCGACACCGAGCTTGATGTCGGCCGCCTGGGCCAGGCCAGCCAGCATGGCCAGCGCCGCGATGGCGAGGGGCTTGAGGGTGCGAATGATCATCTCCGGATGCTCCTGTTGTGGTGACGCGCGGTCAGCTTTTGATGATAGGCGGGCGGCGCTCAGTTGCCGGCCAGCTTCATGCCCGTGATCAACACCGAGCCGATGGTCTTGGTGCCCATCGAATACTCGTCGGCGCCGATGCCCACGATGTTGTGCAGCATGTCCTTCAGGTTGCCGGCAATGGTCACTTCATGAACCGGGTAGGCGATTTCGCCGTTCTCCACCCAGTAGCCGCTGGCGCCACGGGAGTAGTCACCCGTCACGTAGTTCACGCCCTGCCCCATCAGCTCCGTGACGAACAGGCCGCGGCCGAGGCGGCGGATCATGGTCGGCAGGTCATCGCCGGGCGCAGTGGCGCGGCTGGTCATGCGCAGGTTGTGCGAGCCGCCGGCGTGGCCGGTGGTCTTCATGCCCAGCTTGCGGGCGGAGTAGCTGGACAGGAAGTAGCCCTGCAGCACCCCTCCCTCCACCACCGAGCGTGCCCGGGTGACAACACCTTCATCGTCGAACGGCGAACTGCCCTTGCCCTTGGCCAAGTGCGGGTCTTCCGCGATGTCGATGTGGGCGGCCGTGACCGGCTTGCCCAGGCTGTCCAGCAGGAAGCTGGTGCGGCGGTACAGCGCACCGCCGCTCGTGGCCTGCACGAGGCCGCCCAACAGACCGATGGCCACCGTGCTCTCGAACAACACCGGCACTTCGGCCGTGGCCACCTTGCGGGCCTTCAGGCGCGACAGCGCGCGTTCGGCGGCGTAGCGCCCCACGGCCTCCGGCGAGGCCAGGTCGGCGGCGTCGCGCATGGAGCTGTACCAGGCGTCGCGCTGCATGCCCGCCCCACGGCCGGCGATGGGCGCGACCGACAGCGAATGCCGCGAGCTGGCATAGCCGCCGCGGAACCCGCGCGTGTTGCCCATCCAGAAGTGCGACTGCTGGGCCGACACGGCCGCGCCCTCGCTGTTGGTGATGCGCTTGTCCACACCGAGCGCCGCGGCTTCGCAGCGCAGCGCGATGTCGGCAGCCTGGGCAGCGTCGATGGCCCAGGGGTGGAACAGGTCGAGCGCCGGTCGCGCGGCCGCATCCAGCGCCAGGTCGGCCTCGTCAGGCAGGCCGGCGAACTCGTCCTCGGCGGTGAACCGGGCGATGTCGAAGGCCGCACGCACCGTGTCGCGGATGGCCTGGGGCGAAAAGTCCGAGGTGCTGGCATTGCCGCGCCGCTGGCCCAGGTAGACCGAGATGCCCAGCGACTTGTCGCGGTTGCGCTCCACGTTCTCCAGCTTGCCCAGCCGCGCCGACACGGACAGGCCGCAGCCCTCGGACACCTCGGCACCCGCGTCGGTCGCGCCCATCTTCTTCGCTTCGCCGAGGGCATCCTCGATCCACTGCTGGAACTGCTCGGGGGTGTAGGCAAAACCGTTCTGGGGCTGGGGCATGAAAGCAAAGCGCCGGACGGGGCCGGCGCCAGTGGCAATGGGGTGGGGGACAATGATAAGACTCCGCCCTCCCCCGCACCGCGATGCAAGAACCCACCCCCGACTTCGAAGACGACGACGACTTCGACCGCCCCAGCAAGAGCCAGCTCAAGCGCGACATGACCGCACTGCAAAAGCTTGGTGAAGACCTGCTCGCCCTGCCCGAGAGCCGCTGGGAGCCGCTGGCGCTGCCCGAGATCCTGTACGACGCCCTCAAGGCGGCCAAGAAGATCACCAACTTCGAAGGCAAGCGCCGCCAGATGCAGTACATCGGCAAGCTCATGCGCAAGATCGACGCGGAACCCGTTCGCGAGGCGGTGGCCGCCTTCAAGCTCGGCCACGCCCAGGACAGCCTGCGCCTGCACCAGTCGGAGCAATGGCGCGAGCGCCTGCTCGCCAGCGATGACGCGCTGCAGGAATTCATCGGCGAACATGCCGACGTCGACATCCAGCAGCTGCGCAACCTCGTGCGCGCGGCACGCAAGGATGCGGCGAACGAGCCGGAAAAGCGCAGCGGACGTGCTTTCCGCGAACTGTTCCAGTTCATCAAGGCGTCCGAGCGGGTGACTGGCGATGAGTGAGCTCACGACCGAGCCAGTCCGTATCGGCATCGTCTCCATCAGCGACCGCGCCTCCAGCGGCGTCTACGAAGACCGGGGCCTGCCGGCGCTGAAAGCGTGGCTCTCCAGCGCGCTTCGCAACCCGATCGCGTTCGTGCCGCGCCTGATTCCCGATGAACAGGCTGGCATCTCGGCGGCACTCGTCGAGCTGGTCGACACCGAAGGCTGCCACCTGGTGCTGACCACCGGCGGCACCGGCCCGGCGCCGCGCGACGTGACGCCTGAAGCCACGCTGGCTGTGGCCGACCGCGAAATGCCCGGCTTCGGCGAGCAGATGCGCCAGATCTCGCTGCACTTCGTGCCCACGGCCATCCTGTCACGCCAGGTGGCCGTCATCCGCGGCCAGGCCCTCATCATCAACCTGCCCGGCCAGCCCAAGGCCATCGCCGAGACGCTGGCTGGCCACGAGAAGGCCAGCGGCATCTTTGCGGCCGTGCCCTACTGCATCGACCTCATCGGCGGTCCCTACCTGGAAACGCGGGACGAGGTCTGCAAGGCCTTCCGGCCCAAGAGCGCCCAACGCAGTGCCTAGCCCGGCACCGTGTCCGGCGCAGGCGCGGTGACGATGGCCGCTGCCACCTCGTCCAGCGCCCGGCTGCTGGTCAAACCGAAGCCCCCGACCACGCGCGCGCCACGGGCGCCGCGTCCGGTGGCTGCATGCACCCCCACCCAGGCGTCCCGGCCGGACCGTTTCGCCGCGTACAAACCCAGGTCCGCCAGGTTGACCACCTGGTGCCAGCTGCGCGCCAGAGGGCGCTCGGGCTCGAAGGGCACGCACGCGAACCCGACGGAGCAGCTCACCGCAATCTCGCCACCGTCATCCAGCACGAACGGGGTCGCTGCGATCACGGCCCGCATGCGCTCGGCCAACTCTTCGGCACGCAGGCGGTCGGTGTCGCGCGCCACGGCCAGAAACTCCTCACCGCCCCAGCGCACCAGGTAGTCGGACTCCCGCAGCACCGAGCGCAGCCGCGCACCGAACTGCACGAGCACGGCGTCACCCGCCGCATGGCCGTAGCGATCGTTCACACGCTTGAAAGCGTCGATGTCCAGCAGCAGAAAGACGTTGTCCGTGTCCAAGGGCTGCCCGCCGGCAGCCAGCACCTCCTGGGCGCGGCGCAGGCTGGAGGCCAGGTCCTGCTCGATGTGCTCGCTCAGGAAGCGGCGGTTGTGCAGGCCGGTGAGCGGGTCGGTCACGCTGCTGAGTTCCAGCTGCAACGACTTCTCCTCCAGCGCCTCGTGCAAAGCGCGCAGCTCCGTCGTGCGCTCACGCACCTTGTGCTCCAACTCCAGTTGCCGGTGCCGCAGCAGCCGCGTGCGCACGGCCACGGCGGCCACCAGTGCCAGGCCCAGCCCGAGCGCCAGGCTGGCCCGGAACCACCAGGTCTGGTACCAGGCTGGCCACACGTGCACGGGCAGGATCAGCTCACGCTCGCCCCACTGGCCATCACGGTTGGAGGCCCGCAAGCGCAGCTTGTAATGGCCGGGTGGCAGGTTGGTGTAGGCCGCCAGGCGCCGGGCGGCATCGGCCGTCACCCAGCCCGTGTCGAACCCGTCCAGCCGGTAGGCGTAGCGGTTGCGTTCCGGCGCCGAAAAGTCGCTCGATGCGAACTCCACCGCCAGGCTGTTGCCATCGGCCGGCACCTCGATGACAGGCCCCTCAGCCGCGTGCAGCGACAGCGGCTTGCCACCCACCTGCACATCCACCACCAGCACCTGCGGCACGTGGGCCCAAGTCTGCAAACGCTCGGGCAGCACCACCGTCATGCCGCCTGCGCCACCAAACAGCAACTCGCCACGCTCGGTGCGCGAGGCCGAGCCAGTCCAGTAGGTCGGGAAGACCACGCCTTCGGCGCGACGCAGCGTGCGCACGGTCATGCGCTGCGGGTCGATGCGGGCCAGGCCATCGTCGGTGCTGGCCCACACCTGCCCCTGCAGGTCCTGCAGCAGCGCGTTGACCGTGCCGTCCGGCAAGCCCTGGCCCACGCCCAGCCGCTGCACGGGTGAGCCTGGCCCGCCTGCAGGCAGCACGTCGATGCCGCCGCCATAGCTGCCCACCCAGAGCTGATCGCGCGCATCGAGCATCAGCGCCGTGACGAAACCGGCCGACAGCCCGGTGGGCTGGCTCGGCGTGGCGGGGATCTGCACCACGGTGCCTTCCCCGCCTCCCTGGGGCACCTCAACCCGGTTCAACCCGTTGCGCGTGCCCACCCACAGCTCGCCACGCGCACCCCGTGCCATCACCATCACGCGCTGGTCGGTCAACCCCGGCGCCGCCAGCTTCACGGGTGAGGTCCGGCCACTGGCCAGATCCATGCGCCACAGCCCATCGAATTGCCCACCGATCCACAAGATGTCGCCATCGGCCAGCAGCGCCCAGGTCGAGGCGGCCACATCACGGCCCGACACCGGCACGCGCCGCAGCTGGCGGCCGTCGGCATCGGCCCGGTACAGCCCACGCTTGGTGGCAATGAAGACGCGGCCGTCCCGCACCTGCACCATGCCCAGCACGATGTCGGGTGGCAGGGCCGTCTCCGGACGGCTGGCGTCTGGCCTCAGACCGCCAATGCGGGCTCCGGCCGGGTTGAGGATGTCGATGCCGCTGTTGTGCGTCGCCAGCCAGAGCCGGCCATCCGGCATGGGCAGGATCCAGCTGATCTCGGTGCTGATGAAGCGGGGGTCCAGCGCATCGGCGATCTCGGCGCTGACACCCAAACGTGTGAGCACGCCATCCTGGCGCGGGTCAAAGCGGCTCAGGCCGCGATTGGAGGCCACCCAGATCAAGCCCGCCCGGTCGCGGTAGATGGTGCGCAAGGCGTTGTCGGCGATGCTGACCGGCCACGCCGGCACGTGACGCACCCGCCGGGTGTCACGGCGCTCGATGTCGACCGTCACGGCCCCCTGCCCCAGCGTGGTCACCCACATTTCACCGGGCTGCGCTTCCATCAGACTGGTGATCTGGCTGTTGCCCAGCACGTCATCCTTCTCGGCCACGCCGCGTTCCCGCACCTCGACCGCCGCGGCATCGCCATCACGGCTCAGCACGTAGACGCCCTCGTGCAAAGTGCCTGCCCAAATCTGCCCGGCACTGTCTTGCGCCAGCGCCTGGGGCTGCACCGTGCGCCCGGCAGCCAATGGAACGGCCTGCAGCGGCCCGCCTGCAGCGGGCCGGCGGAACAGCCCTGTGGCACTGCCCAGCCACAGCCGGCCTTGCCGGTCTCGCAACACAGCCCAAACCTGCCGGCCAGCGCCCTCCGCCCAGCCCCCCGCAGCGCTGGGGTGCTCCACACGACCGGTGGCGGGGTCGAGGTGGTCCAGCCCACCGTCGGTGACGATCCAGAGCCCGCCGGAGCCATCGTCGGCCACCTGACGCACGCTCACATGGCTGAGCCCGCCAGCACCGCCGACCGGAATGGGCAGGAAGGTATCGGTGGCCGGGTCGAATCGCAGCAGGCCGGACGCACTGGTGCCCACCCACAGCCGCCCGGAGGCGTCGCCATGCAGCGCTTGGACGTAGTTGTCGGGCAGCGCGCCCGGCCGCAGCGCATCGCCCTTGTAGACCTTGAAACGGTAGCCGTCCCAGCGCGCCAACCCGCCCAGCGTGCCCACCCACAAGAACCCCTGCCCGTCTTCAGCCACGGCGGTGACGATCGCATTCGGCAGGCCCTGCTCCTGGCCCAGGTGCTGGAAGGTGATGTCCGCGAGGCTGGACCACCGCTTGAGGGGAGAGCCTGCCAACACCGGCGCCGCAGCGACGGCCAGCGCCGACAGCAGCGCGAGGCTGCGGGCACATCCCAGCAGCCGGCGAACGGCTGTCCGCCAGAGCTGAGAGAACCGCAATCGAAACTCGCTCAAATGCACAAGGGGCCGAAGGGAATGAGTCGGGCATCCGGCCCGGAAGATCCGATTCTCATCCAGCGACCGCCCGGCAGGCCTTGTTCCGGCTTCATTTCACGAGGCGGCTCCTCTGCGCAGCGTCGAAGGCCTCGGTCCGTTGCGCATCCTCCGTCACGCAGTCACCCACCGGCCTGCCCCGGTCGACAGACAGCGTGCCGACGGCCGTCCAGCGCCGAGCGATCCGGCGGTGGTGCCCCGCCAGCCCTGTCGATGAGACCGCCCATGGCCGGGGCCACCGGGTCATCGCCCTGGGTTTGACCGTCGGTGAAGCAACCCAGGCGGGCACAGAACAGGTCAGCACCTTCCAGGCAGAGGGGGCGGCGGGGTCACGCCCAGGGATGAGGTCGATGCCTTTGCGCAGGCACCGGCACATGGGTGGCCTTGTGAGGGCAAGCCCAGCCTGTGGAAGCAGCCCTACCTGGGGCCATCGGTGCCCACGATTTTCTGCATCTGGCGCGCGATGCCGCGCAGGATGTGGATTTCCTCATGGGTCAGTGCCGCACGGTTGAAAAGTTGGTTCAGCCGAGGCATGAGCTTGCGGGGCGCAGCGGGGTCGAGGTAACCGATGTCGGTCAACGCCGCCTGCAGGTGCGCCAGCAGGCCCTGCACGGCACGGACGTCTGCCAATTTCGGGTCGGGCGTGCGGGCCAGCACGCCGAAGCCACCCACGGCCTGCCGCAGGTCGTAGGCCAGCAGCTGCACGGCTTGGGCAAGGTTGAGCGAGCCATAAGCAGGGTCGGTCGGGATGCTGAGCACCGCGTGGCAGCGGTAGACGTCCTCGTTGGCCATGCCATAGCGCTCGGAGCCAAACACCAAGGCCAGGCGTGGGGGGGCTTCGCGGGCGACCAGCTCGGCGAACAACGGGCGTGGCTCGCACGTGGGCGGGCCGAAATCGCGCGGCGTCATGGCCGTCGCGCAGGCGAAGTCCACACCGTCCAGCGCGTCCGCCAGCGTCGGCACCACGCAGGCCCGGGCCAGGATGTCAGCCGCACCGCTGGCCATGGCCACGGCCTCCTCGTGGCACAACACGTCGGCAAAACGCGGCGCCACCAGCACCAGGTCTCGAAAACCCATCACCTTCATCGCCCGGGCCGTGGCACCCACGTTGCCCGCGTGGCTGGTGTTGATCAGAACGAAACGTGTGGATTCCACGGGTTTTCACGGGGGCTGAGGCTAGAATCGCGCGATTATCCGGGCCGCTTCCCTGGCATCCCGTCGCTCTTTCCTTCCGTCAGCCCCTTCTTCCAGCGAGTGCCACGCATGTTGCAAACGTCTCTCCCTCCCATGCTCAATGTCGCCATCAAGGCGGCGCGTGCAGCCGGCGCGATCATCAATCGCGCCTCGCTGGATCTCGAAGCTCTTCGCATCAACACCAAGAGCCCGAACGACTTCGTGACCGAGGTCGACCACGCCGCAGAAGGGGTGATCATCGAGACGCTGCTGGGTGCCTACCCTGACCACGGCGTCCTCGCCGAAGAGTCCGGCCGCACCCACGGCGCCAAGCATTCCGAGTACGTCTGGATCATCGATCCGCTGGACGGCACCACCAACTTCATCCACGGCCTGCCGATGTACTGCGTGTCCATCGCGCTGGCACACCGCGGCGTCGTGCAGCAGGCCGTCGTGTACGACCCGACGCGCAACGATCTCTTCTACGCCACCAAAGGCCGCGGCGCCTTCCTGAACGACCGCCGCCTGCGCGTGTCCAAGCGCACCCGCATGAGCGACGCGCTCATCGGCACCGGCTTCCCGTTCCGCCGCGGCGACAACTTCAAGCGCTACCTGAAAATGTTCGAGGAGGTGATGCAGGCCTGTGCCGGCCTGCGCCGCCCGGGCGCTGCAGCCCTGGACCTCTGCTACGTCGCCGCCGGCCATTACGACGCCTTCTTCGAAACGGGCCTGCAGCCCTGGGACGTGGCGGCCGGCTCGCTCATCGTCACCGAAGCGGGCGGCCTGATCGGCAATTTCACCGGCGAAGCCGACTTCCTGCACCAGCGCGAGGTGGTGGCTGGCAACCCCAAGATCTACGCCCAGCTCGTGACCATGCTGTCCCCCTACACCCGCGTCATCAAGGAAGAAGACGCGCCGGCGGCAGCCCCCACGGCGGACAAAGCCGCCACGGCCGACGCGGCACCTGCGGAACGGGCACCGGGCCGAACATGGCGCCGCACCCGAGCCTCACCGAGCACCTCTCGATAGTGCTCAACGTCGTCTGCGGTCGCGTGAACCGCGAAGGCGACCGCCTCGTGCCGGATCAGGACGCGAACCGGGTGCTCGACCTCGTCGAGAGCCACCTCCGGGCGCACACGCCGGCCGGCGCAGTGCTGGCGGTCGAGTGGCGACTTCCGGGCTGCTGGCCC